>JBFJOC010000012.1:0-58085 GCA_041617855.1 Woeseiaceae bacterium | reverse complement strand
CGCGGCGAAGACGCGGCGGCTCGTGCTGTGCAGCGGCAAAGTCTACTACGACCTGCTCGAGGCCCGGCAGGTCCACGGCATCTCCGACATTGCGCTGATACGATTGGAGCAGCTGTACCCGTTTCCGGTCGAGGAATTCGCAGGGCTTTTGGGGCAGTACGCGCACGTCGAGGCGATCGTCTGGTGTCAGGAAGAGCCGCAGAACCAGGGCGCGTGGTATCAAATTCGGCATCGGCTGCAGGACCCGCTTGATGACCATCAGACGCTGTACTACGCGGGCCGGCCCAGCGCTGCGGCACCCGCCTCCGGCATTTACAAGCTGCACCTGCAGCAGCAGCAGGCGCTCGTCGAGGCGGCGCTCGATATCGAAACCAAGGCGAGCAAGTCGGCCAAACCCAGAAATACGCCACGGATGACCGAATGAGCATAGAAATCAAGGTACCGCCGCTTCCTGAATCGGTCAGCGATGCGACGCTCGTTGCCTGGCACAAGCAGCCCGGCGACTCCGTCAGCCGCGACGAGAATCTGGTCGACCTGGAGACCGATAAGGTGGTCCTAGAGGTACCGGCTCCGGCCTCCGGCACCCTGACCGAGATCAAGGTCAGCGATGGTGCGACCGTGACTGCCGGCGATGTTCTCGCGCTCCTCGAGGAAGGCGAGGTCGATGCGGATGCCGAGCCATCGGGCGATCGGGAAGCCGCCGAAGCTCAGGTTGGCGAGTCGGGCTCGGGCGCGGCCAAGCAACCGGACTCAGGTCCGATCAAGACCAGTCCGGCGGTGCGGCGCCTGCTCGAGGAGCACGATCTGGATGCGACCATGGTGCCGGGTTCCGGGAAGGACGGCCGCATCACGAAGGGCGACGTAATGGCGTTCCTGAAATCGGAGGGCGGTGGTGGCGTTGCCAGCGCCGAACCGACGCCGGTCGTCGCCGGCGGCGACGGGGCGGTCGGGCCGGCGCGGAGCGAACAACGAGTACCGATGACGCGCCTGCGGGCGCGCATCGCGGAACGCCTGGTCGAGGCGCAGCGCACGGCGGCGATGTTGACGACATTCAACGAGGTCGACCTGACCGAGGTCATGGCATTGCGCAGCCGGTACCGGGACAGCTTCGAGAAAGAACACGGTGTGCGCCTGGGTTTCATGTCGTTTTTTGCGAAGGCATCGGTCGAGGCGCTCAAGAAGTTTCCGGTCGTCAATGCGTCCGTCGAAGGCAACGACATCGTTTACCACAATTACTACGATCTCGGCATCGCCGTGTCCACGGAGCGAGGCCTGATGGTGCCGGTGCTGCGCGATGTCGACCAGATGAGCTTTGCCGATTTCGAGCGCGAGCTCGGACAGCTTGCGATGAAGGCCCAGGACGGCAGTATCGGCATGGAGGAACTGACCGGCGGCACGTTCTCGATCACGAATGGCGGTATCTTCGGATCGATGCTGTCCACGCCGATTCTGAATCCACCGCAGAGCGGGATCCTCGGCATGCACGCGATTCAAAAGCGGCCTATGGTCGTCGATGGGGAGGTCCGCGTGCGGCCGATGATGTACCTTGCGCTGACTTACGATCACCGCATCATCGACGGACGCGAGGCCGTGCAGTTCCTGGTAACCATCAAGAATTGCCTCGAGGATCCGGGCCGCCTGCTTCTGCAGATCTGAACATCGACAAGAAACGGGTCATTGCATTCACATGAGCAAGAGCTACGACGTAGTCGTGATCGGCGCCGGACCAGCCGGGTACATAGCGGCGATCCGCGCGGCCCAGCACGGGCTCAAGGTTGCCTGTATCGACGAGTGGCAAAACCGTGACGGCAAAAACGCATTCGGCGGCACCTGCCTGAACGCCGGGTGTATCCCGTCGAAGGCCCTGCTCGAGACCTCAGAGCTGTTTTACCGGGCCAAGCACGAATTCAAGACGCACGGAATTGCCGTCGGCGACGTTGCGATGGACATCGTCGCGATGCAGAAGCGCCGGGCAGGAATCGTGCGGCAGCTGACGGGCGGCATTGCGGGACTCTTCAAGGCAAACAAGGTTGACGGGCTCGTCGGCCACGGCAAGCTGCTTGCCGAACGGCGGGTCGAATTTACGCCGAGCGACGGCTCGCCGGAAACGCTCGAGGCGCGCTTCGTTATCCTGGCGAGTGGCTCTGCGCCGATCGAACTCAAAGTCGCCCCGTTCGACGGCGAGCGCATCGTCGATTCCTGGGACGCGTTGGAATTCGATTCCGTCCCGGGACGGCTCGGCGTAGTCGGTGCCGGTGTGATTGGCCTCGAGCTCGGCAGCGTCTGGGCGCGGCTGGGCTCCGACGTTACGGTCCTGGAGGCGCTCGAGGATTTCCTGTACATGGCGGATCGCGACGTGGCGAAAGTGGCTGCAAAGGAGTTCAAGTCGCAGGGTCTGGCTATTCACCTCGGTGCGAAGGTTACGGCCGCAACGACTCGCGGCGCGGGTGTCAAGGTCGAGTACGAAGACAAATCGGGTGCCCATACGCTCGAGGTCGACAAGCTGATCGTCGCCGTCGGGCGCCGGCCATTTACGGAGGGATTGCTCGCCGACGATGCAGGCGTCGGGCTGGATACGCAGGGCTTTGTCGAAGTGGATGACGAATGTCGGACTCGGGTGAAGGGCGTGTTTGCGATCGGCGACTGCGTGCGCGGGCCGATGCTTGCGCACAAGGGATCGGAGGAAGGCGTCATGGCCGCAGACCTCATCGCGGGGGAAATCGCAGAAGTCAATTACGACGTCATCCCGTCAGTGATTTACACGGCGCCGGAAATTGCCTGGGTCGGCAAGACCGAGGACGAAGTCAGGCAAAGCGGCCGGCCGTACAAGACCGGTTCATTTCCATTCGCAGCGAGTGGTCGGGCGAAGGCGATGGAGCAAACTGCAGGTATGGTCAAAGTCATTTCGGCAAAAGACGACGATGAGATCCTGGGTGTCCACATCATCGGCCCGATGGCGGGTGAGCTCATCGCCGAGGCCGTGCTGGCGATGGAGTTCTCGGCGAGTACCGAGGACATTCAGCGGACGATCCACGCGCACCCGAGCCTGGCCGAGGCGGTGCACGAGGCTGCGCTCGCCGCCGACAAGCGGGCCCTGAACTTCACAAACCGCTGAGCAAGGCGCAATTCTGCCAGGGACCGCCAGCCCCGAAATTACTGAGTAGACCTAGGTGGCGTGGGAGCGGCTTCCAGCCGCGAATTTGCAGCACGCCGACCTGGCGTGGGAGCGGCTTCCAGCCGCGAATTTGCAGTAGGCTGACCTGGCGTGGGAGCGGCTTCCAGCCGCGAATCACCTCGTCCAGAAATCCGCGTTCCGGATACCCAGCTTTTCGGGATCGAATGTGTATCGACTTACGCCGGCCTTGCGCTGCGCCTCATAGTCGGCGAGCGCGCGGAGCGCCGGGCGGCCCATGAAGAACAGGATCAGGATTGCGATGATGTTCAGCCAGGCCATGATGCCGACGCCGATGTCGCCGAGGCCCCAGGCGAGATCCGCCGTGCGCACGGCGCCATAAAAAACCGATGCCATCAGCGCGAGCTTCAGCGCAGCCATCTCGCCCGGGATTTTGAACGTTCGCCTGAGATATGCGACGTTTGTCTCGGCGATATAGTAATACGCCAACAGCGTCGTGAACGCGAAGAAAAACAGCGCGACTGCGACGAACGGCTTACCGACGTTCGGTAGAACCGACTCCAGGGCGAATTGCGTGAACGCCGGGCTGTTGGCCTGGACGCTCGCCGGCAGATTCTGTGTGAAAAATCCGCCGTCCCCATCGTGAACGTTGTACGCGCCGGTAATCAGAATCATAAACGCGGTCGCAGTGCAAACGAAAAGCGTATCGATGTAAACGGAAAACGCCTGCACCAGGCCCTGCTGTGCCGGATGCTGAACCTCCGATGCCGCCGCGGCGTGCGGGCCGGTGCCCTGGCCGGCCTCGTTCGAGTAGACGCCGCGCTTCACGCCCCAGCCGATCGCGGCGCCGACGCCCGCCATCGGCGTAAATGCGTCCGTAACAATGAGCGCGATGATGTCCGGCAGTTCGGAGACGTTCAGCGCAACGATCACGACCGCGGTGGTGACGTAGGCAAGTGCCATGAACGGCACGACGACCTGCGTGAAGTGCGCGATACGCTTGACGCCGCCGAAAATGATGAAGCCGAGCACCGCGACGACGACGGTTGCCGTGACGATCTTTGTGACGCTCAGCTCGCCGAGATCGGTCGCAATCATCTGCCCGGGTCCGAACGCAAGCTCGGCGGCGTTGCTGATACTGTTCGACTGCACGCCCGGCAGCAGCAGGCCGGTCGCGAGTATCGTCGTGATTGCGAAAATCCAGGCATACCATTTTTGCCCGAGCGCCTTTTCGATGTAGAACGCCGGACCGCCGCGGTACTGGCCTTCGTCCTCCTCCTTGTAGATCTGGCCCAGCGCCGATTCGATGTAAGCCGTGGATGCGCCGAGAAATGCAACGACCCACATCCAGAATACGGCTCCGGGCCCGCCGAAGCCGATCGCCGCGGCAACGCCGGCGATATTACCCGTTCCGACCCGGCCCGAGAGCGACACGGACAGTGCCTGGAACGACGAGATTCCCTGAGCGGACGCCTTGCTCGCGAATAGCAGCCGTATCATTTCGCGGAACAGCCGCACCTGCACGAATCGTGTCAAAATCGAGAAGAACAGTCCGGCGCCGAGGCACAGATAGACGAGTGCGCTGCTCCACACGACGGAATTGATCGAGTCGACGATTGACTGCATGCGGGCCTCGGTTCGCGAACGCTGGCAATGGCGCCGGATGGTACCTGATATCGGGCGAGCATGGGTGGCGATGAGGTTTCGGGAATCATTGCCGTTCGCTATAGTCGCGTCTCGAAACAGGGAGGAGGTTCATGACCTGGTGGGGATGGATGATTATCGGCGCGCTTCTGCTCGGCGCCGAGCTGTTTGCAATCGACGCTCAGTTCTATCTCGTTTTCATGGGCATCGCCGCGACCCTGGTCGGCGCCGCCAACCTTCTCGGGCTCACGCTTCCGGAATGGGCGCAGTGGGTGGCGTTCGCAATTCTCTCGGTCGGTTTCATGTTCACGTTTCGCAAGAGCCTATACGAGAAAATCCGTGGCGGCGCCGTCGGGTTCCGGGAGACGCTGTCCGGCCATACGCTCGATGTCACCGAGAGCCTTGCACCCGGCGCCGACGCGCGCATGGAATTTCGCGGCTCGAAATGGACCGTGCGCAACGTCGGCGCTACGGAAATCGCGAGCGGCACGCGCGCCACGATTGTCAAGGTGGACGGACTCACGCTGAACGTCACGGCCGACTGACGTCACGCCCGGACTGATACCGGCCAACAAGGGGCTCAATGATGGAATCGTTTTTCGTCGCACTCGCCGTCGCGATCGTTGCAATCATCATACTGGTCAAGACTGCGGTCGTAGTCCCGCAGCAGAATGCCTACGTGGTCGAGCGTCTGGGCAAGTTCAGCCGCAAGCTCGACGCGGGGTTTCACATTCTGGTGCCTTTTTTGGAGCGCGTCGCCTACAGGCACACGCTCAAGGAGCAGGCGGTAGACATCGCCGAGCAGATCTGTATCACGAACGACAACGTGCAGGTCGGTGTCGACGGCGTCCTTTACATGCAGGTGCTCGATCCCGGACGCGCGTCATACGGCATTGGCGACTACATGTTCGCGATCTCACAGCTCGCGCAAACGACGCTGCGTAGCGAGATCGGCAAGATCGATCTCGATCGGACATTCGAGGAACGCAGCACAATCAATGCCAACGTCGTTGCGGAGCTTGACAAGGCGTCCGATCCCTGGGGCGTCAAGGTGCTGCGCTACGAGATCAAGAACATAAATCCCCCGCAGGACGTGCTCAGCGCGATGGAAAAGCAGATGCGCGCAGAGCGTGAAAAGCGCGCGGTCATCCTGACTTCCGAAGGCGAGCGCGACGCGAAAATCAACCAGGCCGAAGGCGAAAAGCAGCGCGTCATCAAGGAATCCGAGGCGGTCAAGACGCAGCAGATAAATGAAGCGGAGGGCGAGGCTCAGGCGATACTTGCGGTCGCCACTGCCACAGCGGAGGGTCTGCGCCGCGTCGCTGCCTCGGTCGTCGCCCAGGGCGGCGCCGAAGCGATGCAGCTGCGCATAGCGGAACAGTATGTGAGTCAATTGGGCAACCTGGCGAAGGCCGGCAATACCTTTGTCGTGCCCGCCAACCTCGCTGACCTTACGTCGATGATGGCGCTCGCCACCGATATCGCGAAGCGGCCCCGCGCCGACGGCGCGAGTTAGGCTATTCGCTTTCAGGTCTTCCGTCGGACGGACGTAACGTTCGGCAGCTGCTCGAGCCGCGAGATAGCCGTGCTCAGGGCGGGGAGGTCGGGAACCTCCACGCTGATCTCCATGATCGTCTGCAGCGTTTTGCGGTCCGTGCGGCTGGTTAGCGCCGTCACGTTGCCCTTTTCGTCCGCGAGCACCGTGCTGACGTCCCGCAGCAGGCCGCTGCGGTCGAACGCCCGCAGTTCCAGATCGACAGGATAGGTCGAGGCTGCGGACGCGCCCCAAGTGACTTCGATCATGCGCTCCGGATGGCGCCTGCCGAGCCCGAGCAGGTTCCCGCAGTCCTGCCGATGGATCGAAACGCCGCGCCCCTGAGTGATGTAGCCGGCGATCGCCTCAGGCGGCACCGGTCTGCAGCAGCGTGCGAAGTTGCACAGCAGGTCGCCGATGCCGCTTACCGCGACGCCCGCGGTCCGGTCGCCCGTTTTCGACGGTGTGCGAAGCGGGCGTTCGGCCTCCCGGACCGCGCCGCCACGCAGGCCTTGCAGCGCCGTGGCGATTGCGGCCGACGTGACGTCGCCCGCGCCCAGCGCGACGCATAGTGCCTCGGTATCCCTGAACTTGAGCTTTGCGGCGATGCTGTCGGTGGCAATGTCGCGCGCGCCGAGGCGCGCCAGCTCCCGATCGAGAATGTCCCGACCCTGGCGCTGATGCTGCTCACGATCCTGCTGCCGGAACCAGCTGCGAACCTTCGCGCGGCTGCGTGCGCCAGCGAGGTAGCCGAGCCGCGGGCTCAGCCAGTCTCGGCTCGGTTGGGGCTGGCTGCCGGTGATGATTTCGACCCGATCGCCGTTCCGGATCCTGTACGTGAGCGGCACGATGCGTCCGTTCACTTTCGCGCCGCGGCAGCGGTGGCCAACCTGGGTGTGAACGTGATACGCGAAATCCAGTGGCGTCGCGTCTGCGGGCAGCTCGACGACGTCGCCTTTCGGGCTGATCGCGTAAACATGGTCCTCGAACACGTCGTCGCGGAGCTGATCGAGCAGATCGGCGCCGCCCTCGCTCGGCTCCAGTAGCTGCCTCAGGAAGCGAATTTTTTGATCGAAAGCCGCTTCCGCACCGCCGCCCTCCTTGTAACGCCAGTGGGCCGCTACGCCGAGTTCCGCCTGGCGGTGCATGGCATAGGTTCGTATCTGCACCTCCAGCGTCTTACCCTCAGGGCCAATGACGGCGGTATGCAAAGAGCGGTAGTCGTTGCCCTTGGGATTGGCGATGTAATCGTCGAATTCGCCTGGAAGGTACGACCAGAGGTTGTGGACGGCGCCGAGCGCCGCATAGCAGTCCCGGACGTCGTCGACCAGGATCCGCACCGCGCGGATATCGTACAGGGCCTCGAGTGCGCGGTCCTTGCGCTGCATTTTGCGCCAGATGCTGTAAATGTGTTTGGGTCGCCCGCTAATCTCGGCGCGGATGCCCTGCTTGTCGAGTTCTGCCTTCAGCGTTGCGGTTACGGACTCGATAAAGCGCTCGCGCTCCGCACGCTTTTCGTTAAGCGCGTTGGCCAGGGACTGGTAGGTCTCGGGCTCGAGGAATCGAAACGCGAGGTCCTCGAGTTCCCATTTGAGCTGCCATACGCCGAGCCGATTCGCGAGCGCTGCGTAGATTTCCCGAGTTTCGAGGGCCAGAGCGCGCCGCTCGCGGTCGGGCGCCTGCTTCGCACGCCGCAGGCGATACAGCTGCTCGGCGATGCGGACGAGGACCAAGCGGGCGTCGGCAACGACGGCCAGGAGCATCTTGCGCAACGCTTCCGACTGGCTGACGGCCAGCGCCTCGCCAGGCTGCCAGTCGGCAGGCAGTGTGAATCGCCCGAGCTGCACCAAGTCAACAATGATTCGAGAAATATTTCCTAATTTATTATTTTCTAGTTGTTTTTTGTCTATTAATCCCTCCCGCATCGGGGGGTACAGGCGCACCGCAGCGACGAGCTCGGCCGGCAGGCCCAGGCCGGCGACGATCGCGGCGATGTCGTGCCCTTCGCGCAGGAGCGCGTCGCGGCCCGGCGCGTCAGGCAGCGATTCGGCTAGCGCCTCGGCGGCGCGCACGGGGTCTTCAAGCGCGGCGTCCGGCTCGGCCCCGGAGGTCCCGTTTGCCGACATATTGGCCAGCTTTTCCGGTGTGCCTGTGTTCACGAGAACCGTTATCATACGCGCAGTCGGGGCCGTACTGCGGTCCGACGCGCGGCCTGGGCATTTTTGGATCGATCAATCCTCGGCCACAATCCGAGCCTCGGGCAGGTCGGTTGTGGTGCGCCGGGCCGTTCTCGGGTCGGATTCTGCCGACTGTTTCTGAAGCCGGGCAGGAGAGCATGGCAGGACACAGCAAGTGGGCGAATATCCAGCATCGCAAGGGCGCCCAGGACAAGAAGCGCGGCAAGCTGTTCACGAAACTGATTCGCGAGATCACGGTCGCGGCCCGCCTGGGCGGCGGCGATCTCGGCGCAAACCCCAGGCTGCGCCTGGCGGTCGACAAGGCCAGGACGCAGAGCATGCCCAAGGACAATATCGAGAGGGCGATCCGGCGCGGTTGCGGCGAGCTCGACGACGCCGACTTTCAGGAAATCCGCTATGAGGGCTATGGACCGTGCGGCACGGCGGTCATGGTCGACTGCCTGACCGACAACCGCAATCGCACCGTCGCGGACGTGCGCCACGCGTTCTCGAAGTCTGGCGGCAACCTGGGGGCGGACGGCTCGGTCAGCTACCTCTTCAATCACGTCGGACAGCTCCTGTACCCGCCGGGCCGCGACGAGGATGCGATTACCGAGGCTGCGATCGAGGCCGGTGCGGAAGACGTCATCGTCGATACCGACCAGTCGATCGAAGTCCTCACGGATCCCGCCGACTTCGAGGTGGTCCGGGATGCGATGATTGCGGCGGGCTTCGAGCCCGAATCGGCCGAGCTCACGATGCGCGCGTCGACGAGCTCGGTACTCGACGCCGACGCTGCGCAGTCGATGGTGCAGCTCCTGGAGACGCTCGAGGATCTCGACGATGTCCAGGTCGTATACAGCAACGCGGACATCAGCGACGATGTGCTGGCTGAACTCTGAGGCACCCGTTGAGCGATAAGCGGCGCATACTCGGCATCGATCCCGGCTCCCGGCGGACCGGCTTCGGCGTGCTCGATTTCGATGGCGATCGGCCGACCTACGTCGCGAGCGGCACGGTACGCACGCCCACCGGGGAGTTCCCGGCGCGGCTGCGAGGCATATTTCGGGCGGTGAGCGATATCGTCACCGAGTTCCGCCCCGACGTCGTCGCAATCGAGAGCGTGTTCATGGCACGCAATGCGAGCAGCGCGCTGAAGCTCGGGCATGCGCGATCCGCCGCGCTTTGCGCAACGTTTGCGTTCGAATTGGAGGTCCATGAATATGCGCCACGGGAAGTGAAACAGGCGGTCGTCGGCAACGGCTCGGCCAGCAAAGCGCAGGTGCAGCACATGGTCGTCTCATTGCTTGGCCTCGACGGCACACCCGCGCCGGACGCGGCCGATGCCCTCGCGACGGCAATCTGTTTCGGCCACCGGCGCGGGCTGCGTCAGCGACTCGACGACTCCAGGGCCCTGGCAGGTTTGCGATGATCGGCTCACTGCGCGGCCGACTGACGTGGAAGCAGGCGCCGCAGATCGTCCTCGACTGTAACGGTGTCGGCTACGAGGTCGAGACGCCGATGTCCACGTTTTTGAACCTGCCCGCAATCGACTCCGAGCTCTCGCTCTTTACACACCTCGTCGTTCGCGAGGATGCCCAGCAACTGTATGGATTCGCGACGCTCGAAGAACGTGCTTTGTTTCGCTCGCTGCTCAGGATCAGCGGCGTTGGCGCGAAAATGGGCCTCGCTATACTGTCCGCGATGAGCGTCACCGACTTCCAGCGCTGCGTCGAATACGAGGACGCGGCGATGCTTGTCAAGATCCCCGGCGTCGGCAAGAAAACTGCCGATCGCCTGATCATCGAAATGCGCGACCGCGTCGAGGCGCTGCCGACGGGCGCTTCTGCTAAGCGCCTGAGCCTTGAAACGAGCCCGCGCAGCGAGGCGGTCGACGCCCTGATCGCGCTGGGCTACAAGCCGAAGGAGGTCAACAAGCTGATCGGAGACGTAAACGTCGACGGCAAAACTGCAGAAGACATCATTCGTCTTGCCCTGAGGCAGGCAGCGGGCTGAGCGTGGCCGGAGTCGAGCACGATCGCCTGACCAGCGCGGCGCCCCGCGGCGAGGACGTCGCGTTTGATCGCGCGATCCGGCCGAAAACGCTGGCCGAGTATGTCGGCCAGCCCGCCGTGAAGCAGCAGATGGCGATTTTCATCGAAGCGGCCCGGCGCCGCGGCGAGGCGCTCGATCACGTGCTGATTTTCGGTCCTCCAGGCCTCGGCAAGACGACGCTCGCTCACATCGTGGCCAACGAGATGGGGGTCAATCTGCGCCAGACAGCGGGACCGGTACTCGAACGGCCGGGAGATCTCGCCGCGATCCTGACGAACCTCGAGCCGAACGACGTGCTGTTTGTCGACGAGATCCACCGCCTGAGTCCTGTCGTCGAAGAGGTGCTGTATCCGGCCATGGAGGACTTTCAGCTCGATATCATGATCGGCGAAGGGCCTGCGGCACGCTCGATCAAGCTCGATCTGCCGCCGTTTACGCTCGTCGGCGCGTCGACCCGCGCCGGGCTGTTGACCTCGCCGCTGCGCGACCGCTTCGGCATCGTCCAACGGCTGGAGTTTTATTCCACCGCCGATCTCGAGGCAATAGCAAAGCGCTCGGCGGGTATCTTGAATCTTCCCATCGAGCAAGCGGGGGCGGTGGAAATTGCGCGGCGGGCCCGCGGCACGCCGCGCATCGCAAATCGGCTGCTTCGCCGCGTGCGCGATTTCGCCGAGGTAGAGGCCGACGGAGTCGTTACCGCGGCCGTTGCGACCGGCGCAATGGACATGCTTGAAGTCGACCCGCACGGTTTCGATGCGATGGACCGACGGCTCCTGCAGACGATCATCGAAAAATTCGACGGCGGCCCGGTCGGCATCGAAAGTCTCGCCGCCGCGGTCGGCGAGGAGCGCGGCACGATCGAAGACGTGTTGGAGCCGTATTTGATCCAGCAGGGATTCATGATGCGTACGTCGCGAGGCCGCATGGCCACGCGAAACGCCTACCTGCTATTCGGCCTCGCGGCGCCGGCGACCGACAAGCCAACCGAGCTACCGCTTTTCGACGAGGACTGACATTTCGATGGCAAGAGAGAGCGTGCCCGGACGCTTTTCCTGGCCGATTCGCGTCTATTACGAAGACACCGATGCCCAGGGTGTCGTTTATTACGCGAACTATTTTCGCTTCATGGAGCGTGCGCGTACGGAGTGGCTGCGCTCCCTGGGTGTCGACCAGCTCGGGCTCATGGAGCGGGAACGGCGCATTTTCGTTGTGACCGAGACCCGGGCGCAATTCATCACGCCGGCTCGCTTCAATGACGAGCTGCGCGTCACGGCCGCGCTCGACAAGCTGTCACGCGCATCGTTCGATATCGAGCAATGTATTTATCGCGCCGGCCTGGACGGCAAACTGCTGTGCCGAGCCAGCATTCGGGCGGCGTACCTGAACGCCGACACGATGCGACCGGCGCGCGTACCTGCTTCGCTGTTTGGGGAATAACGACTATGACTTCCGACATGTCCGTTGTGGCGCTGGTGTTCGAGGCCAGCCTGCCCGTCCAGATCGTAATGGTTCTGCTCATCGCGGCGTCGCTGTACTCGTGGACGATCATATTCACGAAGCGACGGCTCCTGGTGCGAACAAAAGACGCGTCGGACAGCTTCGAGGTGAACTTCTGGTCGGGCGGCGATTTGAACACCCTGTACAACAGCGCGGCGCGTGAGCGCGACAAAAGTGTCGGCATGGCCAACATTTTCGAAGCCGGCTTTCGCGAGTTCAACCGGCTGATGCAGCAGGCCGATGTCGGGACGGACAAGCTGATCGACGAATGCCGGCGCGCGATGCGGGTCGCCCAGATGCGCGAAGTCGACCGCCTCGAGCAGGGCCTCGCGACGCTTGCAACGGTCGGATCGACGAGTCCTTACGTTGGTTTGTTCGGTACGGTATGGGGCATCATGAACGCGTTTCTGGGGCTCGCCAACGTGCAGTCGGCGACGCTTGCCACGGTTGCGCCGCCGATCGCCGAGGCGCTGATTGCAACCGCCATGGGCCTGTTCGCCGCGATCCCGGCCGTCATCGCGTACAACCGGTATGCGGACAAAGTCGTGCGCCTGGAATATCGCTACGACGGTTTCACCGAGGAATTTTCGAGCATTCTGCAGCGCCATGCGCGCAAGCGGAAAGGAGGCTGAGATGACGACGCCGCTGCAGAAACGCAAGCTCATGGGCGAAATTAATGTCGTCCCGTATATCGACGTCATGCTCGTTTTGCTCGTGATCTTTATGGTGACCGCACCGCTGCTGACGCAGGGCGTGGAAGTAGAGCTCCCAAGGGCGGGCGCGGAGCCGATCGAAGACGTGCCCGATCACCCGCCGCTGGTCGTCAGCGTGGACCGCGATGGCAATCTCTTTGTCAACGTGGGCGATGCTGAGGACGAACCGGCGACGGCGAAGGAGATCGTCGCGCGGGTCGGAGCGGTCCTGCGGAACCGGCCTGCCACGCCGATCCTCGTCAAGGCGGACAGGCTCGTGCCGTACGGCAACGTGGTCGGGGCGATGGTGCTTCTGCAGCAGGCCGGCGCCGACAGCGTCGGTTTCGTCACGGATCCGCTGGATACGTACCCGGTTCCCGACTAAGCGCATGAGCCGCGGCAAGTTACGCGACCGTTTCAACATCATTCCGATGACGCTGGCGTTGCTGCTGCATTTCGTCGTGTTTGCGACGCTCGTGATCGCGTTCGACTGGAAACGCGCGAACCGCCCGGTCGTGCCGCTCGCAATCAAGGGTACCCTGATTACCGACAGCGCGGTCGTTCTGCCCCCGGTCGAGGAAGCGCCGCCGCGACCCACCGAGGCCGAACGCGAGGACGCGGAACGGCTGCGCCGCGAGGTCGAGGAGCAACAACGCCTGGAAGAGGCCGTGCGCGAACGCGAGCGTCTGCAGCGTATCCAGCAGGAGGCAGCGGCGCAGAAACGGCTTGCGGAAGAAGCGGAGAAGCAGCGCCTGGCCGAGGAAGCCGAGCAAAAGCGGCTTGCGGAAGAAGCCGAGAAGCAGCGCCTGGCCGAGGAAGCCGAGCAAAAGCGGCTGGCCGCGGAAGCGGAAAAGCGGCGTCTCGAGGAGGAGGCCGAGCGTCGCAGGCTCGCAGAGGAAGCCGAACGCCGGCGCAAGGAAGAGGCGGAGCGCGAGCGCCAGCGCCAGGAGGCCGAGCGTCAGCGCCAGGAGGATATCGAACGGCAGCGTCAGGAAAACGAGCGTATCCGGCGGGAAGCCGAGGCCGCGGCGCGGCGGGCAGAGATTGGCGCCGAGGACGCGCGCCTCGCAGCGGTCGATGCGGGAGCGCTCGAACGCTACATGTTCGCGCTGCAGCAGAAAGTCGAGCGGAACTGGGTCAAGCCGGCGAGCGCCGGCCCGGGTCTCGAATGTGTCGTCAGCGTGCGACAGTTACCGGGTGGTGAAGTCGTCGATGTCACGATCGGTGCCTGCAATGGCGATGCTGCTGTCAAGCGTTCCATCGAGGCAGCGATCTACAAGGCGTCGCCATTGCCGCTGCCGTCCGATCCGAATCTCTTCGAACGTAACTTGCGGTTTACTTTCAAACCTGAACAATAAGCGCGTTTGACGATCTCAGAGGCCAAAGTGCGCAAACTTAAATTCATGCTGATTGTCCTGACGACGGTTCTGCCGGGCGCCCTTCGTGCGGAGTTGAACATCGAAATCACGCAGGGCGTCGGCAAGCGGACGCCGGTCGCGATCGTGCCCTTCGGGTGGGAAGGCCAGGGCCCCGAGGCGCCGCTGGCGGTCGCTGAGGTCATTGGCAACGATCTCGAGCGCAGCGGCCGGTTTGCGGCGATTCCTGAAGCGGACATGCTGCAGAAGCCGACGACGGGAGCCGACGTCGATTTCGACGATTGGTCGATTCTAGGTGTCGAGGCGGTTGTCGTGGGCAAGGTCACTCAGACCGCCGACAACGTATTCGACGTTCAGTTTCAGCTTTTCGACGTGTTCCGCCGCGACCAGCTGGTCGGCTATCGAATGCCTGCGAGCGAGGGGACGATGCGCATGACGGCCCACCGGGCCGCCGACATGATCTTCGAGAAGCTCACGGGGATTGCCGGCGTGTTCGCCACCAAGGTCGCGTACGTGACGGCCGAGCAGCGCGGGCAATCGCGGCTGTACTCGCTCGTCGTCGCGGACCAGGACGGCGAGAACGAACATACAATCATGGAAAGCACGGATCCGATCATGTCGCCGGCATGGTCACCGGACAGCCGGCGCCTGGCTTATGTGTCCTTCGAGGGCAGCCGGTCGTCGATTTTTGTGCAGACCCTGCGCACCGGCAATCGCATACGGGTGTCGAACGAACCCGGCATCAACGGCGCACCCTCGTTTTCGCCGGACGGCCGCAAGCTCGTGCTCACTCTGGGTGGCGTGGACGGCAACCCGGACATCTACTTGCTCGATCTGAACGCGCGCCAGAAACAGCGGCTGACGACGCATCGGGCGATCGACACGGAAGGCAGCTGGTCGCCCGATGGGCGCTTCATTTATTTCACGTCCGATCGCAGCGGCGGACCGCAGATCTATCGCGTTTCCGCGACCGGAGGCACCCCGGAACGCATCTCCTTCGAGGGGAGTTATAATGCCCGACCGCGGCTCTCACCGGATGGCACCAAGCTGGCGATGGTGCACAACGATCAGGGCAATTACCGCATAGCGGTCATGGACATGCGACGCCGTGACCTGCTCGTCGTGTCAGCGGGCAGCCAGGACGAGTCCCCGAGCTTTGCGCCGAACAGCGATACGCTGATCTATGCGACCCGGCTGCGCGGCAACGGCGTGCTCGAAACTGTCACGGCCGACGGGCTGATACGCCAGCGCCTGGCGTCGCGGCGCGGCGACGTTCGCGAACCGGTCTGGTCACCGTTTCCGCGCTACTGATAGTGTAATACTCAGGTTTAACTAATCTCCATATATCTTTGTTTTTAATAATTTTTTTGCAAGCATTTGCAGGTACTCCACTATGTCACCGACCAGGATAATTGCCCTCGCGCTGAGCGCTGTGCTGCTGGCAGCCTGCCAGTCCACCGAGCCGCTCCCCGATCCGGAGCCGACCGACGAGACCTACGGGGACCGCTCTGGCCCCACGACAGACGCTTACGGCGCCGGCCTCGGCGGCGGCGAGGAAATCGTGTACGACCCGACGGCCGGCGAGCTCGCTAGCATCATCTACTTCGATTTCGATTCCTCGGAGGTTCGGCCCATTGATACCGACACGATCTCCCGCCATGCGGCACTACTTGCGAACGACTCGCGTATGCGCGTGCGCCTCGAGGGCCATGCCGACGAGCGCGGGTCGCGCGAGTACAACATTGGCCTGGGCGAACGGCGTTCGCAGGCAGTTCGTCGCCTGCTGCTGATTCAAGGCGCGTCGGCAGCGCAAATCTCGACCGTGAGTTTCGGCGAGGAGCGGCCGGCCGCGTTTGGCAGCGATGAACAGGCCTATGCGCAGAATCGTCGCGTCGAAATCAAATACCTCAACTGATACGGGGCCGGACGCAAGCCATGCGACATTTCAGAGTGGTCGGCCAGTTTCTCGCACTGGCCATGCTCGCGGGCTGCGAGCTGCTGGCCGCGCGGCCCGAGGATCCGGCAATGGCCCGCCTCGCGGAGCTCGAGCGCCGTATGAGCGCGCTGGAGCGGGTGATCGACAACGGGACGCTGGTGGAGCTGAGCACCCAGGTCGCGGCCCTCGAACGTCGGACGGACGCGCTGCAAGGCCGAACCGAGACGATCGAATACGACGCAGAGGAGACCGCGGAGCGGCAGCGCCAGCTATACGCCGATCTCGACGCGCGCCTTCAGGACATCGAGTCGAACGTCACGGCGCGGCGCGGCGTTAGCGTTCTCGAGGGTGGCCGGCTGCCGCCCGGACAGCTGCCAGTGCCCGAAGGCACCGATCGTGACAACTACCAGGCCGCGTTCGAGCTCCTGAAGCAGGAACGCTATGCTGCAGCGGCAACGGCGTTCGAACAGTTTCTCGTGTCCTTTCCGGAGAGCCAGCTCGCGGACAACGCGCAGTACTGGCTAGCCGAATCCCGTTACGCCGCGGACAAGTTCGAACAGGCGTTGCGGGACTTCTCCGTCGTTATTGAAAAATACCCGCGGTCGCGGAAGGTGCCGGATGCGCTCCTGAAGATCGGTTACTGCAATTACAATCTGAAACGCTGGGACCAGGCCCGCACGGCGCTGTCACGGGTGCAGGCGGAATACCCGGAAACCACGGCGGCCCGACTTGCGGCGCAATACCTTAAGCGCATGCAGAGCGAGGGCGTCTAGCATCGATTTCGGGATGGCCGGCGCTTTGCGTCGCACTGCACGGATCGCTCGCGTGCCGGCAGCGTCGTCCCGGCTTGTGATTTAAGCGCGGTTCGGTATCATGCCGCCGGCGCCGCGCGGTGCGGCAGCCATACGGGGCGTTAGCTCAGAGGTAGAGCATTCGGCTTTTAACCGACTGGTCGTAGGTTCGATCCCTACACGCCCCACCATCCCATTCGAGCCGTACGGTGGCTTCAAGCTGCATCTGAAAACAGGCGACGCGGGGCAACGACGCCGCTATCATCCACGGTTTTGCGCGCAGGATTCAAGCCAGGTGAGCAGTCGCTGGAAAATCCACAAGTTCGGCGGCAGCAGTCTCCGCGACGCCGAGTGTTTCCGGCGCGTCGCCGGCCTGATGCTGGAAACAGACGACGGTCCGGTTGGCGTTGTCGTGTCCGCGATGGGCGGCATGACCGACGATCTGCTGCACCTGGCCGTGCTAGCGGAACGCGACGACGACACATTCAACACCGAGCTCGCTGCGATCGGGGAACGCTACGCGGCAACCGCGCGCGGTCTCGTCAGTGGCGACCGGCTGGTAGCGCTGCTGGATGCCTGGAGCGACGACGCGGGGGACATCGGCGACGTGCTGAAAGCGGTGGCGCTGGTCCAGTCGGCTCCGCAGCGCAGTCGGGACGTCGTTGCAGGCTTCGGAGAAATCTGGTCTGCGCGGCTGCTCGCCGCGCATCTCGAGGCACGTGACCCGGCGCGCGGCGGAACCTGGGTCGATGCCCGCCGCATCATCACGGTCCGCCAGACCGAGCTGGGCGCCGCCGTCCTGTGGGGACAGACACGGAGCCGATTCGCCGCGGTCGTACCGGCCTCGTTCTCCGGCATCGCGGTCATGACCGGCTTCATCGCGGCGGACGAGGGCGGTCTGCAGACGACGCTCGGCCGCAACGGCAGCGATTTTTCCGCAGCTATCTTCGCGTCGCTGGCGGATGCCGAGGAGCTCAGCATCTGGACCGACGTCGACGGAATCATGAGCGCGGACCCGAACCGCGTGCCGGAGGCGCGTGTCATCAGCCACATGACGTACAACGAGGCGATGGAGCTGGCCTACTTCGGCGCCAAGGTCATTCACCCGCAGACGCTTGGACCGGTTGTCGAGAAGGGCATACCGGTCGTCATACGCAACAGCTTCAATGCAGCGCTTCCCGGCAGCCGCATCGCAGCGGATGCGGACGTCGATGACGGTATCAAGGGCATCACGGCGATCGGCGGAATGTCACTCGTGAACGTCGAGGGATCCGGCATGATCGGTGTGCCCGGTACGGCGGAGCGCATGTTTTCGGCGCTCCGCAAAGCCGGCGTTTCGGTGACGCTGATATCGCAGGCGAGCTCCGAACATTCGATCTGCATCGCGGTGCCGGAAGCGCTTGCCGAGCGCGCCAGGGCTGTAATCAGCGACGCGTTTGCCGACGAGCTCACGGGCGGACAGATTCAGAGCATCGACGTAACGGATTCGCAGAGCATCGTTGCGGTCGTCGGCGATGGGATGGCCGGGACGCCGGGCATTGCGGCACGCTTTTTCGGGACGCTCGGCCGCGCCGGGATCAACGTGCGTGCAATTGCCCAGGGCTCTTCGGAGCGGAACATTTCCGCCGTGGTCGATTCCGATGAGGCCACGCGCGCGCTCAGGGCGGCGCATTCGGGCTTCTATTTGTCGTCGAAGACGATTTCGATCGGGTTGATCGGGCCGGGCACCGTAGGACGTGTGCTGCTCGACCAGATCGCGAAGCAGGCTGATGGACTGATCAACAGCTTCAACCTGGATCTGCGCGTGCGTGCCATCGCGCGGTCGACACGCATGATCCTCGGGGATCGCCGCATCCATCTCGACGACTGGGAGGCTGAGTTCGATCGGACTGGCAGCGCTGTCGACCTGGATAAATTTGCCGAGCACATCAATCCCGACCACCTGCCGCATGCAGCCATCATCGACTGCACGGCGAGCGATGTCATTGCATCGTGCTATGCCGACTGGCTGGCGCGGGGGATTCACGTCATTACCCCGAACAAGCGCGCCTTCAGCGGCACGCTCGACGCCTATCATGCGCTGCAGACGGCTGCCCGGGCCGGCAGTTCGCATTATTTTTATGAGACGACGGTTGGTGCGGCGCTCCCCGTGATCTCCACGCTGCGCGACCTGCTCGACACCGGCGACGAAATTCATTCGGTGCAGGGTATTTTTTCGGGCACGCTGGCTTACCTGTTCAATATCTACGATGGCTCGCGGCCATTTTCCGACATCGTTCGCGAGGCCAAGGCAGCAGGCTTCACCGAGCCGGATCCTCGTGACGACCTGTCCGGAATGGACGTTGCCCGAAAGCTCACGATCCTTGCGCGCGAGCTCGGGCAGCCGGTGGAGATCGGCGACTTCTCGGTCGAAAATCTGATACCCGAGGCACTGCGTGATGTGAGCGTGAGTCAATTTCTCGACGAGCTACCCGAGTATGACGCGGCGATCGAAGCACGCTACCGGGAGGCGGCCGCGCTGGACAAGCAGCTCCGATATGTCGGCCGGCTCGATGCAGAAGGCACCGCCTCGGTGGGCCTCGAGGCGGTCGCTGCGGCACACCCGTTCTGCAATATCAATCTGACGGACAATATCGTGCAGTTCGTTTCCGCCCGCTACGCATCCAATCCGCTGGTCATCCAGGGGCCGGGTGCCGGGCCGGAAGTCACGGCGGGCGGCGTCTTCGTCGACCTCATCCGGCTTGCCAAATATCTGAGTGCGAGCGACTGAGATGGTCGAGTCGGTTACCGCGTTTGCGCCGGCCTCGATCGGCAACCTGGCCGTCGGTTTCGATATGCTGGGCCTTGCGCTGGCCGGCGTCGGCGATCGCGTCGAGGCAACGAGGACGGACTTACGCGGCGTGACGATTGCCGAGGTACGCGGCCTCGACGGTGAGATTCACCCGTATCTCGCCACCGAGCCGGACCGGAATACCGCGTCGATAGCGGCGACCGCACTGCTCGAAGGCTGCGGCAGCGATTTGGGTATCTCGCTCAAGATATTCAAAGGTGTGCCCCTGCAATCCGGCATGGGCAGTTCGGCAGCGTCCGCAGTCGCAGCCGCCGTTGCCACAAACGCACTGCTCGATGCCCCGCTGGCGCACGCGGAACTGTTGCCGTACGCCCTCGAAGGGGAGAAATTCGCGAGCGGGGGGCTGCACACGGACAACGTCGCGCCGAGCCTGCTCGGCGGCATGATCCTGTGCCCGCCCGTGCTGCTGCCGGACGTGGTCCGGCTCCCTGTGCCTGCCGGCGTACGCGCCGTGCTCGTGCACCCGCATCTGCAGGTTAACACCGCGCACGCGCGACGCAGCCTGGCGAAGAGGTACTCGATCGAGCAGTGGCTCAGCCAACAGGGCTATCTCGCCGGATTCGTCGCGGCGTGCGCCGCAGGGGACATCGACCTCATTCGGCGAACGCTCAAAGACGTCATCATCGAGCCGCAGCGCAAAGCCGCAGTCAGCTGTTTCGATGCCGTTCAGCAGGCCGCGCTGCGCACCGGCGCGCTGGGTTGCAGTCTGTCGGGGAGTGGGCCGAGCATGTTTGCCCTCTGCGAAGATCGGCATGCGACAGCGCTGGCCGATGCGATGGAGGCGGCCTGTCGCAGTACCGGAATCGATTGTGAATCCTGGACAAGCCCGCTGGATGCGGGAGGCGCGCGCCTGGAATCGTAGCGATGCAATTTTTCAGTACCCGGGGTTCCGGGCCCGTTAATTTGGACGTCGCGCTGGTCAAGGGCATCGCCGACGATGGCGGGCTGTTCATGCCGGGCGAGCTGCCCCGATACGGCGAACGCAGTTTCGAGACGTGCGACTCGATTCGCGCCGTGGCGACGACCATGTTGCGACCGTTTTTTGCGGGTTCTACGCTCGAGCCTGAGCTCGATGCCATTGTCGCTGAGACCTACAGCTTCCCGATCCCGACGTCCTTACTTCGCTGTGCGGTGGGTTCCGTTGCACTGCTCGAGCTGTTCCACGGGCCGACGGCCGCATTCAAGGATGTCGGAGCCGGCTTTCTCGCGGCAGCGCTGACGCGCCTCGAGGGCAATCTCGATGCGCCGCTCACGATTTTGGTCGCAACGTCCGGGGACACAGGGGGTGCCGTAGCTGCCGCGTTCGACGGGCGGCCGGGCATGCGCGTCGTCGTCCTGTATCCGGACGGACGCGTGTCCGATCGGCAGGCGAAGCAGCTGAGCTGCTGGGGCAACAACGTACTGACGCTCGCCGTGCAGGGCGCCTTTGACGACTGTCAGGCATTGGTCAAGCAGGCGATGGGACAGGCGACGCTTGCCGGACGCTACCGGTTCAGCTCGGCGAACAGCATCAACGTCGGTCGGTTACTGCCCCAGTGCACTTACTATGCGCATGCCAGTCTGCAGCACTTCCGCAACACCGGCAGGTCGCCCGGTCTGGTCGTACCAACGGGCAATCTCGG
Organism: Woeseiaceae bacterium; assembly: GCA_041617855.1. Classification (GTDB taxonomy): domain Bacteria; phylum Pseudomonadota; class Gammaproteobacteria; order Steroidobacterales; family Woeseiaceae; genus UBA1847. Next base: position 36,777 of record JBFJOC010000012.1, on the reverse strand, counting down.
TAATGCGCTTGCCGCGATAATGGCGCGCGAGATGGGCTTACCAATCGGGCCGATCGTGTTGGCAACCAATGCGAATCGCACGATCGCCGATTATTTCGAGACGTTGCAGTGGCTGCCCCGCGCGAGCCTGCAGACACTCGCATCCGCAATGGACGTTGGCAATCCAAGCAACATGGAGCGTTTGTGCAACCTGCTCGGCGACGCAGAACAGCTGCGCGAACGTATTGGGGTGCGCGCCGTCGACGACGCCGGCATTCGTGATGAAATTCGGCGCGTGTTTGCCGAAACGGGGACGCCGATTTGTCCGCACACCGCAACCGCATTTTTCACGTGGCGACATCTCGACGAGGAATTCCGGAATACTCACGACTGGATCCTCGTTGCGACGGCGCATCCCGCAAAGTTCGAGACGATCGTCGAACCGCTGATCGGCCAACCCGTGCCGATACCCCGTGAGCTCGCGCAGATTCTTGCGCGACCCGGCCGCGCGAAGCGCATCGAGCCCACGCTGGAGGCGCTGCGGGCGGCACTCGAACAGCGTTTCGGCTGACGGGTCTTGACCTCGTTTCGGCATCGCGCCATTTTTAGTGGCGCGATGGAATCGGTTTCTGTTCCATGACCCGGCTGCCCGAGCTGACCGACCCAGCGGTCTACGCCGCGCTGGCGGTCATCCTGCTGCTGGTTGTCTGGATCGTCTATCGCCGCCGCAGGCGCCGGACTTGGCGACTCAACAAGGTGCTGAAGGAAATCGCTCACGATCGCATTGATCGTATCGTTATTCCAAATGGTGACGGGGGCGAAATTCAAATCGAGCACTTGCTGCTGACGACGAAGGGGCTGCTCGTCGTCGACATCAAGGACGTCGTCGGTACCGTGTTCGGCAGCGATCGCATGCAGGACTGGACCGTGATCAGCGAGGAGCGGCGGTTCACGTTTTCGAATCCCCAGCACTCGCTGTACGACCGCCTTGCGGCCGTCCGGGATATCGTGCGCCAGGTGCCGGTCGAAGGACGTATCGTATTTCTCGATGGGGCCGAATTTACCAAGGGCGTGCCCGAGCTTGTCAGGAGTCTCGATGAGCTCGCCAAGGAGTTCGGTGGTGATGACAGGAAGTCGGCAACCGTGAAGATCGAGGCTTTCAAGCCCCACTGGGAGCAGATTCAGAGAGCGGCCCTGCGGGTCTAGCAGCAATGACGGAGATCGAGGCAATCAGAGCGGACATCACGACGCTCGCAGTCGACGCGATCGTGAACGCCGCGAACTCCGCGCTCCTCGGCGGCGGCGGTGTGGATGGCGCAATCCATCGGGCTGCCGGTCCCGAGCTGCTCGAGGAGTGCCGTGGGCTGGGTGGTTGCGAAACCGGGCAGGCGAAAATCAGCGGCGGCTACCGGCTTCCGGCGCGCCACGTCATTCATACGGTCGGGCCCGTCTGGCACGGCGGCACGGCGGGAGAGGCGGAGCTGCTGGCATCCTGTTATCGATCGGCACTCGCGCTGGCTGCCCGTCATTGTTTGCGATCGATCGCGTTTCCCGGGATCAGCACCGGTGTTTATGGCTATCCCGTCGATGCTGCGGCGCGTATTGCCGTGAGCGAGGTCAGAGCAGCGACTGACGGTGATTGCTCGATCGAGCGTGTCATTTTTTGCTGTTTTTCCGAGTCCGATCTGCGCGTCTATCGCACGCTGCTCGGGCTCGAATGACAGGTGTTGAATTGCGGTCGTCGCTGAGAGACGTTTGCGACGCCAGGCGAGTTAATCGGCTGCCGATCTTTCCCGTTCGAGGTAGGGCATGCGCAAGATCTCGAGTATCTCGCCCGTGCTGACGTGGCTGAACGCCCCGAAGTGCAGGCCGATTACGCCGCGGTCGTTGACGCCGAGAAACAGTCTGGATTCGCCGTCGTCGAGCAGCGTGACCAAAGAAAGATTGCGCAGCCGCGCGAATCGAGCGGCCGGCGCGGTGTCACGGAAATAGATTTCGGGAGCTCCGCTCGGCCAGGACGCCGCGATGTCAATTGGCTCGACTGCCGCCACCGGCTGCCAGCGATCTGCGTAGCTCGAGGCCGCAATCAGGTCGTCGACGGAAGCCTGCGCGCCGAGGGACGGCACGTCGTGATCGGATGCCATATCCAAACCGTCGGCCGCAGCGGCGCCCGACAGCAGCATACCGACAAAAATGAAGGCCATCCAACGGGCAGTCGCCATGACATAACTCCCTCAATGCTGCGCACGATCCCCTGTGCTCGCCGAGTTACCCAATCGGTATTCTTGTTAATGGACAAACTATCGCAAATGCGGACACGCTCGTCGCAAATGTTCGTCACGTATTTGCGGTTAAGTCATAGGCGCGTTATGTAAGAAATTTTCGCCGGCAACGGAAGCACTGTGGAGGTTGGCGACGCATGTCGCGGCCGACGTTGTCAGAATTGCCACGCAATGCGCACGCCGATATGCCCAGGTGCATCGGTCGCATATCGTTCCCGTCGATCATCGGCAAGCGGCATCTCGTACCGGGCACGCATGTCCACGCCAACGATCGCCCCGATGCGGAGGTGCTCACCCGCACGCCACTCTATCGATGCATCTAATCGATCGGCCTCGTAGACGAGCGTCGACCGCTTCGTCAGGCTTCGGTTTCGGACACGCCAGGCGTGACCGTTCGGTCCGATGCGTAAGCGCAAACTGATCCGCCCGGAGGGCGCAAAGGTTAAGCCCGACTCGGGGAAACCGACCTCCAGGCGCCAGCGTGGGCCGATGCGCCAGTCTGCGAGCAGCACCGGATACACGCGGTGCTCGCCGAAGCGCCGGTCGGCACAAACCCCGACGCTCATCGTGTGTTGCCCGGAGACCTGACGGCTCCAAACGAAGGCCGCCGGCAGCTGAAAATCCTCGTGCGTGTAGCGTCCGGGGTCGCTGAACACGTTTGACGAGGTCGCGACGGCGGGGGCCACGCCGATCCGCAGGGACCCGGATTCGAACTCGGTTACCCGCTGCACCGGAAAGTACAGCGTGTGCAGATAGCCGTTCGTTTGCAGCGGCAGCCGGCTCACATGCAGCGCCGTTCCCCGGTAGCCGCCGCCCAAGCGCCACCCGCGGCCGAGATCGACGAGCAGGTCGATGCCGTAGTCGTCCCGGTTCGTCGTACCGCCGCTGCCCTCGAGCGCAGCCGAGCGCTGATCGTAATAGGCGAGCGACAGCCAGGAGCCGGCCGGCGGCTCCGAGCAGACGTCAACGGTATGCGCAGCGGCCGTGGTGGCAGACAGACTCGTACCGAGCAGGGCCAGAAATAACGCCAGGTACCTCGACGGCGCGTACGCGTCGCCCGCTCGCCCGATGCCCGGAGTGCTGGCTCTTACCGTGAGCACTAGGTGCGAATTACACGGTCGATCGTCGCTTTGCCGTTAAGCGCTTTCGGAGCCGCCTGCGTGCGGCGCGCGTCGCTCGTGCCTTGTTTTCGCCACGAATATATCCGCATCGGAGGAACGTTCCGAATTTCGCGCTCGACAGTGGGGTCTCCCATGAGCGGGGTCAGGTAGTTCACAACCTGCGGCGAGAATTGATAGGCAACGAACCGTCCGCCCGGCACGAGTGCCGTGTACACCGCTGCCGCAATATCCCGTCCGAGCGCGGCCGGGATCGTCGAAAACGGAATGCCGGACACGATGGCGTCCGCGGACTCGAAGCCGCGATGCGCGAGTACCTCGCCGACCGAGCTCGCGCAGCCGTGCACGACTTCAAAGCGCGAATCGCGGATTTCCCGGAGTCGGGCTACGAACTCGGCCGTTTTCTCGATTGCCAGCAGGCGTCCTTCCGGGCCCAATGCCGCAAGCAGGGCCCTGGTAATCCCGCCCGTGCCGGCACCGAATTCCACGATGACCCGGGCCGCCTCGGCGTCGACAGCCCGGACGACGCGGCGTTCGAGAAACATTGAGCTCGGCACGATGGAGGCGATGACGCGCGGCGACCGCAGAAAAGCCTGGAAGAACGCCCAGCTGTCATTACCCATAGCGACGACTCCCTTGCCGTGTCCGAGCACCGTCGTCAGCAGCCTTGCATTGCCCGTTGACGACGTCAAGCGCTCTGGCAGCGACGGTGTTTTGCTGCGATTCGGTGCTCCCGGCGCGGAACCCCGAACCCCGCTTGGAAAACGTAGCGCGTCCGAACCAACAACGAAGGACAATGCGAGTGAGGCCGCTGCGGGGTTTGAACGGCAGGGCCAGGATGGAGCAGCAAATACTCAATGGACTGACAGCAACGAAACGACGCGGGCGTCTGGGTCAGCGGCACGCGGAGGGCAGGTGTTTGTCCTCGATCGCGCCGGCCGCGGCGCAGATCCAAAGGACGCTGCCATCGTTGTTGGTCGCGGTCAGCGTAACGCCCTGGCCCGAAATGACCGCATGCGCATCGTTACCGTAGCGGATAGCGATGACGTTGTTCTGGACGGCGACCTGATCGACATAGGCCCCCACGATCTCATTCATCGCGGCTATGCCGGCCTCGGCGTTGTCGGCGGGCCAGGCGCCACGGTCGGCATAATACGTGCTGATGGCGTTCTTGGCTGTGGCCGCTAGCTGCAGGCCCTCAGAAACCTGCGCCCTTATCGTATAGTCCTGATAGGCCGGGATTGCGATGGCCGCAAGCACGCCGATGATCGCGACCACGATCATCAGTTCGACCAGGGTGAAGCCGGTTTGTGATTCTTGCATTATGTTGGCCTCGGTGCACGACGCGCCGCGAGCGCTGCCATCATGCCGGTATCGAAAGTATGGCAGAAGATCGCCGACCGCAAGCGCTCCGCGGAGGGGGTCAAATAAATATAAAATAAAATTAATAAATTAGGCATAAAACTTAATTTAGTTTGCTAACTATGCTTCCGGCTCGCTCGAGGGTCGTCGTGGCGCCGCAAACGGCACCGGCGCATCCGGACGTGCCAGGGACATTTGACGATGCCGCGAATTCTGTTCGTTTGCACCCAGAACCGACTCCGCAGCGCGACCGCCGAGACCGTATTCTCGCGATACCCGGGGGTCGAGGCGATCGGCGCCGGCACGAGTCCCGACGCGGCGAGGCCCGTCACTGCCGAACTCATCGAGTGGGCAGACGTTATTCTCGCCATGGAAGACGTCCACACACGGCATCTTGCGGCGCGATTTCCCGACCTCGTCAAGGGCAAGAAAATGGGCGTTCTGGGGCTCCGCGACATCTACGGCTACATGGAGCCCGTCCTGGTCGACCTGTTGCGCCGCAAGGTGCCGGCTTACGTGCGGCTCGACGGAGCGCCGGGCGGAGACGGCGAGGGCTGAGACGACTTGGGCCCGGTGTGACGCCGCAAGCCGGCGGGACACCTATCGCGGGATCGGTCGTCAAGTCTTCTCAAGTCCTAGGTTTTCGCGCAGCGGCTTCTTGCGCATCTTCCAGATGATGGAATCCACGATGTAATGATGGAAGTTGATCGCCTGGTAAACCAGAAGGACGAGGGGCAGTCCGGCCAGCGTCGTGCCGCCGGCGGCGAGCAACAGCGCCACGTACAGCGTCGTGGAAATCGCGAGACAGACGCCGAAGTACTTCCAGCGGTTCTCGTTCTGGCTGATCGTCGACAGGAAGCGCGCCTTCGGCTCGACGCCGTTTTTGAAGCGGTTCGCATTGAACAGCCACACGAACAGTATGTACTGGGCGTTGTGCCAGACGTTGATCACGAGCCAGCCATGCGTGATGTCGTCAATGAGCCGGTAGCCGACGAGAAAAATCGCGAAATGCGTCAGCATGTAGTAGGTGTGTGCGCGAGCGAGCCGACCGCGACGCCACGCCGTATAGCGGCGCGTCGCCCACATCGCGACCATGATCATGGCTGCAGCCCCGACGGCGTCGACGAGCAGGCCCGGCACGGGGACGACCCGCACCTCGAGGAACAGGAACTCTTCGGGCGCCTGCCAGGACCGATACAGTATCCCGTACAGCGGCAGCAGGTAAAAGCTGAGTTTGGCAAACCACTCGCCGTCGTCGACCAGGTCACCGGCCTTGCGCCGGTACGCCTGGCTGACGCCCCAGCTCTGGCGCGTATAGTGAAACCACTGCCAGTAGAGATACAGGCTCGCGATCGCCCAGAAGCCGACCTGCCACGCGAGCAGGAACGTGCCGGCGAATACGATCGGTGGCAAATAGAAAACCAGAAAGCGGTGCTGGCGGAGACTGTGGCGATCGAATGACAGGCGCGTCATCGTCGAGATGACGTGGTGGTAGCCGAGCAGCCACACGTCGGCCATCAGCACGAACACAAAGAGGTCCGGGTTCCAGACGACGATCAGCCCGGAGAGGAGCGCGATCAGGGCGACGCTCCGGATCAGCGTTAGATCGAAGCTACGGTTTCGGAGCCAGCCCGGATCGATTGCCGCGGTTACGACTGCATCGGCCAACGTGTCCTTCTCCGCTTATGCGATGTCGGGCCTGCCAGTGTATGCGTGCGCTGTTGTCCGCGGATAGCAGGATCTTGCCCCGCTGCCTCAGAATCTTGCGAGGGCGGCCGCATTGGACATAAGCGCCGGCTAGTCGCTGTCCAGCGCGAAGAACTGCCGTGCGTTCGTCGCGGTACGCTCGGCCACGTGCGCTTCGCTCTGCCCGCGCGCCGCGGCAACGACGCGCAGAACTTCGGTCAGGTACGCGGGTTCGTTGCGCCGCGATTTGGGCTTGGGTCTGAGCGTCCGCGGCAGCAGGTAGGGTGCGTCGGTCTCGATCATCAGCCGATCGTCCGGCACGATGTCGACGATATCGCGCAGGTGCATGCCCCGCCGCTCGTCGCAGATCCAGCCGGTGATGCCGATCCATAAACCCATGCCGAGATATTCGCGGAGCGACTCGTGCTCCCCCGTGAAGCAGTGTGCGACAGCTCGACTGAGCCGCGGCAACATCGGTTCGAGCAGCTCGACAAAATCGTCGTGGGCGTCGCGCTGGTGCAGGAACACCGGCAGCTGGGTAGCGGCGGCAAGCTCGAGCTGAGCCTTGAAGGCTTGACGCTGCGCGTCGCGGGGCGAAAAATTTCGATAATAATCGAGGCCGCATTCGCCAACTGCAACGACGACGTCGCGCCTTGCAAGTGTCCGAATCGTAGCAGCAGCGTCAGCGTCGAAATCGGATGCATGATGCGGATGCATCCCGGCGGTTGCGTACAGAACGCCCGGAAACTGCTCGGCCAGCGCCGCCGCAGCGCGACTGGACGCAACGCTGCTCCCGGTCACAATCATTTTCTCCACGCCCGCGCGCCGCGCCCGCTCGAGCACCGCGTCGCGGTCGGCGTCGAAGCTGTCATGCGTCAGATTCACACCGATGTCGATCAGGGCATGGGACATTTTTCAGGCTGCCCGCCAGCGGAACGTTGTGGCGCCGATTCCGAGAAACACGGCGCTCATTACGCTGAGCGCGATCAGGCTTGGTGCCACGTCATAGAGGGTTGCGCCATCGAGCATGACCGCGCGCGCAGAATCCAGTATGTGAGTCAGCGGAAAGAGCTTGGCGGCTCCCTGGACGAATTCTCCGGCTCCCTCGAGCGAGAACCAGACGCCGGACATGAGCATCATTGGCCACGTTATGACATTGACGAGCCCGCCGGCAAGCTCCTCGCTCGTGACCCGCGCCGCGACGATCAACCCCATGGAAATCATGGCGACCGTGCCAACTATCGCGATCAGGAACAGCGTTGCGTAGCTGCCTTCCATTGGCGTGCCGAGGAGGTACTTGGTGCCAAGGAACACGAGTGTCGTGATTGCCATGATCAATATCAGCCGCGACGCAATCTGGGCAGTGATGAACTCGAGCGCGGTCAAAGGCGTTGCGCGCAGACGTTTCAGGAAGCCGTTTTTGCGGTAACGAACGATGACGTACCCTACGCCGAACAGCGCGCTGAACATCATGTTCATGCCGAGGATGCCGGGCAATACCCAGTCGACGTAGCGGATCGCCTGGCCGTGAATCTGCGCCTTTGCGACGGTATCGCCGGCAAGGTCGACGGCGCGTAGCAGCGCCATTTCGGCGAAATACCCCTTGGACGAGTCCGGGTTGATCCAGTAGCGTGGCTGTGCGCCAAAGTCGACGAGGAGATCGAGCTGATGCCGCGAGACCTTGCGCATGCCGGAATCGACGTCGGCGACGGGCACGAAGCGCATGTAACGAGTGTCAAAGAATGGATGCTCCACCGCTTCGGCTGCCTTCGGAATCTGCACGACGCCGATCGTGAACTCGTTGCGGCCCTCAGCACCAAAAATCACTGCCAGCCCGAACATCAGGGCGATCGGTAATGCGATATTCCATGCGAGCGTGCCGCGGTCTCTCACAAACTCGAGGTTGCGGGCACGAAAGATCGCGTAAATTCGACTGAGCATCGAACGGCAAGCCTCAGGCGCGCAGGGTATGACCCGTCAGGTCGAGGAACAGGTCCTCGAGATTCGGCTGGCGAATCTTGACGCGATTGAGGTCGGCGGCGGCCGCGGTCAGTTCGGCCAGGCTGCGCGTGACGTCGTTCGACGAAATCTCCACGATGCCGAGCCTGTCGATGCGGCGATGCTGGATCCCGTTCAGGTCATGCGGCACATCCTCTATCGGTAATTCGATGACGAGGCCTTTATAACGCGCCTCGAGCAATGAGTCCGGGTTGCCTTGCGCGATCAGCTTGCCCCGATCCATGATCGCAATCTCGTCGCAGAGGATGTGAGCTTCGTCCATGTAATGCGTGGTCAGCACTATCGTCGTGCCGTCAGCCTGGATGCGCCGGACGAGATCCCAGAAATTACGACGCGCCTGCGGATCGAGACCGGTCGTAGGCTCGTCGAGGAAAACCAGACGCGGCCGATTCACCAAAGCGACCGCCAGCATCAGCCGCTGCCGCTGCCCGCCGGAGAGCTTGCGATTGTCGCGATCGAGCAAGTCCTCCAGCGAGCACTCCGCGATTATCCGCGCGAGATCCGCCTGCCGGTCATAGAGTTTCTGGAACATCTCGAGCGTTTCCCGCACCGTAAGAAAGTCCTGCAGCGCCGTGTTTTGGAACTGGATACCGGCCTCCTCGCGGAACTCGGTGCCGGCCGGACGGCCGAAGTAGAATACTGCACCCGACGTCGCCGGTGTCACTCCTTCGATTATTTCTACGGTGGTCGTCTTGCCCGCACCGTTTGGCCCAAGAAGTCCGAAACAGCTGCCTTCGTGCACGGCAAAGCTGACGCCGTCTACGGCACGCACGCCCGGATAAAACTTGACGAGATCGCGGGCTTCTAAAGCTATCGACATTGGGCTCGAGCGCTTTGCGACAAGGATTGCTAGCGTAGCGAATGGACCTCGCGACCACCAGTGAGTTTCCGGCCGTGCAACCATCGCGGCCGCGGCGGTATCCAACCAGTGATTCATTAAGGAAAGGGACCGAGCATGCGAGGCAAATCCACGGGTCGCGCCGGTGGCCTGTTGCTGGCGGCGCTGCTGCTCGTCGCCGCGACCGCGGCAGCGGGCGTCACCAACAGCGTCCGGATCGGGGCAGGGGCTGAGGCGGACGGTGCTACGTCCGTCAACGGCAATGTGTACGTCGGTGCCGGTGCTACCGTGTCAGGCAGCGTGCGTACCGTTATTGGCAAGATTGCGGTCGAGGAGAACGCCGCAATCCGGGATGCCGAGACCGTGAACGGCAGCCTTCGGGTCGCGTCCGGTGTCCGGTGCGCGACGCTGCGCACCGTAAACGGCTCGATCCGAATCGACGAAAACGTAACGGTCGATGGCGACGTCACCGCCGTCAACGGCAGGATCGGCATCGACACAGGCAGTCAGGTCGCGGGAAGCGTCAGTAACGTGAACGGCAGGATCGATGTCGACAGCGCGGACTTGGGTGGTCATCTCAGGACAGTGAGCGGTGACGTCATGCTCGAGAACGGCTCGATATTGCGCGGCGACCTCATCGTCGAAAAACCGTCGGGATGGAGCCGCACGCCGCGGCGGAAGCCGGAGATCGTCATCGGTCCGGGCTCGCAGGTGATCGGTTCGATCCGACTCGAGCAAGAGGTCGACCTGTACATCAGCGAGAGCGCCGAAGTCGGCGGCGTCCAGGGCGTAATGAGCATCGCCGACGCGGTTCGATTCAGCGGCAATCGACCGTAGAATAGGCGGGGTGTCGGGCCCCACCTCACAGCTGTCCCTGTTCGAAACGTCCGTCGATCCGGCCTTTTCGCGAGGCCTAACCGTGCGCGAGAGCAGCCGCGCGAAGCGCCTGTCGATCCGCGTGTTTCCGCGCGGCGGTGTCGAGGTCGTGGTGCCGCGTCGCACCAGGCCCGCCGAAGTCCAGGCGTTCGTTGCGGAGCATCGTGACTGGATCGCGCGGTCGCGTGCCGCGTTCGCCGAGGAGCATGTGCCGGAACCGTTCGCGCTGCCCGACCGCATAGCGCTATCCGCGATTGGCCGGGAATTTCGCGTCCACTACCGCCGTGCGGATAGGGCGGGCGCCGTGCGCTTCCGGCGCATCGCCGATCGCGTCGTGCTGACCGGCCGCACCGAGGACGATCGGGCCTGCGTTGCCGCACTGAAGCGTTGGCTGGCCGCGGTTGCCAAAGACGAGCTCGCGCCGTGGCTGCGGAAGCTGTCGGCGACAACGGGTAATGCGTATCGTTCGATGCACGTGCGCGGCCAGCGCACCTGCTGGGGCAGTCACTCGCAGAGCGGTACGATCAGCATCAATTACTGCCTGCTGTTCGTCGCTCCGGAACTCGTCCGCTACCTGATGATCCACGAGCTGTGCCACGCGCGCCACATGAACCACTCGCGGCGTTTCTGGGCGCTCGTTGCCCGTCACGAGCCCGACTACCGGCGTCTCGACAGGGCGCTCTCCGATGCGTGGAAGGAAGTGCCGGCGTGGTTAGGTTTTTACTGATTTAACGAGCAGCTTATGTTGCTTTCTTAAGGCCTTATCTTAGCCCTGGTCGAGGAGCTCCCGGAGGTTGATGACGGCGGCGTTCGCGCGCGCGAGGTAATTCGCCATGACCAGCGAGTGATTCGCGAAAAAGCCGTAGCCACTGCCGTTTAGCACAATCGGAGAGCGCAGCGGCTGCAGGCTGGCTTCGAGCTCGCGAATGATCTGCCTGACGCTCGCTTTCGCGTTCTTGTCAGCCAGAACCTGCGCAAAATCGAATTCCGCGGCTCTGAAGAAGTGCACGAGCGTCCAGGCTGTGCCTCGGGCCTCGAAGAAGATGTCGTCAACCTCGAACCAGGACGTGCGTACGTCCACCTTGTCTGGCACCGTGACGGCGGCCTCCGCCGACGGATCGCCGGCGAGGCTTTCGTTAATGCGCGTGGTCGCAACGCTGTCGCCGAGGCGTCGGGTCAGGCTCCCAAGGCGCTTTTCGACCTGCGCGAGCCATTCGCGCAGGTTGTCGGCGCGCGCGTAGAACTGCGCCTCCGGCGGGCCGCTGCCGGTCAGTCGATCGCGGTAGCGCCTGAAACCCTTGACCGCGTCGCGGTACTCGGCCTCCGTGCGCGGCAGAATCCAGGAGTTGTTGTCGAAGAAAAACTTCGGCTCCGCGATGGCGACATCGGGGTCCTCCCTGGACTGCGATTGGCTGCGGCTGTAGTCGTTGCGAATGACGCGGGCGAGGTCGCGGACCTGCTGCAAGACGCCATATTCCCAGTTCGGGATGTTGTCCAGAAAAACGCCTGGCGGCATGCGGTCGTTCGAGAGGTAACCGCCGGATTTGTCGAGCAGCGTTTCTGCCACCCGAATCAACGTATCGGTCGTCGAATAGCCGACCACGATGCGGTCATTGTCGACGGTGTGATTGACCCAAAAGACCTCGGGACTGCGCGACCACCAGATGGCGAGCACAATCCAGACGAGCAGGACCGCGGCGGCGATGTAGCCCGCGGCCCGAAGCCAGAGCGGGCGTTTCAGCATGCTTTCGGCGGACTGCGCCACGACAGATCCCCAGCGGTTACCGCGCGATGGATTCTAACAGGTTGGGCAGCACGGCCCCGGCGTTGCCCCTGAGCGCGAAGCGGAAGCCCGAGGCGAGATCCGTCGGCTCCGGATTGATCTCGACGATGACAGCGCCGGCGTCCCGCGCCGCTTCCGCCAGGCCTGCCGCCGGGTATACCTGCGACGAGGTCCCTACGGAGAGAAAGACGTCGCAGTCCGCGGCAGCGGCGAACGATTCGTTCAGCGCGGTCTCGGCAATTGCCTCGCCGAACCAGACCACGCCCGGGCGTGCGAGCCCGCCGCAATTCGGGCACGTGGGTATCTCGGCCTCGTCATCGATATCGATAACCGAGCGCTCGTCAAAGCAGCGGTTTTCGAACAGATTGCCGTGAAATTCGATGATGTCGTGACTGCCGGCGCGCTGGTGGAGCCCGTCGACGTTCTGGGTGATCAGCGTGAGCCTCGGCACGACGGCTGCGAGGCGCGCCAGCGCGATATGGCCAGCGTTTGGCTCGGCGTTCGCGACGATTTCGCGTCGCCAGCGGTACCAGCGCCAGACCAGCGCCGGGTCTTTGCGGAAGCCGTCGGGCGAGGCAAGCGCGTAAGGATCGTGTTCGGCCCATAGGCCGTCGTCGGCGTCGCGGAACGTCGGCAGACCGCTCTCGGCGGAGATGCCGGCGCCGGTTAGCACGCAAATGTGCCGCGCATCCCGGAGTGCACCGATCAGGGACGCGGGAATATCGAGACCGGCGGCCAAACCGTCGTCAGGCGGCGAGCTGCCGCAACACGTAGTGCAGGATCCCGCCGTGCTCGTAATAATCGCGCTCCTTCGGCGTGTCGATGCGAACCGTCGCAGTGAACGTGATCGGCGCTCCGCTCTCAGGCATCGCGGTGACCGTGACGGTGTCCGAGTCGGCGTACTCGTGGCCCGTGATGTCATAGCGTTCGGTGCCGGCAAGACCCAGCGATTTGGCATCCTGGCCATCCATGAACTGCAGCGGCAGCACGCCCATGCCGATCAGATTCGAGCGATGAATCCGTTCGAAGCTCTTCGCAATGACCGCTCTTACGCCGAGCAACAGCGTGCCCTTGGCCGCCCAATCGCGGGAGGAGCCGGTGCCGTACTCGCTGCCGGCAATTACGATCAGCGGCGTGCCTTCCTCTTTGTACTTGAGCGAAGCATCGTAGATCGACATCTGTTCGCCGCTCGGTTGATGCCGGGTCCAGCCGCCTTCCGTGCCCGGCGCGAGCTGGTTACGCAGGCGGATGTTTGCGAACGTGCCGCGCATCATTACCTCGTGGTTGCCGCGCCGCGAGCCGTAGGAATTGAAGTCCGCCGGCTTAACGCCGTGTGCCTGTAGATACGCCGCAGCCGGGCTGTCGATTGCGATGCTGCCGGCGGGCGAAATGTGGTCCGTGGTAACCGAATCGCCGAGCAGCGCGAGCACGCGGGCCCCCTGGATTTCGTCGACGGCGGGCGGGACCTCGGTCATGCCCTCGAAGTACGGCGGGTTCTTCACGTACGTCGATGCTTCGTCCCAGGCGTAGATCTCGCCCCCGGATACCTTGAGCTTGTTCCAGTTTGCATCGCCGGCGAATACGCTCTCGTAGCTCGACTTGAACATGTCCGAGTCGATGTTCTTCGCAATCGTCGCCTGAATCTCTGCCTGGCTCGGCCAGATATCCTTCAGATACACGGGATTGCCGTCCGGATCCTCGCCGAGCGGATCGTCGAACAGGTTGACGTCCATGTTGCCGGCTAGCGCATAGGCTACGACGAGTGGCGGCGATGCCAGGAAATTCATGCGCACGAGGGGGTGAATTCGGCCCTCGAAGTTACGATTGCCGGAGAGCACGCTCGCGCCGACGATGTCGCCGGTCCGTACGGCTTCGGCGATTTCCGGCTTCAGTGGACCCGAGTTGCCGATACAGGTAGTGCAGCCGTAGCCCACCAGGTAGAAACCGAGCGTGTCGAGATCATCGACCAGACCGGACTTGGCCAGGTAGTCGGTAACGACCTTGGAACCGGGGGCCAGGCTCGTTTTGACCCAGGGTTTCGTCATCAGGCCTTTCGCAGTCGCGTTGCGCGCCAGCAGGCCGGCGGCGACCATGACTGCAGGATTCGACGTGTTCGTACAGCTCGTGATCGCCGCAATGAGCACGTCTCCGTCGCGGATTTCCACGCTCTCGCCATTGAGCTTCGCGACGGCGGAGCCGCCGGATTTGCGCTGTGCGGTCATCCCCTCGAGGTGCTTTTTGAACGCGCTGTCGGCGACGCTCAGCGCGATTCGATCCTGCGGGCGCTTTGGTCCTGCGATGCTCGGCTCGACGCTACCCATGTCGAGTTCCAGCGTGTCGCTGTAAAGGCTGTCCGGATCGCTGTCACGCCGCCATAGGCCCTGTTCCTTCGCATATGTCTCGATCAGCTGAATATGTTTCGGATCGCGGCCGGAGAGTTCGAGGTAGCGAATCGTTGCGACATCGATCGGGAAGATTGCGCAGGTCGAACCGAATTCGGGCGACATGTTGCCGAGCGTTGCGCGATCGGCCAGGGGTAGCTGTGAAAGACCGTCGCCGAAGAATTCGACGAACTTTCCGACCACACCTTTTTCCCGCAGCATTTCGGTGACGGTCAGCACGAGATCGGTCGCCGTTGCACCCTCGCGCAGCGCGCCCGTTAGCTTGAAACCGATGACCTGCGGGATCAGCATGGTGATTGGCTGGCCCAGCATCGCGGCCTCGGCTTCGATGCCGCCGACGCCCCAGCCCAGCACGCCGAGGCCGTTTATCATTGTGGTGTGCGAGTCAGTGCCAACGACGGTGTCGGGATATGCACTGCGCACGCCGTCGCGCATCGTGTCGAAGATGACGCGGCTAAGGTACTCCAGGTTGACCTGGTGCACGATACCCGTGTTCGGTGGCACGACGCGAAAATTCTCAAATGCCGATTGGCCCCAGCGCAGGAATGAGTAACGCTCCTTGTTGCGATTGAATTCAATCTTGTTGTTCAGGTCGAGGGAATTGTGGGTGCCATAGGAATCGACCTGCACGGAATGATCGATCACGAGTTCGGCGGGCGACAGCGGATTTATTCGATCGGCGGAGCCGCCGAGCTTCACAACGGCGTCGCGCATCGCCGCGAGATCGACGACGGCGGGGACGCCGGTAAAATCCTGCAGAATCACACGGCTCGGTGTAAACGAGATTTCGGTGCTTGGGTCCGCCGCGGCATCCCAGTTTGCCAGCGCCAGGATGTCGTTGCGGGTCACGTCACGTCCGTCCTCGTGGCGAAGCAGATTCTCGAGCAGGATCTTTAGCGAGTATGGAAGTCTTTCTACGTGGCCTTCCGTTACGGCTTCGAGACGAAAAACTTCGAAATTTTCGCCATTGACTTCCAGCGACGAACGTGCGCCGAAGCTGTCCTTCATCGTTTTTTCTCCGGGAGTGACTTATGAACCCGTTGCCTGAATGGCGGCAGCGGGCACAAAGTATAGCGGATGCTGCATCGCAGCGCTCAGCGAAATGCCGCGACTCGCTGCGTATGCGAAGTGTCGGCGAATGGCAAAACTTTTTCGATAACCGCACCGCCGAGACAACGCTCGCCGGCATAAAAAACGATGAACTGACCGGGAGCCATGGCCCGCTGCGCGTCGCTGAATCGGACCACTAGTTCACCGGCCGCGTCGCCGTGCGTGACCGTGCAAGCCTGGTCCTGCTGCCGGTAACGCATCTTGGCCATGCACTCGAAACGTCCCGCATGCCGGACGGGACTTGCGTCGATCCAGCTCGGCTGCGTCGCGACGAGCGCATTGCTCAGCAGCAAAGGGCTATCGCCCTGATCGACGATGAGCGCATTGTCTTCGCGGTCCTTCGCGACAACGTACCACGGCGCATCGCCGGAATCGCGCCGGCCTCCGATGCCGAGGCCCTGCCGCTGCCCGAGTGTGTAAAACATCAGTCCGCCGTGGCGCCCGACTTCGCGGCCGTCCGGCGTCCGAATCGGACCCGGGTTCGCTGGCAGGTACTGCTGCAAGAACTCGCGAAAGGGACGTTCGCCGATAAAACAAATACCCGTGCTGTCTTTTTTGTCATGCACGGCGAGGCCGTGTGCGTGTGCGATGTCGCGGACTGCCGTCTTGTTGAGGTCTCCCAGCGGGAAGACGGTTTCGGCCAGCGCCTCGGCGTTGACGGCGTGCAGAAAATAGCTCTGATCCTTGTCGCGGTCGGTCGCCTTGCATAGAACGGCCTGGCCGTCGATGTCGGCGATGCGTGCATAGTGTCCGGTAGCGATCAGCTCGGCGCCAAGGCGCTTCGCGTAGTCACGAAACATGCCGAACTTGATTTCGCGATTGCAGAGCACGTCCGGATTCGGTGTGCGGCCTGCGCCATACTCGTCGAGCAAATACTGGAACACGCGCTCGCGGTACTGTCTCGCGAAGTTGGCATGATGCAGGGGCATAGACAGCTGCTCGCAAATTTGCCGGGCATCCTGCAGATCGGCCGCCGCGGTGCAGTAGCCGTCGTCGTCATCCCAGTTAGTCATGTGCAGGGCATGCACGTCGGCGCCGGCATCCCGAAGCAGGATTGCGGCCACAGCGGAATCGACGCCGCCCGAAAGGAGGAGGACGACGCGGCGGTTGACCACGTTCTGGAGTGACGCTGTCATAGCCGGGCGATTCTAGCATTCTGCACCGCGGACCCGCGGCGGGAGCCCGCCATGCGGGCGATGGATCGCCGCTGCGAGCCGCTCCCACAGTAACTGGTGGTGGGAGCCCGCCCTGCGGGCGATGGGTCGCGGCTATGAGCCGCTCCCACAATCTCTCGTTGTGGGAGCCCGCCATGCGGGCGATGGATCGCCGCTGCGAGCCGCTCCCACAGTATCTGGTGGTGGGAGCCCGCCCTGCGGTGCGGTGCACGTTTCAAACCAGGTCAGCCCGAGCCAGAACGGCGTCGACGTTGTTCTGCAGCGGCAGAATGCCGGTCAGCACGGTGTCGGAAAGTCGGCGGCCGGAAACATAGTCCCGAATGCAGCGCAATACGACCGGCGTTCGCAGGCGCTGGCGGCGCTTTTCGATTTCAGTAGCGGTAAGCCAGATCCGGCCGACGACGCTGTCGTCCAGCTGCCGGTTCTCATCGCAGCACAGAAACTCGGCTGCGAACACGATGCACAGAAACTGCTGGCGCGACTGTGGGTGAATCCAGAGGTAGACTCCGACGACATCGCCGCATGCCACCGTGCAGCCCGTCTCCTCGAGTACCTCACGCACGAGCGCGTTCTCGGGCGATTCGCCGGACTCGATGTGCCCGCCGGGCTGATTCAGTACGAGCCGTCCCCCTACGTATTCGTCGACGAGCAGAAACTGACCATCCTTCTGGACGATGGCGGAGACCGTCAGGTCGGTCGGAAACATGAACAATCCTTGTTACAAATTAAGCTGGCGAAACTCCGGTTCAACCTCGCTTGCGAGCCAAATCTCGTCGAACATCGAGGCGTACATCTTGGCAACGGCCGGCTCATGTGTATCCGCGATGCCTTCCCAGCGTGACGCCTGCAGACGATAGACGAGCGCGGTCTCGTCGGCGATGCAGAAGGCCTCGGAGTGCGTGCGTAGATCTTCGTGTATGTTTCGAAATTCGATATACGTATTCAAACGCCGGCCGAGATAGACGAACTGGTTGCCGTTCTTGATTGCTCTCGAAGGATCGGCGATCAACACGCGGATGCGTGAATAGGCCTGGGAAAGGACGAGACGTTTAATGACTTCCAAAAAATCGGGATCGTCGTAAATACCGGGCTCCAGATCCTGTGTAAAAATGGAGACCTTTCGCGTGGCCGTGCGGGCGATCTCGATCGCGGCCTGGCGCATTTCGTCGCGCGTGGAGATGACCCAGCGGGTGCCTTTCTTGTCTGTTTGTTCCATTCCGGTCGGTTGTTCCGCCCTGGCAGTTGTTGCCGTCGGACCGAGGCGGTCATGCTTGTCGACGGCCGCTCGGACCCTGTCGGAGCGGCTGTGCGGCAGGCAATAGATCTTACCCGGCGCCCCGGCGATACCGTGTCGACTGCGTCACGTTTTTGCTGACCGGCGGATTGGAAAAATTCGCTACAGCCCAGAGCCGGCGCGACTTTCGGCGCAAATGAGCCGACTGCCCAAGGGCAGCGGTGATTTGACATAGTCCGGAACGCTGCGCGGCCCTGGCCTCGATTACAGTTCGCGCGCAAGGCGCTCCGCAAGTCCCGTGTAGCTTTCCGGGGTCAGCGACAGGAGCCGCTGTTTTTCGACATCCGGAATGTCGAGCGCGCTGATGAAGTCCTGCAGCAATCGCTGATCCACCGCCTTCCCGCGGGTTAACGCTTTCAGTTTTTCATAAGGCTCCGGCACGCCATAGCGCCGCATGACCGTCTGCACGGCTTCCGCGAGGACTTCCCACGCAGCGCCGACATCCTCTGCAAGCCGGTCGCCGTTAATCTCGAGTTTATCCAGGCCTTTCCTGACCGATCGTAAGGCGATTACGAGGTGCGCAATTGCAACCCCTAGGTTCCGCAGCACGGTCGAGTCCGAGAGGTCCCGCTGCCAGCGTGAGACGGGCAGTTTCTCGGCAAAATGAGCCAAGAGGGCCGACGCGACACCGAGATTGCCTTCGGCGTTTTCGAAGTCGATCGGATTGACCTTGTGGGGCATTGTCGAGGAACCGACTTCACCCTCCGCGGCACGCTGTGTGAAGTATCCCAGCGATACATACCCCCACACGTCGCGGCAGAAATCGACGAGTATCGTGTTGTAGCGCACGAGAGCATGTGCGTATTCGGCGATCCAGTCGTGCGGCTCTATCTGGGTCGTGTAAAGGTTGGCGTCGAGATCGAGCATTTCGACTAACCGCCGGCTGACGGCGGGCCAGTCGGTGTCGGGGTAGGCGACGTGATGCGCATTGAAATTGCCGACAGCGCCGTTGAACTTGGCGCGCAGCACAACGTCCGCGAACTGCCGTTGCGCACGCTCGAGCCTGGCCACGGTGTTCGCGATCTCCTTGCCGAGCGTCGTCGGGCTTGCGGCCTGCCCGTGCGTTCGGGACAGCATCGGCAGGGCGGCATGCTCTTTGGAAATGGCCCTGAGCTTGGCACGAAGATCGCGCATTGCCGGCACGAGCACGCGGTCGCGGGCAGTGCGGAGCATCAGGGCATAGGCAACGTTGTTGATGTCCTCGGACGTGCAGCCGAAGTGCAGAAAATCACCGAGCCGGCGGGTGTCGACACCGCCGCCCAAGCGTTCGCGGATGAAATACTCAACCGCCTTGACGTCGTGATTCGTGGCTGCCTCGATGGACTTGATCCGCTCGGCATCGTCGAGCGTGAATTCATCGATTATCCGGTTCAGCGTGTTTTTCATCACGCTCGATAGGGGCCCGATCTCCGGCACGGACGGCTCGTCGGCCAGGCACTGCAGCCAGCGAATCTCGACCAGCACGCGAAACCGGATGAGGCCGTATTCGCCGAAGATCTCCCGCAACGCCGTGACCTTGTCGGCGTACCGGCCGTCGACTGGCGAGAGGGCAAGTAGCGACGAAACTTTCATGGTCTGGAAACCGGTGTAAACTTGCGCGCGCAAAGCGGAAATCATACACGAATGCATCGCTGCGCTGGCGGTGGTGATGGGCTTGCGGTGCGGCTACTTACGATGTCTGCCGGCGTCGGCGGCGGGCAAGCAGGAGTCACGGATAATGAATGACAAGGCTTATCGCACCGAGCGCGACAGCATGGGCGAGCTCAGGGTCCCTACGGATGCGCTGTGGGGCGCCCAGACGCAGCGGGCTGTCGAAAACTTTGTGATCAGCGGACTGACGATGCCGCGCCGGTTTATCGCCGCACTGGGGCTCGTGAAGTGGGCGGCGGCGGGCGCGAACGCGGAGCTGGGGCTGCTCAAGAGTGATATCGCAATCGCGATCCAGAAATCGGCAATGGCGGTCGCCGCCGGCGAGCACGACCGTGAGTTCCCCATCGACGTGTTTCAGACGGGCTCCGGCACCAGCTCGAACATGAACGCCAACGAAGTGATAGCGCATCTCGCGACCGCACGCCTGGGCTCGGAAGTGCATCCGAACGATGACGTGAACATGAGCCAGAGCAGTAACGACGTCATTCCGACCTGTGTGCACGTGAGCGCCGCGCTGGCGATCCGTGAGGAGCTCGACCCCGCGCTCGGGGCGCTGTCCGAGACGCTGGAGCAAAAAGCGGCCGAGCTGCGCGACGTCGTGAAGACCGGTCGCACGCACCTGATGGATGCAATGCCGGTGACATTCGGGCAAGAACTCGACGGCTGGCGGGCGCAGATCGATAGCGGCAGGGCGCGCCTCGGGGCGTCGATGGTGCGGCTATGCCGGCTCGCGCAGGGCGGCACCGCCGTCGGGACCGGCATCAATGCGCATCCGAAATTCGGTACCAAGGTTGCGGTGCTGATCTCGGAACAAACCGGCATCGAGTTTGCTCCGGCCGACTCCAAGTTCGAGGCCTTGAGCAGCCAGGACACGGCCGTCGAGGTGTCGGGGCAGCTGCGCGTCTTGGCGGTAAGCCTGACCAAGATCGCAAACGACCTGCGCTGGATGAACTCCGGCCCGCTCGCCGGCATTGGCGAAATCGAGCTGCCGGCGCTGCAGCCAGGATCGAGCATCATGCCGGGCAAGGTGAATCCCGTGATTCCCGAGGCCGTGGCGATGGTCGCGGCTCAGGTCATCGGCAACGATGCGACGATTGCCATGGCCGGACAGTCGGGCAATTTCCAGCTCAATGTCATGCTGCCGGTCGTGGCCTATAACCTGCTGCAGTCGATCGAGCTGCTTGCGAACGCCAGCACCTGCCTCGCCGAAAGCGCGATCGCAGGCTTCAAGGTCAACGCCGAGAACGTCAATCGTGCGCTGAATCGCAACCCGATACTCGTGACCGCGCTTAATCCGGTCATAGGCTACGAGAAAGGCGCTGCCGTCGCGAAGAAGGCCTATGCGGAAGGCCGACCGGTCAAGGAGGTCGCCAAGGAAATGACCGATCTGACCGATGAGGAGCTGGATCGTCTGCTCGATCCGGCCGCGCTCACCGAGGGCGGGATCAAGAGCTAGAGCCGGTTCCGGACCCGCGCGACGCATTCCGGGATCGAATCTGGCCTGGCAGGTTCCTTGATGGCTACTAGTATCGAGATCAGTGCCGCCGAGCTGCGCGAACGGCTCGCCGGCACCGCGGCACCGTCGGACCCGCTCGACGTGACGATGCCGCCGAGCGCGGAGCACTGGCCCGACGGATTACTCGCGCGGCTGGCTGGCACGCTCCGACCCGCTGGCGTGCTGATTCCCGTGATCGACCACACGGACACGTGGTCGGTGCTGCTGACGCAGCGGGCCGCGGAGCTGACCCAGCATGCGGGGCAGGTCAGTTTTCCCGGCGGCAGCATGGAGGAGGCCGATGCCGACATCATCGAGACCGCGCTTCGGGAAACGCGCGAGGAAATCGGCATCGTGGAGGCCGAAATTTCGGTCGTCGGCTATTTGCCGCCGATGCCGACGATCACCGGATTTGCGGTGACGCCGGTCGTCGGGCTCATTCAGGCTGGGATCGAGCTCGAGCTCGACACGACCGAGGTCGAATACGCGTTCGAAGTGCCGCTGCCGTTCCTACTCGATCCTGCCAACCAGCGCCAGGTCGAGCGCGATTTCAGCGGCCGCAGAGTGCCGATGATCGAGTTTCACTATGCGGGTGAACGAATCTGGGGCGCGACCGCATACATGATGCTTCAATTTGTTAAAACCATTTTAAAATAGGAAGTTATGCGATCTATTGAGAAATTACTTGAAGTCATGGCGCAGCTGCGCGAGCCACGCGGCGGCTGTCCGTGGGACCGCGAACAGGACTTTCACAGCATCGCGCCGTACACCCTCGAAGAGGCTTACGAAGTTGCCGATGCGATCGCCCGGAACGACATGGCCGGGCTCCGAGACGAGCTCGGGGATCTGCTGTTTCAGGTCGTATTTCACGCACGCATGGCAGAGGAAGCCGGGCATTTCGACTTCGAAGCCGTGGCGGCTGCCATCGTCGCCAAGATGGTCCGCCGTCATCCGCACGTCTTCGGCACTGCGGGTGCTTGCGACGCTGCGGCAGTCCACGCTCACTGGGAGCGGATCAAGGCCGAGGAGCGTAGGGACGGCGACGCCAGCGCAATGGCCGGCATCACACAGGCATTGCCGGCTCTCAGGCGTGCCCAGAAGCTCGGAAAGCGGGCGGCAGCGCAGGGTTTCGACTGGGACAGCCGCGCCGGCGTGCGCGACAAGATCCGGGAGGAACTCGACGAGCTCGAGCTGGCCGCCGGCCTGCGGGACGCCCGACGCATGCGAGAGGAATTCGGCGACCTGCTGTTTGCCGTCGTGAATCTCGGCCGGCACCTCGAGGTCGATGCCGAGCAGGCTCTGGCTGCCGCAAACGCGAAATTCGAGCGGCGTTATCGGGAGATGGAGCGGGCGCTCGCCGAAGCGGGCCAGTCGGTCGACGACCTGAACCACGAATCGCTCGACCAGGCCTGGCGTGCCGCGAAGCGGGCTATCGGGTAGTTCGGGGACATTCCTCGTTGCGACGTGTGTGACGCTGCCTCCGTCCGCCTGGTCTGGCGCAGCGACGCGCTAATTCAGTCTCGGTAACGAGGAATGTCCCCGAATACCCCGGGGAATTTCCCGTTGCGCTACCCCGTTCATAATCCATTCAGATTTCTGGATTTTTTCCCCTGTTCCCATTCAGCCGGCATTCATTGCCGTGGGGCTAATCTTGGCGCAGGCTGGCCAGAGGGCCCGCTTGAAACGTGAAAAGGAATGGGACAATGACGAGCAAACGGTTAATCGCAGGCAATCCGGTAGTCCTCGTGCTTGCCGTGCTGGCCATGCTGGTCGGCCTGACGAGCACGGCGCTCGCGGACCACAGCCGTGGCAATGCCCGCGCGCTGCTAGCCTCGGCGAACGGTAATGCCTACGGCCTCAGGGCGCGGTCGGGCCCCGTCTACGACTACGCCCCGGTGATTAGTGCTCAGCCGATCATCCGCTACGTTACGGTCACGACGCCGGTCAGGGAGTGCTGGCAGGATACCGAGTACTACTCGGTCCAACAGCGGCCGCGCGGCAGCGCCACCGGCACGCTGGTAGGAGCCATTATCGGCGGCGTGGTCGGGCACCAGTTCGGCAGCGGCCGCGGCAATGATGTGGCCACCGTCGCGGGAACTCTAGTCGGCGCCGCAATCGGTAGCGACGCCTCACGGCACCGATACAGCGACCCGTACGGCACGCAGCATGCGCGTCCGGTGACGCGCTGCGAAACGCAGTACCGGGACCACCAGGAAGAGCGCATCGACGGTTACGAAGTCGTTTACCGCTACAACGGACAGCGCTACGCAACCCGCATGCCCTACGACCCGGGCAATCGGATTCGCGTTCGCGTGGACATCCGACCCGCGGGATAACGCGGGAAGCCTGTGATCCGATTCGTTGCATTCGGGCTGCCGACGTACCAGACTTGTCGGCAGCCCATTTTTGCCCTCTTGGACAGGATACCGACGTGCGCACGACGCCGTTACTCATTGCCAGCCTGATCGTCCTGATGCCGCATCCGGCATCGGCGTTCGATCTCGAGCAGTCGTTGCGCGAAATCTACGGTCAGGACCAAGCGGACGCTTTGCATGATCTCCGCGTAACGCAGCGCAACGGCAAGAGTCTTTCCGAAGCGATTGCCCAGGTGCGTCGCCAGACCGGTGGACGTGTCATCAGCGCGGAAACGAAACGCAACGGCAATCGGGAAACGCATCACATCAAGGTGCTGACGAAGGACGGCAAGGTCCGGACGCACAAGGTGCCCGGGCGCTCCAGCCGCTGACGCCGATGCGACTGCTCGTCATTGAAGACGACGCGACGCTGCGCGAGTCGCTTGTCGCGAAGCTCGAGGGCAACGGCTTCGCCGTCGAGCAGGCGGCCGACGGCAAGGAGGGCCTGTATTTTGCGCAGGAGTACCCGATCGATCTTGCGATCATCGATCTCGGCCTGCCCGAGATGTCCGGCCTCGATATTATTCGGCAGGTGCGTGATCAGGGCAAAGCCTACCCGATTCTGATTCTGACGGCGCGCGACCGCTGGCAGGATAAGGTCGACGGGCTGAGCGCCGGCGCCGACGACTACGTCGTCAAGCCGTTTCACTTCGAAGAGGTGAGTGCTCGCGTCAATGCGTTGCTAAGGCGTAGCGGCGGCTGGGCGTCGTCGATCCTGCGCGCCGGGCCGGTCACCCTGGACATGTCGCGGCAGGAGCTCAGGGTCAATCATCAGAATATCGAGCTCACGAGCTTCGAATACAAGATCATCGAATACCTGATGGTGCGCGCGGGCCAGGTCATCTCGAAGACCGAACTGACCGAGCGCCTCTACGATCAGGATTTCGAGCGCGACAGCAACGTCATCGAGGTATTCATCGGCCGGCTTCGCAAGAAGCTGGATCCCGAGAATACGATCAAGCCCATTGAGACCCTGCGCGGCAGGGGCTATCGATTCGCACTGGAACGCAATCAGACCGGCTGACAGCGCCGATGTCGTCCCTCAGCGCCCGACTCCTGATTTCCGTCAGTGTGCTGCTACTGTTCTTTTTCGGCGTCACGATCGTCGTCCTCGATTCGGCATTTCGCGAAGCCGGCGAGCAGGCGCAGGAAGACATTCTCGACGGTCACCTCATGGCGCTGCTCGCAGCCGCCGAACCCGACGCCGACGGCAACCTCGCCATGCCGAACGTCCTGCACGAACCGCGTTTCGGCAACATAGGCTCAGGGCTCTATGCCGAGCTGCGCCGGGACGACGCCGAGGTCGTCTGGCGTTCGACATCGGCGCTTGGTCTCGAGATTCCGGTTGGGATCATTCCCGAGGATGGCAACCATCTCTTCCAGCGCGAAGCGCTCCCGGACGGCACGCCGTTGCTTACGCTCAGCCTGGCCGTGCAGTGGGAATTTCCCGACGGCGAACTGAAGCCGTACATCTTCAAAGTGGCGGAAAGCCTGGACTCGTTCAATGCGCAGGTCTCACGTTTCCGGCGCCAGCTGTTCGGTTGGTTTGCCGCCGTCGCGCTGATCATGCTGCTGTCGATCTCATTCCTCATGCGCGGACTTCTGCGTCCGCTGCGGCAGATCGAGCAGGAAATCGGCGATATCGAAGAGGGGCGGCGTGTGTCACTTTCGGAGAAGTACCCGACGGAGCTCGTGGGCGTTGCGCGCAACATGAATCTGCTTATCGACAGCGAGCGCGCGCGCTCCGACCGCTATCGCTTTACGCTCGACAACCTGGCGCACAGCCTGAAGACTCCGCTGGCAGCGATGCGCTCACTGCTCTCGGGAAGCGGGGCCAACGACGATCGCTTCAACGAGCAGATCAACCGGATGGACGAGATTGTGCGTTACCAGCTGCGCAAGCCGGCGGCATCCGGCGACAATCTCGTACTGACGCCGATTCCGGTGGCGCGCGAGATCGATCGCCTCGTTGACGGGCTGCGCAAGGTCTACCATGAGAAAAATCCGAGCTTCGATGTGGACGTCGCGCCGGACATGAAGTTTCGCGGCGATACCGGCGATTTTCTCGAGCTTGCCGGCAATCTGCTGGACAACGCCTGCAAGTGGTGCAGATCGCGCGTGCGGATCGGGGTCAGTCCGATGGCCGGTGCTCGTGCGATTGCAAGCGGCATCGTGTTGTCCGTCGCGGACGACGGGCCGGGCATACCGGAAGAGGCTGCCGAGGCCTTGCTGAAGCGTGGCACGCGTCTCGACGAGTCGACACCCGGTCACGGCATCGGGCTCGCAATCGTGAAAGACATCGCCGAGTCCTACGGCGGCAAGCTCGCGATCAAACGCTCGACCGACTACGGCGGCGCGGAAATTACCGTGACGATACCGCCGGTGTCGGGCAAGTAAGCGCTATGCCCTCGGCTTAATCAGCTTTATGATCGGCTCGACGAACTCGAGCGGCATCGGAAATACGATCGTATTGGTCTTCTCGCCCGCAATTTCCTTGAGCGTCTGCAGATAGCGCACCTGCAGCGCCTGTTCCTGCGAGGCGAGTATGTGGGCCGCCTCGGCGAGCATCGTCGCAGCCTGTTTTTCACCCTCGGCGTTGATGACTTTCGCGCGCCGCGAGCGTTCCGCTTCGGCCTGCTGGGCAATAGCGCGAATCATGCTTTCGTCGAGATCAACGTGTTTGATCTCGACGTTCGCCACCTTGATGCCCCAGTTGTCGGTCCGCTGGTCGAGGATACTCTGGATATCGGCGTTGAGCTTGTCCCGCTCCGCGAGCATGTCGTCGAGTTCATGCTGACCGAGCACGGACCGCAGCGTCGTCTGCGACAGCTGGCTCGTGGCCTCGAAGACGTTCGCGACGCGAATGACCGCTTTCTCGGGATCGACGATGCGGAAGTAAATGACGGCATTGACCTTGACGGATACGTTGTCACGCGAAATCACGTCCTGGGTCGGCACATCCATGACGACGACGCGGAGGTCGACCTTGGTCATCTTTTGCAGGCCGGGGATCAGGATGATCAGTCCGGGGCCCTTGACGGTTTGAAAGCGGCCGAGAAAGAACACGACGCCGCGTTCGTATTCCTTCAGGATCTTGATCGTGTTGTAGAGGATGACGATGATTAGGGCAATAATCATCCCGAGCACTGGTAACGACTGCATCGCGATTTCCTATGTGAATGATTGTCAGGTTTGAACTTGGGCGGCCGCCGCGTCCGTCGCGGCTACGGGTTCGACCTCGAGCACCAGCCCGTCCATGCTGCGCACGATGACGGCCTGATTTTTCTTGATCGGCACGCTACTGTGGGCCGCCCACGATTCGCCTTCCAGCCAGATCTTGCCATTGCCGGCGAAATCGTGCATCGCAGTCCCGATGCCGCCAAGTATCGAACCCGTACCCGACACGGCGCCGCGGTGGCGAAGCTTGAGTATGTAGGTCATCGTCCAGCCGATGAAGAGCGCGGCGGCCGAACCGAGTACTACGACGAAGGAGATCGAGATACCGAAACCCGGCACGCCGCTGTCGAACATCATGATCGCGCCGAAAACGAACGCGGCGATGCCGCCGATGCCGAGCGCCCCGAACCTCGGGGCGCACGCCTCCGCGGTCATCAAGGCAAGGCCGACGATGATCAAGGCGAGACCGGCGTAGTTGACGGGCAGCACCTGCAGGGCGTAGGCGGCGAGCAGCAGGCAGATGATGCCGACCACGCCGGGCACGATTGCGCCCGGATTCCAGCCTTCGTACATCAGCCCGTACACGCCGATTAAGCCCAATAGCAGCACGATCTCGGGGTTGGCGATGACGGCCAGGATCTTCAGGCGCCAGTTCGGCTCGAATTCCTCGACTACGGGATCGCTGGTGGCGACCGTTATCGTCTCCGAATTGACCCGCACCTCGCGGCCATCGATTGCCTTCAAGAGCTCGGCCCGGGACTCGGCGACGATGTCAATGACGTTCATCTCGAGCGCCTCGGTCGCCGTCAGCGTGGCCGCTTCGCGAACAGCCTTTTCCGCCCAGTCCGCGTTGCGCCCGTGGCGCTCGGCAAGGGTTCGGATGTAGGACACGGCATCGTTAAGCACCTTGCGCTCCATCGCGGTGCCGGTCTGCTCGTTCGACGGGGGGGGCGAATCATCGTCGGCGTCCTCGGCGGCGGGCTCGTCGGCAGGCTCCGTGGGCGGTGCGGGCGTTGCATCTTCGCCCCCGATAGATACCGGCGTTGCCGCACCGAGATGCGATGTCGGCGTCATCGCCGCGATGTGACTCGCGAGGAGTATGTAGGTACCGGCGCTGTCGGCGCGCGAGCCGGCGGGCGTAACGTACGTGGCGACCGGCACGCTCGATCCGAGCACGGCCTGAACGATATCCCGCATCGGTGCCATGAGTCCGCCTGGCGTATCCATCTCGATGACAATCAGCTTGGCGCCGGTTTCCTCGGCGTGCTCGATGCCGCTGCTGACGTAATCCGCCGTGGCGACGCCAATGCCGCCCTTGACCTCGAGGATAACAACTTTGTTCTCGGCATTGGCGCCGGTCGCGGCCAGCGCAAGACCAAGCGCCGCCATCGTCGCGCCGATTCGGACGCCTGCGTGGCGAATGCGGAACCAAACAGAAAATCTCTTCATGAGCAGGATGATAGCAGGGCCGTGGATATTTAGGTTATTGGGGGTTGTAACTGTCGGTTTCAATGGCATTCTGTGCGCTCCCGCGCCGTCAGCAGGCTTGTGCCCAGTGTTAATACGCTTTCTCACGACCGGCGGAACGATCGATAAGATCTACTTCGACGCGAAAAGCAGCTTCGAAATCGGCGACTCACAGGTCAGGCACATCCTGACGGAGGGCCTCGTTCAGTTCGACTACGATATCGTCGCATTGTTGCAAAAGGACAGCCTGGACATGACTGACGCGGACCGCCGGATGATCCGCGCTTACATCCGCGATGACGACGCCGATCGCTACGTAATTACGCACGGGACGGACACGATGACTGAAACCGCTGAGGCGCTTGCGGGTCTCGACGGTCGCACGATTGTGTTGACCGGCGCGCTGAGCCCGGCCCGGTTTCGGTCCACGGACGCGGTCTTCAATGTCGGCATGGCGGTCGCAGCCGTCCAGGTGGCGCCGCCGGGCGTCTACATCGCGATGAGCGGGCAGGTGTTCCCGGCAGGGGAGGTGCGAAAAAACCCCGCCCGCAACCGTTTCGAGCGGCTCTAGGGCCGGCGTCCTGCGGCGAATGGTGCGCGCCGGGGGCGGCGCTGTTCCGCGTAGATTCGTGGGAGCGGCTTCCAGCCGCGAATGACGAGTGTTGGCGCGGCGACGCATCGCCCGCATGGCGGGCTCCCACAGCTCAGGCATGGAAGTCCGTGGGAGCGGCTTCCAGCCGCGAATGGCGAGTGTTGGCGCGGCGACGCATCGCCCGCATGGTGGGCTCCCACAGCTCAGGCATGGCAGTCCGGGGGAGCGACCTTGCCGCGATCGGCTGAAACGTCCCGTTACTGGGGGTTCCGGCAGGCTTCCACCTCGTCCTCCGTGAGCCCGAGGTCTTTCGCCGCCGCCGCCAGGTCATCCGCGGTGGCGCTGGCCGAATACACGTCGCTCGCCGTCCGCGCGAGGTCATAGTTCCCCTGCCGCAACGCGGTGCGGGTCACAGCGCTCATGAGCCGACCGAGCCCGCGCCTTTTCTTCTGGGATGCCTGCGTCTCTGCGATTTTCTGCTGGAGGCAGGCCTGCTGCGCGGCCTCGAGCTCGGCCGGGCTCCGCGTTGTGTAGCCGCGTGGCACGGGCGCCACGCCGCCGGCCTGCGCGCGATCGACCTCCGCGGACAGGATGCCTGCCAGCTGCGGGCTGGCCTCGCCGGTGACCTCGAGCCCGCGCTCTGCCTGAAACTTGGAGATAGCAATCGCTGTCTCGGTGCTCGCGACGCCATCCGTATTGCCAGGCTGGTAGCCGAGAGTCGCGAGATCCTGCTGCACCACCATGAGCAGTGAGTCGCCCGCGGCTGCGTGCGCAGGCGCCGCGGCCGGCTCGGCAGCCGGCGCTGTCGCCGGCCCAGCCATGCCAAGCGACGTGACGTTCTGGGCCGTCACGTCGGGATTGATTGCGATCGCGTGCACGACCGTCTGGAGCTGAAAGCCCCCGCCCGAGGCCATCTGGCGCATGGTCTCGAGCTGCGGGCCCATCATCTGCTCGACCATCGCCCGCTCCTCAGCCGACATGTTCGCGAGCTCCTGTTCGAAGTCGGCCATCTCCTCAGCTGCCTTCGCCATTTCTGCCTCGTGTTCGGCGCTTAGCATTCCGCCGAGGCGCATCGAACTCCGGTACGACTCGTACATTTTGCTGTTCGGCACGTTCCGGTAGTCGCTGATATCACGCTCGATTGTCATCGGCCGCGTCTGACCTTCGGCCGTCATCGTGCCGGACATCGTCATGCGTAGCGGCACGTAGTCTTTCGTGTCGATCCAGATTGCCATCGTGTCGAAGCGCATTTCGTCGCCGTCGACATACTGCACGTTGTCGATCCCGGTCGCTCGCAGGTGATAGGCTTTACGGCCGCCGATCCTGACCGTCTCCACGAGCTGCGCTTTCTCCCGGAATTGCGACCATTCATCGGCCATCGCCTGCGCGTCGGGACCCGTGTCGGACAAACGTTCGCGCTCGCCCTCGGCTGCACCCCGCATGAAGGTTGCACCGCCGCGCATCATCGTGCCCGGATCCATCGTGTTCCATGGGTCCGATCCGGTCGCAGACAACATGCCCGCTGGCAGACCTGCCTGACCGAGGCCGTGTTCGATTTCAGCCGACATCGCAGCGCCGACGCTTTCCTGGGCCGCGGCAAATTCTTCGAGCTGCTCGGGCGTCATCGTCTGTGTGTTCTTGCCCTGGTTATTCAGCACCTGGTTCGCCGACATCGGAACGAAAACAGGCTGCGTACTGCCGGATTTGTCCGTAACGTTTACGCGCATCATGTACGTTTGCGTGCGATGGCCATTTATCGACTGATCGATCATGTACAGGTCGACGCCCTCCCATCTTTCTTCTTGCATCTTGCGCGCCTTGTCGAGTATGGACTGAGCATCGGCAGATATCGCCGTCGCCGGTATGAACATGGCTGCGGACAGAACGAGTACGAACTTGATGGCGCGCATGACCGGGTCCTCCGGAAAGATGTTGGGCAATGATGCTTGCCGGGTTCCCAGTGGCTTCACGGCACGCGTCGAGGTTGCCCCTTGTGGGCTTTGGTTACGTGGAAGTTTAGCACCGGTACCGTGGCTCGATGGCACGGCCATGGGCCGCTCCCACGATGTTCATAGTGAAACTGTGCGAGCACAATGTGGGAGCCCGCCACGCGGGGGATTCCTCGCGGCCATGGCCCGCCGCCACAGGATTACTTTGTGGGAGCCCGCCGTGCGGGCGATTTCCTAGAGATCGAAACTGATACCCTGCGCCAGCGGCAGGTCCCGGCCCCAGTTGATCGTGTTCGTCTGCCGGCGCATGTAGGCCTGCCAGGCGTCGGACCCTGCCTCACGGCCGCCACCGGTTTCCTTCTCGCCGCCGAACGCGCCGCCGATTTCGGCCCCCGACGTGCCGATGTTGACGTTGGCGATCCCGCAGTCCGAGCCCGCATGCGACAGAAACGTTTCGGCGTGCTGCAGGCTGTCGGTGAAGATCGCCGACGACAGCCCCTGCACAACGCCGTTCTGCATAGCGATCGCATCCGTGAGCGTGTCGTACGGAATCAGATACAGCAGGGGACCGAACGTTTCTGTCTGCACGATTTCCCACTCGTTCTCGACGACGGCGATGGCGGGCGTCATGAAGTTGCCGCGGCCCTCGATTCGGTCGCCGCCGCACAGCACCTCGCCACCGGCGTCCCGCACCGCCGCCAGCGCGGCGACGACGCGTTCCACGGCAGCGGAGTCGATCAGGGGGCCCATCAGGGTATCCGGTTCGAGGGGGTTGCCAATGCGCACCTGCCTGTACGCGTTGACGAGGCCGGCCTTGAGCTCCTCGAAGCGAGACCGGTGGACGATTACGCGGCGCGTCGTCGTGCAGCGCTGGCCGGCCGTCCCGACAGCACCGAACACGATCGCGGGGATCGCCAGCTCGAGATTGGCGAATTCGTCGACGATTATCGCGTTGTTACCGCCGAGCTCCAATAATGACTTACCCATGCGTGCCGCAACGCGCTGGCCGACTTTGTTCCCGACCGCGCAGGAGCCGGTGAACGAGATCAAGTCTACGCGCGTATCGCCGACGAACTGCTCGGCGAGCTCGTTCGTGCCGTCGTTGATCAGGAAGAACGCGGGCGGCAGGTCCAGGTCGGCAAGCGCGCTGTTCACGATCTTCTGCACCGCGACGCCGCATAACGGCGTTTTCGGCGATGGCTTCCAGATGTTGACATTGCCGCAGATCGAACCGATACACGCGTTCCACGACCATACCGCGACCGGGAAATTGAACGCGGTGATGATTCCAACGAGGCCCAGCGGGTGCCACTGCTCGTACATGCGATGCTGCCGACGCTCGGAGTGCATGGTCTTCCCGTACAGCATGCGCGATTGGCCGACCGCGAAATCGGCGATATCGATCATCTCCTGGACTTCTCCGTCGCCCTCCGCCTTGATCTTGCCGTTCTCGAGCGTGACGAGGCTGCCGAGCGCATCCTTGTTGTCGCGGAGCGCATCGCCGATGCGGCGAACCGCGTCGCCGCGCACCGGTGCCGGCACGCTGCGCCACCCCCTGAACGCGTCCCGCGCCTGCTGTATGACGACGTCGTATTCGCCCGGCGTCGTTGCGCGCACGCTTGCAATGAGCGCGCCGGTGGCCGGATTGTAGGATTCGATCAGGGCAGCGGACTCATCCTCGCGGCTCTCGCTGCCGAGCCACGTGCCGGGATTGATCGCGTCGAGGCCGAGCGCGTCGAGTATCTGCTGCATCGCCTTATCCTCCGGGAATCTTCTGATGGCCTGTCTGGCCTCGTGCGACGAGGTCGGCCGATGTCTGATAGCTGCCGCCATGTGCGTAATATTCCCCGAAACGATTGTCGAGGATGTCGAGCAGGCTGAACTGCTCCTGCGCGACGAAGCCGGCGTACCGGTCGGGGTGCTGCAACACCAGGTCGAGGACGCTGCAGATGCCTGCCGCAGTGGTTATCTGGATAGCGGACCACAGGCGCCCTGCCACGACCTGGGGATAGACCTTGTTCACGTAGTTTTCCTCGCGCAGGTCACCGTCCTGGTAGCCGGTCACTGCCGCGTAAATGATCACGACGTCCTGCAGCGTCTGCGGCACCGAATTCTCCAGAATTCGCTTCAGCGTGCCGCGATCATGATTCAGCTTGAGCCCGTTCATTAAGAGGCGCATCTGCTCGCAATGGCCGGGATAGCGTATCGTCTTGTAGTTCATCGTACTGACCTTGCCATCGTAAGTCTCGGCCAGCGATCCGAGGCCCCCCGACGTGTTGAATGCCTCATAGCGCGTACCGTCGATCTCGATTTCTTCCAGGCCTTCGAGGGGTAACACGTCGACCTCCACGCCGTCGACGATGCTGCGGCAAAGGTTGCCGTACTCGTTGATGATGCCGTCTGTGGACCAGGTCAGCGAATACTTGAGCACATTATTGGGGTGCTGCGGCAGCGCGCCTACGCGCAGCTTGACGGATTTCAGAGAGTCGAAGTGCTTGATCAGCTCGTTCGCGGCAATGCTGATGAAGCCCGGCGCGAGGCCACACTGCGGCGCGAACACGGAGGTCGCCCCGGCGGCGAGCTCGCGCACGGCGTCCGTAACTGCGACGTCTTCTGTCAAGTCGAAGTAGTGGAGCCCCTTATCGCGCGCGACCCGGGCGACCGCGACGTTACAGTAGTAGGGCAGCCCAGAGACGATCGCCGCAGGCTTGTGGCGGCGTACGTGTTGGATCAGCGTTGGCGTGTCACTCGCATCGAGATCGAAGCCACGCAGGTTTTGGATGCCGTGCGCTTTGATCACCTCGGCGGCAGCGCCGGGGCGCTTGTCGACGAGCTGCACGCGGTAGTCGCCGCTCTCGGCGAGCAGCCCGGAGATCAGCGCGCCGATCTTGCCGGCACCGAGTACAAGTATGTCCTGCATCGTGTTTCTCCAGAACGCAAAAACCGCCGGCACTTGCGGCGGAGTCTGATCGCATTGTGCCTGTGCTGTCGGGCGCTTGCCAGACGCGCGATACGGTAGATCGAGAGCGCCGGCCTGGCGCCCGCCACGCATGCGGCCGGGTCGGAGCTTCGTGGGCTAAATTGTTGATTACCAGAGAAACTTTTGCAGTACCGCGTTGCAACATGGCATAGTCCGCGGTCCGGCCGACAGAGCGAGCAGACGAAGACCGTGTCCCGCACGATCAGCAAGACCGAGTGGCACCCCGCGAGCTGGCAGGGCATGGCTGTGGCGCAGCAGCCGAGCTACCCGGATCGTGCGGCGCTCGAGGGTGCCGTGGCCAACCTCAGCCGACTGCCGCCGATCGTGACGTCCTGGGAAGTGGACGCGCTCAAGGATCTGTATGCCCGTGCGCAGCGCGGCAACGCGTTCGTGCTGCAGGGCGGCGACTGCGCCGAGAGCTTCGACGAGTGCACGTCGGAGAACATCGTCGCGAAACTCAAGATTTTGCTGCAGATGAGCCTGGTGATCCTGTACGGGCTGAAAAAGCCGGTCGTCCGGGTCGGCCGCATGGCGGGCCAGTATGCAAAGCCGCGCTCGGCCGACACGGAGACCCGAGAAGGCACCTCGCTGCCGAGCTTCCGTGGCGATCTCGTCAACCGCAACCCGTTCACCGCCGCGGACCGGGTCCCGGATCCGGAGCTGATCCTGCGCGGCTACGAGCGTGCGGCGTTGACGCTGAACTTCGTGCGCTCGCTGATCGACGGTGGTTTTGCCGATCTCCACCACCCGGAGTACTGGGACCTTGGCTGGGTCGGCCATTCACCGATGGCGGATGAGTACCACGAGATCGTGAAGTCGATTTCGAATTCGCTGGATTTTCTCGAGACGATCTCGGGGCAGGAGGTTCACAAGACCCAACGCGCGGACATCTATGCCGCTCACGAGGGTCTGCATCTGCTCTACGAACAGTCGCAGACACGATTCCTGGAGCGCAGAAAGCGCTGGTACAACCTGACGACACACTTCCCCTGGATCGGTATGCGCACCGCCGCACTGGACGGCGCCCACGTCGAGTATTTCCGCGGCATCGCAAACCCGATCGGCATCAAGATCGGGCCCGGCATGACCCGGGAGTGGCTGCATGGCCTGATCAACGTGCTGAACCCGAACAACGAGCCGGGGCGCCTGACGCTGATACACCGCTTCGGCGCGAAAGCAATCGACGACTGCCTGCCCGACATGATCGCGGCCGTGAAGGAGACGGGCTCGCCGGTACTCTGGGTATGTGACCCGATGCACGGCAACACGGAGAGCACGGCCGACGGCATCAAAACCCGCCGCTTCGACAGCATCGTCGCAGAACTGCAGGCTGCTTTCCGGATTCACCAGCGCATGGGCAGCTACCTCGGCGGCGTACACCTCGAGCTGACGGGCGAGAACGTGACCGAGTGCACCGGCGGTGCGCGAGGCTTGACCGATCGCGACCTTGCGCGCGCCTACAAGTCGACCGTCGACCCGCGGCTCAACTACGAGCTGGCGATGGATGTGGCGATGCGCATCGCCGGCCTGCACCGCAACGGGCATTAATCGGCAGAATCCGCCATTGCCCGAGGGAGCGGCTTCCAGCCGCGATTGTCGCCCCAAGATGGCGCTCCCCCGATAGTTTTGTGGGAGCGGCTTCCAGCCGCGATTGTCGCGCCAAGATGGCGCTCCCCCGATAGTTTTGTGGGAGCGAGCTCCAGCCGCGATTGTCGCGCCAAGATGGCGCTCCCCCGATAGTTTTGTGGGAGCGGCTTCTAGCCGCGATGGCCCCGCAATTCCCGCCACGCATCGCCATTCGACATCGACCGTAACTGACCCGGCTCGAGTTTTGCCAGCTTCCAGGGACCTATCGCGGCACGAATCAGTCGCAGCGTCGGCAGGCCTACGGCCGCGGTCATGCGTCGCACCTGCCGGTTACGACCTTCGGTCAGCGCAATCTCGAGCCAGGCGTCGGGCACGCTTTTGCGGAATCGGATTTGCGGCTCGCGCGGCCACAGTCCGGCAGGCTCCTCTATGCGGCGGGCGGCCGCGGCCGCAGCTATGCCGTCTTTAAGGCGGACACCCTCGGTAAGCTTGCCAAGCTGATCCGATTCAGGATCGCCCTCGACCTGCACCCAATAGACTTTGCGGAGTTTCGAATGCGGCCCGCTGATTGCGGCCTGCAGGCGCCCGTCGTCCGTCAGCGCAAGGAGGCCCTCGCTGTCGTAATCGAGCCGTCCCGCCGGATAGACGTCTCTTGCCGTGACGAAATCGGCAAGCGTCGCCCGACCTTCCGAATCGCGAAACTGGCTCAGCACGCGGAAGGGTTTGTTGAGCAGGATCAGGGGCATGACGAGCCTCATGTCGAGGATGCGGGCGCAGAGCCTAGAGCAGCCGGCGGATACTCGCAATTAGATAAAAAATCACTTTAAGAAAAAATTATAATTATTTGTATTAAATAGTTTTGTTTGAGAGCATTCTCTCGCCTGGCGGCTCCGATCAGGCTCTTCAGAACCGTGGTAGGGGCCCATTGCCGCGGTCAATCGCCCGCATGGCGGGCTCCTACGCTGCTTCGCTCGGGGGACGTTCGCACGGATGCGCTCGCACCGCGATTCCTTTATCGTCCCCGCACCATGCCGCTCACCCCGGAACACCTGCGCACCGATTTACCGATCTTCGACCGTGACTGCCGCGCCTGCCCGCGGCTCGCTGCCTTCCTCGACACGGTCGGCGAGAAGCACCGCGACTATTATTGCAGGCCGGTCCCGCCGTTCGGCGCTGCCGACGCGCGACTCCTGATCGTGGGCTTGGCGCCCGGCATGCACGGCGCGAACCGGACGGGCCGCCCGTTCACTGGCGATCATGCGGGAATCCTCCTTTACGAGACCCTGCATCGCTTCGGCTTTGCGACGCAGGCCGAATCCGTATCCGCCGACGACGGCCTTGAGTTGATCGACTGCCGCATTACCAACGCGGTCAAGTGCCTGCCGCCTGACAACAAGCCCATTGGCGCCGAAATCAATACCTGCAACGCCTACCTCGTGAATGAACTCACGCTGCTGCCGGAGGGCTCGGTCGTACTCGCGCTCGGCGGTATCGCGCATCGAGCTGTCGTCAAGGCGAAGGGCGCGCAGCGCATCGTCCTGG
>JBFJOC010000011.1:0-59458 GCA_041617855.1 Woeseiaceae bacterium | reverse complement strand
GTTCGAATCCCACCCACTCCGCCAGAAGATGAAAGCGGGCCCATCGGGCCCGCTTTCATCTTCTGGCGGAGTGCGGTTGAGTATGAGAACCCTGTTCGACACACGCAGCCGCGAGTGTGAACGCACAGCCACCGTAGGTCGCGAGCGGACCGTTAGCGCCCGAAGCGCTCGGGCTGCTGACGAACACCGCCAAGAGACGGAAGTTCTGCCTCGAAGCCAGCGGTGGCTGGCACGGAAGGCGCGTCGGTGCGCAGATTTTTGGCGCCGGTTCCCGCAGTGATTCTATCCTGCGCCCGACCGCGCGTCAGGCGCTGCGCTTCATGCGGCAAAAGCACGACGCCGCGATCGGCACGTCCGTTCGCGCCAGCGCCAGGTCCAGGCGCTGCCGGATCAGCGGCGCCAGGGCGGTCTCGCCGCGGCGGGCCAGGCATTCGTTAAGACCGTGCAGGCTCCAGACGTTGTCCGGATGCTGGCAGGCCCGGCGCAAAGTGCCGTCGAGACCGAGATCGGCCCGATAAATGGCTTCCGCTTCGTTGAGCCTGCCCTGCTCCATCAGCAACGCGCCGAGGGCATGGCGCGTTGGCTGCATCCATCCCCACGGCTCGTCGTAGGGCAGTCCGTCATCCAGCTCAACCGCCCGGCGCAAGTGCGCGAACGCTTTTTCGAAGCTGCCGCGACGGTACTCCAGCTCGCCGGTCATCATCGCCTCGGCGACGGCGAGGATGTCGAGGCACGTGTTGTTGAACAGCATGCGGGTTCCGGGCACCCGGTCGCGCGCGGCGAGGAAGGCCTCCCGCTCGGCGCCGGCGGCGTCGACCTGGCCGGTCGTGGCGAGCGCCACCGTCCGCGCGTAGCGCATCATCGCCGTCGTCACGCAGTACAGGCCCTGATCTTCGGGCAGGGGCTGCGCCAGGATGTCCCGCCAACTGCCGAAGCGTATAAGGACATGCTGCTTAATGGGCACGAAGCCTTCTAGCCAGTCGGCCATCGGCGGCGACTCGGTCCGGAGCAGCTCCGCCGGCAGCGTGCGAATCATTTCCTCGGCCGCTTCCATCGCGGGCGCGTATTGCCCGAGGAACATCGCGCCGTAGACCTTGAAGTGATAGTTATGACAGCGGTACAGGGTATAGAAGTTCAGGGGCCCTGCCCGGTCCAAATATCTGCGATCCGCGGCGATCGCAAGCGAGTTCCGGACGACCACATCCTGGTAGCGGCCACATAAGACGTCGATATGGGTCGGCATGTGAACCAGATGGCCGGCATCCGGCACCAGATCGACGAGCGTGTCGCCGGCTTTAAGTGCCCGCTCCGGGTGCGGAGACATCTCCATGAGGTGCACGTACATGTGGAGAAGCCCGGGATGGCGATTGGCGCCCTGGGCATCGAGTGTCGTGAACGCCGTCTCCAAGATGTCCATGGCTTCCAGAGTGCCCGCGCCGTCCGCCGGCTTGCCGGTCAGAAGGTCCCACAGTTGCCAGGGCGTGCGGTTCATGATCGCCTCGGCGAACAGCGCCGAAACGTCGAGATGGTCGCGATTCGCCCGGTGGACCGCGCG
The DNA here is from genome assembly GCA_041617855.1 of Woeseiaceae bacterium. Lineage (GTDB taxonomy): Bacteria > Pseudomonadota > Gammaproteobacteria > Steroidobacterales > Woeseiaceae > UBA1847. The sequence goes on along the minus strand of JBFJOC010000011.1, from coordinate 57,903 downwards.
CATGGCGTCGGCGTAGGCATCGTGCCAGGGCCTGAAATCCGCCGGCACCGGCCCGCTCGGGTACCGTCTGGAGAGGGCCTCGATGAGCGCCTGTTCGACCTCGGTCGCGCCGGTGGCGACCTCAACAGCCGCGGCCGTTTCCGTCAGGGCACGCTCGAGCGAGGCCCGCCTATCGTCCTCGTCAAAGGCCTCCCACGGCTTGTTGTAGTTCGGCCCGAGCGCATAGGCGATTGCCCAGTGAGCCATGGCGCAGCCAGGGTCCCGGTCCAGGGCCCGCTCGAAGCATGCAACCGCCTCTTCGTGATTGAAGCCGTAACACCAGGCCATGCCACGGTCGAACCAGAGCTGCGCCTCCGGCTGCCTCGTCGTGATGGGCCAGGTAAACCCGCCGAGATCATAGTAGCCGTCCATGCTGGTCTCCGTTTGCGAGGGTCTGCAACTCGCAGCATAGCAGTGCGGATCGGTCGAGGGGGTGCCCAGCCGGTGCTGGTGATATTAGATGCACCCGCCGGTGCAGGCGCGTCCGCAAATGAATTTGTCCTCAGCGGATGCAGGCGGATCCGTATTTGTCGCGATTGCACTTCTCGCCGTCTGCATTACAGTTCTCACCGGGCAAAGCGTGTCGCCGATGCGCGGTGCGGAGATTCTGAACGACAGTGATCAATGTCCTGATTATCGCGGCGCTCGTGGCCACAGTTATCGTGCTGGCGCTCGGTCTGCGCTCGATGGCGCGCGGCGGCGAGTACGATCGCGAGCACGCCGAGAAGTTCATGTGGGAACGCGTAGCGCTTCAAGCCCTCGTCGTGATTCTGCTGCTCGCGGCAGCCGTCTTGCTGAACGTCTGACGCGAGCGCCGTCCTCAGCCCTTGATGCAGATGATGGGTTCCAGCCGCGCCACCTTGCGCGCCAGCCCGGCCTGGTCGGCGATATCCACGACGCGATCGACGTCCTTGTAGGCAAGCGGGGCCTCCTCGGCAACGCCGCGCAGTGACGGGCTGCGGATCAGGATCCCGCGGCCGGCGAGTTCGTCAACGACCTGCCGGCCGCCGTACTGCTTGCGCGCCTGGCGGCGGCTCATGGCCCTCCCGGCGCCGTGACAGGCCGAACTCAGTGACAGCGCTTCGTTCTCGTTCGTCCCGGCCAAGACATACGATGCCGTGCCCATCGACCCGCCGATCAGCACCGGCTGCCCCGCATCGCGCAGCGCCGGAGGAAGATCCGGGTTGCCGGGACCGAACGCGCGCGTTGCGCCTTTGCGGTGCATGTAGAGTTCGCGCGGCTTGCCGTCGATGACGTGCGTTTCCACCTTGCAGATGTTGTGCGACACGTCGTACAGCACCTCCAGTTGTGCCGCGGGCAACAGCCCGGAAACGGTCTGGCGCGTCAGGTGCGTAATAATCTGCCGGTTGGCCAGCGCACAGTTCATGCCCGCTCGCATAGCACCGAGGTAGCGCTGCCCGAGCTCCGAGAGTATCGGTGCGCAGGCCAGCTCGCGGTCGGGTAACTCGAGGCCGAAGTCCTTCGCGGCCATGACCATCTCTCGCAGGTAGTCGGTACCGATCTGGTGTCCGAGCCCGCGCGAACCGCAGTGAATGCTGATGACGATGTCGTCCTCCGACAGTCTGAACGCCGCTGCAATTTCCGGCGCATAGATCGCAGCGACCCGCTGGACTTCCAAATAGTGATTGCCCGATCCGAGCGTGCCCATTTCGCGCCGCTGCCGGCGCTTCGCCTGCAGCGAGACGTCGGCGGTATTCGCGCCGGCGATGCAGCCGCGCTCCTCGACGTGATCGAGATCGTCGGTCTTGCCGTAGCCCTGCTCGACGGCCCAGGCGGCACCGCCGTCGAGCATGGCATCCATTTGCGCGGCATCGAGGCGAATCAACCCCTCGCTGCCTACGCCGGCGGGGATGTCGGCGAACAGCGCTTCGGCCAGCTCGGACTTTACGGACTCGATCTCGCGAGGCGCGATGCCGGTATGCAGCGTGCGCACCCCGCAGGAGATGTCGAACCCAACGCCGCCCGCAGACACCACGCCGCCCGCGTCCGCATCGAATGCCGCAACGCCGCCAATGGGAAATCCGTAACCCCAGTGCGCATCCGGCATCGCGAAGACGGGCCCAACGACCCCCGGCAAGCGCGCCACGTTGGAAAGCTGCAAATGAACCTTGTCGTCCATCTGCTCTACCTGCTCGCGGTCACCAAACAAAATGGCCGGCACGCGCATCTTACCGGCAGCCGGTATACGCCACTGATACTCACCGTCGCGTACAAGTTTCTCCGTATCCATCGCCCTGGCCTCGTCTATACATCGACAACGCACTGACCGTGCCAGGTCCCGGCGTCGTCCTGCGTCACGGCGAGCGCCGTGTATGTCGCCCCCTTCACCTCAACGACCGGCTGGTGGCGCTCCCGATCGACGGGCTCGCCACGAACATCCGCGGCCAGCCGGCTGCCGTCGAGCCGCACCTGCCAGGCGCCGAACAGCATGCGCCGCGTCGCCATCTCATAGATTAGTGCATTGAGCCAGTCCACGAGGAGCAATGCATCCTCCGGTGCTTCGCAGTGGATCGCGACACATTCCCTGGTCTCAACGCCGCTCGGGTCCGTGATCAGCGCCGTTAGTGCCTCGCCCATCGCCTCGAACAAGCCCTCGCGGCTAGCCGCCTCCGCACGCAAGCCGATATCGGCGTCATGTTCGAAGTGCTCCCAAACTCGCTCGCTGTGCATTTTTTTCTCAATTAGAACCATGCCCGGTCTCGAGCCCACGGTGGCTGCCGGTCCGGCACATCGATCGCCGCCGAGCTTTACATCCCGGTCGTGTCACTCTCGCTCCGAACCCCAGCCCTGCTCACCGATGAGCGGAACAAAACGGACGGCTGTGAGATCTTCGGTCGCAAATTCGGTCTCCGATAGCCGCGTTATCCTTTCGAGCATCTGGAAGCCGACGCCCTTGCCGACCGGCAGGACCAGCCGCCCGCCAATCTTGAGTTGCTGCTTGAGCGCTTCTGGCACCTCCGGTGCGGCGGCAGCCACGACAATACCGTCAAACGGCGCTTCTTCCGGCCAGCCCATCGTGCCGTCGCCGTGTCGGACCTTGACATTATCGTAGCCGAGCTCCTCGAGTACGGCGGCGGCCTGCTTCGCAAGCTCCCCGAGGCGCTCGATCGTGTAGACCCGACAACCCATTTCCGCGAGAACGGCTGCCGCATAGCCCGACCCGGCGCCGATCTCGAGTACTTTCTCACCGCCGGAGAGTTCCAGCCCTTCGGCCATGTAGGCCACGATGTAGGGCTGCGAGATCGTCTGGCCCTTGCCGATCGGCAGCGGCGAATCCTCATAGGCGAAGGCCTCCTGGCCCCGCGGCAGAAAGCGCTCGCGTGGCACCTTGCGCATCGCCGCAAGGACCAGTTTGGACTTGACGCCGCGGTTCGCTATCTGACGCGCAACCATTTGCTCACGGAGCTTCGCCGGATCTTTCACCGTCTTCCTCCTCACGTGCAACCCGTCTCGGAATCTTGCGTGGCGTTGACGGATTCCAAGCGCATCAATCGGGCTCCCGATCCACGGTGCAGCAATGCGTATCGGCCCGCGCTCGCAGAATGCGGCCCACACTCGCGCCCGGTCTGTACACGGTACATCCCTTGACGCCCGCTGCATGCGCCTTGGAGTACAGCTCGGCGACTTCGTCGACTGTGGTCTCGGCGGGAAGATTGATCGTTTTCGAGATCGCATTGTCGACAAACGGCTGCAGGCTGGCCTGCATCGCCAAATGCGCCGCGGCAGGAATCGAAGCCGCCGTTTCGAACGCTGGTGGAAGGTCCTGTCCGTCACGGCCAAGAGCTAACCACTCGGCATACGCGAAATCACGCACGGCGTGTTCGACGAGTTCCCCGCGTTCGTCGCGCACTGCTCTCGTCGCCTCGAGCGCATAAATCGGCTCGATACCGCTGGAAACGTTTCCTGCGAGCAAACTGATCGTCCCGGCGGGGGCAATCGACAACAGATGACTGTTGCGTATACCGGTTTCTTTGATCGCAGCCCGAATAGGCTCCGGGAGACGTCGCACGAACGGTGCCTCCAGAAATTCGTCCTTGTCGAAAACGGGAAACGCGCCTTTTTCGCCGGCGAGCTTTACCGAGGCCTCGTAGGCCGCATCACGAATCGTCGTCAGCAAGGATGTCCCAAACCTGCGGCCGGAATCACTGCTGTATCTCATGCCGAGCATTGCGACGGCGTCGGCGAGCCCCGTTATGCCAAGCCCGATGCGACGCGTCTGCCGCACCTGACGCGCCTGTGCCTCGAGCGGAAACTGCGAAGTATCAATGATGTTGTCCAGGAAGCGCACGGCCAGTTGTGCAACGTCGTAGAGCTTGTCGTGATCCACCCTTGCACGCTTGGTAAACGGCTGCTCGACGAGAGGCACCAAATTGATGGAACCCAAGTTACACGCTCCGTATGGCGGTAACGGGATTTCGCCGCAGGGGTTCGTTGCTCGAATCGTCTCGCCCGAACGCAGATTGTTCTCGCGATTGATCGTGTCGATAAACAATACCCCCGGTTCCGCGGTCGCATGCGCCGATTCGGCAATCTTCCGCCAGAGGCGACGAGCCGAAGTCACGCGAGCCGAATCAGCATCGTCCGGGCCGAGGGCTGGCTCCGACAGAAGCCTCGACGGGAACGCTAGCGGCCAGGGTGCGTCGTCGGCAACGGCCTGCATGAAGCGATCCGAAATCAGAATCGACAAATTGAAATTACTCAATTCGCCCGTGCGCTCCTTGGCTGCAACGAAGGCCTCGAGGTCCGGGTGGTCGCAGGCAAGTGTGCCCATCATCGCCCCGCGGCGCGTGCTCGTCGATAACAGGGTCTCACACAGCACGTCCCAGAGGCGCATGAACGACACGGGGCCCGACGCCTCGGCGCCGGTGCGCACCGCGGCAGACCCCGAAGGCCGGAGTGGTGAGAAATCGATCCCAACGCCGCCGCCGTGCTGCATCGTGATCGCGGTTTCCTTGAGGCCACGCAGGATCCCGTCCAGCGAGTCATCGAGCTGCCCGGCAACGAAACAGTTGAACAGCGTAATCTGCCTGTCGGAGCCCGCTCCGGCGAGAATTCGTCCGCCCGGCAGGAACACGTAGTCGCCCAACAGCGCTTCGAATCGCGGTTGCCAGGCGTCTGGCGAATGTTCGACCGCGGCGGCTGCGCGCGCGACGCGCCGCCAGGTTTCGCCGATATCATGCTCCACCGCGGCGCCCTCGCGTCGCAGGCAATATTTGGCACGCCAGACGGCGCGAGACACTTCGGCCTTTTGCACAAGGTCTCGGTACAGTAAACGAGCGTCGGCTTGAATTCGCACTTCTACCTAGAATCGCGGAGGCGCCGGCAAAGAAACCCGCCACACACCGCGATGTGGGCCGAGATTGGCGCCTATTCCTCGCCAGGCGGTTCCAAACGAGCCGCCGAGCGCACGATACAAACGGGGCAATGCAGGCGGTGGCGGAGCAGGTCGATCATTTCATTTGAGACCTGTTCGTGGGTTACGGACAGGACGACGGCGTGGGCGCGCGTCGTGTGTACGACCTCGATCAGTGATTCGAGGCGTTGATCGGGCAGCTTTCGAATATTGGCCGGTGGGATCCGCGGCGCCGCTGCGCTCTCGGATTCGGTACCCGCCTCGCTAACCGCCGCAGTCTCGATGACTGAGACGCTGCCGACATCACCGCTCGCGATACCCAAAGCGACTCCGATAGCCTCGGAGCTAGTCGCTACGGTGTCGACGACGACCGCAACACGTCGCCGCCGCCTCCGGGAATGCAGCGGCAACAATCCCTGCCCCGCTCGACGCTGTGGCGGGAACACCGTGATGTCGCCCGCCTGAGCCATGTCCCTGAGCATTGACACCGCTCTCTTCACGATTCTGACCGGCAGCGCGAGATCATCGCGGCGCAGGATCTTGCGCAGCGCCTGTTCGAGCCTGCGGCGGCGCCGCTCGACGGCGCGCTCGTAGCCGGTCGCGCTGAGTTCTCGAGGGCTCGCGGACAGCAGGCCGAACTCGCGCGTGCCCGGCAGGTCCGCGACCCGGCGCTCGGCCTCCTCCTGCAGCAGCACCGCTTCTACGTCCAGCTCGAGCCCCTCCGCGAGCAGCGCTTCGATGATCTCGAGCAGGGCATCGCCGTCACCGGCGGCATCCAGCACCACACCGATGCGACGCCGGACCACCGCCTGCGTAGCGTCAGCCACCGGAACCCCCACCGGCCTTGTCGGTCGGCACAACGAATGCGCGCCGCTTCGAGGCGAGCTCGATGAGTCGCCGGCGTACCGCCTCATTGAAACTGCCCGTCGGGAATTCACCGTCCTCCCCCTTCTCGCCGGCGGGCACGCCCGTCAAGAGCTCGACGCAACAGTCGATCGTGTCAACCGGATAGACATGAAATTGACCGCGCTCGACAGCATCGATGACCTTCGGGTTCAGCATCAGGTGCTTCACGTTCGCCACCGGAATCAGCACACCCTGCTCGCCGGTCAAGCCGCGCGCAGTGCAGATGTCGAAGAATCCCTCGATTTTTTCGTTGACGCCACCGATCGCCTGGACATTGCCGTGCTGATCGACGGATCCAGTAATCGCAAGAGACTGCCTGATTGGCAGTTCGGCGAGCGCCGACACCAGCGCGCAGAGTTCGGCGGCAGACGCGCTGTCCCCGTCGACCCCTCCGTACGACTGCTCGAACACGAGGCTTGCCGAGAGACTCAGGGGCCGGTCCGTCACGTAATGCGAGCCAAGGAACCCTGACAAGATCAGTACGCCTTTCGAATGCAGCGGCCCTCCGAGCTCGACCTCGCGCTCGATGTCGATCACTTTGCCCGCCCCGAGCGTCACGGATGCGGAGATCCGCTGCGGCCTTCCGAACGCATAATCCCCGAGCTGGAGAACCGATAGTCCGTTGATTTGTCCGACCCGCTCGCCCTGCGTTTCGACAACCAGCGTATCGCGCAGGGTCTCCTCGAGCAGCCGGTCACGATGTCGGGACGATCGCTTGCGGCGCATCTCGATAGCGCGCTCGACGTGCTCCCGATGGATGAGCTCGTCATCCGCTCGCTCCGCCCAGTAGTGTGCTTCGCGCAGCAGGTCGGTCGTCTGTCGAATATTTCCGGACAGTCGCTCACCGTCGCCCGCCAGCCGCGCGCTGGCCTCGCTGAGCCTCAAGAATCCGCCGCTGCTGAGTTGCCGCAGGCCTTCCTCCCTGATCAGCGCGGCATAGTATTGCGCTGAAGCCCCGACGTTGTCGGGTGTGCGCTGAATCTCGTCCTCGAAATCGGCTGCCACCTTGAACAGGTTGCGAAACTCGGGATCGAGCGCGTCGAGCAGATAGTAGTGAATGCGCTCGCCGATCAGAATGACTTTACTGTCGAGCGGAATCGGCTCGGGCTCGAGCGTCACCGTGCTCACGAAGCCCAGGTCGTCGCCGAGCGAGCGCATCCGAATCTCGCCTGATTTCACGGCCAGCTTGAGCCCCTCCCAGGCGCCGGGATACGACAGCACTTTCGCGACATCGACCACGAGGTATCCGCCGTTCGCGCGATGCAGCGCCCCGGCCCGAATCAGGCTGAAATCCGTGATCAGCGCCCCAAACTGCGCTTCGTGCTCGATCTTGCCGATTAATTGGGCGAAACTCGGCTGGTCCTCGAAGATGACCGGCGCGCCGTGATCGTTGCCGCGATCGACGAGCACGTTGACCGCGTAGCGTCGGGCTGCGGCGGACTCGTCGGCGCGTGGGAACGTCGGCAGTCGAGCACGCTTTCCGGGCGGCTCTCCGCGGGACAGGAATAGCTGCGCATTGTCGACGATATCCGCCTGCATAGCTCCCAAGTGCTCGACGACGACGGCGTGATCCCGATATTTTGCGAGCAGGTCCTCGAACAGGCTGGACACGGTAACCGTCGTAATCTCTCGCTCGAGCTCTCTCACCTTGTGGCGCATGTCCCTCGCCTGTTTCGGAATCGAACGCGTGATGCGACTCAATCGCTTGGTCAGCTCCTCGAGATGCGCCTGGTAGCGCTGCTGTTCGGCCTCCGACAGCTTGTCGAACGCGTCGGGCCTCATGGCCTCGCCGTCCGCGAGCGGCACGAACGCGAAGCCCGTCGGCGTCTGCACGATGCCGATGTCGCGCTGCTTCGCCTCGGCCTCCAGTTCGCTAAACGCCTTTTCCTGAAACTCCTTGAATTCCTCGTCGATGGCCTCCCGCTGATTCTGGAATTCCTCACTTTCGAATGCGACGGGTATCGCCGACTGTGCGTCCTGGATGACCTGGGCGACGTCGTCCTGCAGTTGCCGGCCCAAGCCCGGCGGCAGTGCGAGCGCCGTGGACTGCCGCGGGTCTCGGAAATTATTGACGTAGCACCAGTCGCTCGGCGTGTCGCCGGCGTCAGCCCGGGTCGTGAGAAAGTGGCGCACGAATGCATGCCGCCCGCTGCCTGCAGGGCCCAGCACGAACGCGTTGTGTCCATGAAGGCGCATGCCCGCCGCGAACTGGATCGCCTCCATCGCGCGCTCCTGGCCCGGCACTTCGAGCGCCCCTTCGAGCTCCGCAGTGGATTGGAACCCGATCTGCCCCGGATCTGCGGCATGGTACAGGGCGTCCGGGGACAGTGCTTGCCCCGCTTGTATAGCCATTACCTGCCTCTCGTCAGTTGAAGCGCTGCCATCGCATGGCGCAGGCAATGCGGTCGCCGGCCATCGCCACGGCTGCATCCCGCGGCGTCGTCTGCCCCGCCCGCGCCCGTTCGAGGACCTCGCCCGTGTTCACGCGGATTTTTGTCTCGATCGCCTCGAAAGCCTGTGCCTCGGTGCCATGAGCGTATTCTACGGCAGCGCAGATCACGCCGCCCGCATTCGCGATGAAATCCGGGATGCAGACCACGCCGCGGCGGTGCAGCTCGCTCTCGGCTTCCTCGGTGATGCCGATATTCGCACCCGGAACGATGAGTCGGGCCTTGACGTCGCCTACATTGGCCCCGTGAATGGCGTCGGGTCGAGCCGCCGGGATCAGGATATCGCAGTCAACACCGATAACGGCGTCGCGTGCGAGTTTCGCGCCGGGCTGAAAGTCGGCAATCTTTTGACCCGAGCGCTTGTGCTGGAGCAGCTTTTCGATATCGATGCCATCGACATCGTGTACGGTGCCGCTGGTATCGGCCGCCGCGACCAGAATCGCGCCGCGTTCTGCGAAGAATCTCGCCGCATGGCCGCCGACCGAGCCGAAGCCCTGCACGGCGAGGCGCGCGCCCTCGAACTCCAGAGCGAGCGTGGCCCTTGCGACATCGGCGGCGCAGACGAGCCCGAAGCCGGTGGCGCCGATTTCGTCGAGCGGTATGCCGCCAATTTCACGCGGCAAGCCGACCGACCGCCCGATTTCGTCCCTGACCCAAGCCATTGCGGTCTCGTCCATGCCCATATCCGGACCCGGGATGTAATCCGTCAGCGAAGCGATCGCCGCCGCGAATGCGCGGATCAGCTGCTCCTTCCTGGGCGTTTCCAGCGACGGGTCGGCGACGATGACCGACTTACCGCCGCCGTGGGACAAGCCTGCCGCCGCGTTCTTGAATGTCATTGCCCGAGCCAGCCGGAAACATTCCTCCAGCGTCACGTCCGGCGCCATGCGCACACCGCCGATCGCCGGACCGGCAGCCACGTTATCGACAACGACGATTCCCTTAAGACCGACTGTCGGCTGATATACGTGCAGAATCTTATCGGGCCCGATATCGTCGCAGAATCGGAACGCGCTTTCGCGCATGGCCGGTGCCTCCTCAGTTAGGCGAGCCCGATCGTCGCATTGCGACATCGCAGGCTGAATCGGTAGATTTACCGATGCCTCGGGCGATAGTCCGCTACCGGTTGCGTAAAGTAGAATCCGCGAGCGTCTCCGGTGCGCGTCCGTCGCGGGCGTCCGGGTAAGGTGGCCGCAGTGCACTTGGCGTATGCAAGGATGGTAATGACCGCATGAGATGGCGTCTGGAATTCTTGGGGGCGGCGGGAGAAGTTACGGGCTCACTGTATTTGTTGAGCGGGCCCGGCCACAACATTCTGCTCGAGTGTGGCCTGGTCCAGGGTAACCCGGAGACGGAGCAGCGCAATCGCGAGCCGTTTCCGTTCGATGTCGCGAGCATCGACGCCCTCGTTCTCAGCCATGCGCATATCGATCACTCTGGACGTGTGCCTCTGCTGGTCAAGGAAGGCTATGCAGGACCGATCCACGCGCATCGCGCAACGCGGGCGCTGGCCAGCATTATGCTACCGGACGCTGGATACCTAAATGAGAAAGATGCGCAGTGGGAGAATGCCAGGCGGCGCGGCAAGGGTCTTGCGCCGATCGAGCCGCTGTTCACGCGAGAGGACGGGGAGCGCTGTCTCGGCCAGTTCGACGTGGCGGACTACGGGGACTCGGTCGACGTCGCTGCAGGTGTGACGCTTCGGTTCCACGACGCTGGACACATACTCGGCTCGACGATTGTCGAGATCGTGCTGCAAGACGACGCTGGCGGGCGCACGCTCGTCTTCAGCGGTGATCTCGGGTACCGGGACGCGCCGGTTATGGATCCGCCGACGCGTCTCGTCGACGCCGACGTCGTACTGATGGAAAGCACGTATGGCGATCGCCTGCACCGCTCATTCGCCGATACGCTTGTCGAGCTTGGTGACGTGTTCAGCTCGGCCCGCGCGGCGCAGGGCAACATTCTGATACCGGCATTTACCGTCGGCCGGACGCAGGATCTGCTGTATCTGATGGCCGAACACTACGACGAGTGGGGCCTCGCGGACTGGCACATCTTCCTCGACAGCCCGATGGGCATCGAGGCAACCGCCGTGTATTCGCAGTACCGTGATCTGTATGGCGCGAGACTTTTCGGGCCGGAGTCGCGACTGCCGGATCTGCCCAATTATCACGAGTCGCGAACATCCGAAGACTCTATGCGGCTAAACGATATCAGGGCCGGCGCGATAATTATCGCCGGTAGCGGCATGTGCAGCGGCGGGCGCATTCAGCATCACCTGAAGCACAATATCTGGCGGCCGGAGTGCCATATCGTCATTGTCGGATTTCAAGCGTATGGAACGCTGGGACGGCGAATCGTTGACGGCGCCGAGACGATACGCCTGTGGGGTGACACCTACAGCGTCCGGGCAAAGGTTCATACGATCGGCGGCCTGTCGGCACATGCGGATCAGGCCGACCTCCTTGCCTGGTATGGGGCCTTCGAGGCGCGCCCACGGGTGTACCTAGTCCATGGCGAGCCGCCGGCACAGCGTGCGCTCGCTACAAAACTGAGGGACGCGTTCGCGGCTCCCGTCACGATCGCGGAACGCGGTCAGACGATCGAGATTTGACGTGAGCTGCCGTGCGCACCCGCCCAGTTGCGGAGCGGCCCTCTCGCGCATTCTGCCGGAGACAATGCACGCGCCCACCGCAACCAACGTCTCGGACTGAGGCGAGCAGGCCATGCGTACTAGCAGCGCCGAGCTTCCGCGCCCCAGCGACTACCAGACCTGGACCAAATCCCCAGGGACAGCGCTGCAGGCATTTGCGACAGACGCGGACGCCGGACTGGACACCAACGAAGTCCTGCGGCGCAGAGCGCTGTTCGGCCACAATCGGCTTCGCGAATCGCGACCACGGCATCTGCTGGCCATTCTGGCGGCGCAGTTCAAGAGCGTCGTCATCGCTGTACTCGCAGCTGCCGGCGGTCTCGCGTTTCTGTTTTCGGAGACAGTCGAGGGGGTTGCGATTATCGCGGTCATCGCGATAAACAGCGCGATCGGCTTCGTCATCGAGTGGCGCGCCGTCCGCTCCATGGAGGCACTGCGCCAGATGGCCCTGATCTTCTGCGTCGCGATACGAAACGGCGCCCACACGCCCCTTGCCGCCGAGGAGCTCGTGCCCGGTGACATCGTCGTGCTTGACGCGGGTGACATCGTGCCCGCTGACCTGCGTCTCATAGAGACCGCCAAGCTGCAGGCGGATGAGTCGACGTTGACGGGCGAGTCCCTACCTATTACGAAGAGCGTCGATCCGCTCGCCGCCACGACACCAATGGCAGATCGCAGGAATATGGCGTACCGAGGTACGGCGATTACGCGCGGCGTCGGCAAAGGCGTGGTTGTCGCGATTGGCGCCGATACCGAATTCGGGCAGATATTCCACCAGATAAGCAGCGCCGAACCGTCGCACACGCCACTCGAGAAGCGTCTAAATGCACTTGCGGAACGGCTGGTCTGGGTCGTCGGCATCATCGCGGCGGTTGTTGCAGGTGCCGGCATGCTCGCCGGCAGAGACACGTTCCTGGCGATCGAGGTAGCGATCGCACTCGCGGTCGCAGCCATTCCCGAGGGATTGCCGATAGTCGCGACGATTGCGCTCGCGCGCGGCATGTGGCGCCTGGCGAAACGCAGGGCTTTAATAACGCGTTTGTCCGCCGTAGAAACGCTCGGCGCCACAAGCGTCATCCTGACCGACAAGACGGGAACGCTGACGGAGAACCGCATGTCCGTCACCGTCGTGCAACTCGCCGAAGCGGTAGTCCGGCTCGAACGTTCTGATAACGCCGAAGGAGCGATCTTCCGCATAGGCACAGGCACCCCGGACGTTGGCGCCGAAGCTGATCTCGATGAACTGCTCACGACGGGAGCCCTGTGCAGTAACGCATCACTACAGCGAGCCGCGGATGGGGCGATCGAAGCGACAGGCGATCCGACCGAACTCGCTCTCCTGGTGGCCGCGTCTGGCCGTGACATCTGGCGCGACGCTTTGCTGCAGAAATTCCCCGAAATCCGCGAAGAGGCGTTCGATCCGGACGCGAAGCGAATGGCGACGCTGCACACGGACGGAAGCCGCGTGCGCGCGGCAGTTAAAGGCGCTCCGGAGCAAATTCTGCCGTCCTGCACGTCGGTTCGGCGACGATCGCGCGACGTAACGCTCGATGCTGCGACGCGTCAGCAATGGATCGAGCGCGCCGATCAGCTCGGCCGAAAGGGCCTGCGAACGCTAGCGTTGGCCACCAAGACGATGCCCGGAGACGCAGGAGATCCGTTTACGGACCTCGTGCTTCTGGGATTCGTCGGTCTGGAGGATCCGCCGCGCGTCGGCGTTGCCGAAGCGATAGCGCGCTGCAGGGAAGCCGGCGTCTCCGTGATCATGGTCACCGGCGATCATGCTGCAACGGCACGCAGTATCGCCGAGGAGCTCGGCATCGCGGAGGAACCCGCAGACGCCAAACAGTTCGTCGAAGGCGCCGAGCTCGGCGACCTCATTGAAGTGGCTGACAATACGAGACTGGGCGACGCGCGCGTTTTCTCGCGCGTGACGCCGGCTCAAAAACTCAGACTGATCGACTGGTATCAGCGCCAAGGCTGCATCGTGGCGATGACCGGCGACGGCGTCAATGACGCGCCCGCGCTGAAGAAGGCCGACATCGGAGTCGCAATGGGGATTCGAGGCACGGAAGTTGCGAAGGAAGCCGCTGCCATGGTGCTACAGGATGACGAATTCAACACAATCGCCGCGGCAATCGAACACGGTCGCGCAATATTTTCGAATATTCGTAAATTCGTTATCTATCTCTTGTCCTGCAATATCAGCGAAGTGATGATTGTGAGTCTTGCAACGATCGCGGGGGCGCCCTTGCCGATTCTGCCGCTGCAGATCCTGTTCCTCAATCTCGTAACCGACGTGTTCCCTGCGCTGGCGCTCGGTGTCGGCCCCGGCGCAGCGTCCCTGATGACGAGGCAGCCCAGAGCCCCGAATGAAAAACTGATAACGCGAACCCATTGGCTGCGCATTCTGCTGCACGGCGCAGTGCTCTCCGCGTCGGTACTCGGGGCGATGAGCTATGCCATCGTCGTGCTGGACTTCCAGGCGTCTCGCGCCGTCACGGTGTCATTCTGCACGCTGGCACTAGCACAGATGTGGCACGTATTGAACGTGCGCGACAGCATGCATCACTGGATTTCCAATGAGGTAACGCGCAACGGCTGGATCTGGATCGCTCTCGCAATCTGCCTCGCGCTAGTTCTGAGCGCGGTCTACTTGCCCGGGCTTGCGGCGGTGCTCGCGCTTCACAATCCGGGTATCGCAGGCTGGGCCGTCATCGTCGCGGCGAGTATCGTCCCGGTGCTTGTCGGCCCACTGGTCCGGCGAGCTGTGCCGCTGCGTTCACCGGAATGACCAGCAACCAACTATTGAGTCGCGGCGCCCGGATCGATAAGGTACGCGGACGGTCATCTGGAAGAAAGCGCAACATTGCTGCCCGCAAGGTCGGGCGGGCGTGTCGCAGCGAGACGCAGCGGTGATTCGCAACACGACGGATACGTCTACCACGGCTTTAGCCAAGATCAGCGTGCGCGGCCGACCTTTCGACGAGCGGTCCAATGAACTGGGAGGTTCCCGATGACGGCGTCCGAGACATTCCTGCTTCCCAACGAACCGACCCTTGTCGTTGCCTGTTCAGCCCAGTCTGCCCGCTGCTGGCGCAGCACTTTGCGCCACGGCGACTGGACGCTGGTCAAGGAATTTCAGGATGAGGATGCGACGCTGAAGGAACGAGATATCGGCAGTGACCGTCCCGGTCGGACCTTCGACAGCCGCGGTAGTGGCCGGCACGCGATGGCGCCGCCAACGCAGGCGCGCGACCAGGAAAAGCAGCGTTTCACAAAGCGCATAGCGGATTACTTGAACGGCGCAATCAGTGCCGGGGATGCGGAGCACCTGGTCATTCTCGCGGATCCGAGGTGCCTCGGGCTACTGCGGAACGCATTATCGAATCAGGCGAAGCATGCGGTCGTCCACGAGGCCAGTAAAAATCTCGCGCGCCTCGATGCGACCGATATTCGCAAGTACTTCCAGTAGTTCTACACATTCCTCGTCCGCGTGAACTGCAGCGCAAAATCGGAGCGTTAGTCTGCGACAGGTTCCGTATCCTGATCGATTTGCTCGAGCGAACGCAGTGACTGGGCGAAATCGCTGAGCATCTTCTTGCCATCCCCCGCAAACGCGCTGCCGTGCATTATCGCCAGCGTGGTCGGAGTGAGGTCGGCCAGTCGCTCGTAGACGGTGAGCGTCTGATTCGAGCATGGATAGGCGTGCGCCCACGCGGTCCCCAGATCGCTCGTCGCAGAAGCTTCGAATCGGTCCAACACCGAGTAGCTTTCGGTTAGCGGCTCGACATTTCCCTTGTGCGTGAGAATATCCGAACAGAACAGCACGTCGTTCGATTCGTCGAACAGCAGTGATGCGCCCCAGTCGTGCGGCACGTGCGGCGTCTGCAGGAACCGGAGGCTGTGTCTGCCCGTCTCGATGATCGCGCCATCCTGCAGGGCCTCGGCCGGCCGCAGCGCAACCACATCGTCAACCCCGGTCGCTTTCGCAACTTCCGTGCAGATGGCGGTTGCGTCTGAGGCGACTTCCTGCCATTGCCGAAGGGCCCCACATTCGTCCGCTTCGAAATGGCTAAATGCGATCCAGTGCAACCGTTTCGTATCGATCAGCGTGGCAACGGCGTCATGCACGTCCGCGAAAATGCTCTGCATGCCGGTATGAAATAACAGGGCGGCGTCGTCCCGCAGGACATATTGGTGGAACTGCAGGTCGATGGAGGCAACGTAAGTAGTGATCTGGAAAATATCCGGCGCGATTTCCGTGATCCTGGCCATGCCAAAAACTCCCGCGCCGACGCTGTGAAGCCGCACAATCCGGCGGCGAGCGATAGCACATAATACCTGCTGTGGGCTCGCGAACAACACGCTAAAGCGTCTCGCAGCGCTGCTTCGCGGGTCTTCGACAAGGCCGCGTATACTCGGCCGCTCCTGCCCCGGAACAGACCGCCTGAGCCCGCAGCGCCGACCTTGCGACTCAAGGACGTGCGGCCGCCGGCCGATACCCGTGTATGGATGCGCCTGATCACAACTGCAATTACTACGAGATCCTCCTCGTCAGCCCCGATGCGACGCCAGAACAGATTCGGGCCAGCTATCGCAAGCTCATGCAGCGCCACCGCCTACATCCTGATCTTGGCGGCGACACCGCCACTGCCGCCCTGATCAACAAAGCCTACGCCGTACTGAGCGACGCGGCGCGCCGAACCGAATACGATGCCTACCTCGAGGCCGTGCGACTGGCCGGCCAGGGCATCGACTTCGCCACGACGCCGACCGCGCCCGAACGCCGCGACCCTTACCAGGTATGCGTGTTTTGCGGCACCGACCATGACTTCGGGCAGGTCATCCTTGCTGATGCCGATTGCGCTACCTGTCAAAGCCCGCTCGCACCGATCGAGTCGCTGCGCCTCGAGGAGGCCGGCCAGCGGGCCGTCGCCAGAATCGACAAGCGGCAATCGATCACGGTCTACACGACATGCACCGCAGACTCGGGTCTCCGGGCCCGCATGGAGGACGTTTCCTTGAAGGGCATGCGCGTCGTGACGGAAGCACCGCTCCGTGCTGGCCAGGCTCTGAAAGTCACCTGCCGCGCACTCGACGCGGTTGCGACCGTTACGCATTGCCGCCGAATTCGCCGACGGCACAGAACCTTGCACGTGTCCGGGCTGGCATTCGTGACCTGCCGGTTCAGGCACGCAGTCGGCCGCTTCGTCTCCGAGCGCATCTGAGCAGCGAATCTCGCCCTGACAAGCCTCGTAAGAACCTGATCAACCTGACCGCCCTCGACCCCGACGCTACGATGGTTCATCATTGCCGCGCGTCACGCTACGGAGACAGGTGTGCCCACGATTCTCGTAACGGGTTCCAACCGCGGCGTCGGCCTCGAGCTGTGCAAACAGCTCAGCGAACGCGGTAACGAGGTCATCGCCGTGTGCCGACGGGTGAGCGAGGCGCTCGTAAACCTCGGTGTGCGATTCATCGACGGCATCGATGTCGGGCGAGGTGACGCGATGCCGCGACTCAAAGATGCGGTCGGCGACACGCCGATCGATGTCCTGATCAACAACGCCGGCATTCTCCGCGGCGACAGCTTAGGCCGCCTCGATTACGACGCCATGACGGAACAGTTTCGGGTCAATACGCTTGGCCCCCTGCGAGTGACGGAAGCGCTGCTGGAAAACCTGCGGAAAGGCTCGAAGGTGGCAATCGTCACTAGCCGCGTCGGGTCGATCAAAGATAACGAGTCCGGCGGATATTACGGCTACCGCGCCTCGAAAGCGGCCGTCAACATGATTGGCACGAATCTCAAGCATGACCTGGCGCCGCGCGGGATCGCGGTCATACTGCTGCACCCGGGACTGGTCGCCACGGAGATGACCGGCGGTCAGGGCATCGATCCGGCCGACGCCGCGAGCGGCCTGATCGCGCGCATCGACGAGCTGACGCTCGAGACGACCGGCACCTTTTGGCACGCCGAGGGCTATGAGCTGCCCTGGTAAGCCGCGAGATCCGGGCATTTCATGGATCGGAATTTGTCAATAACCGAAAGACACCCGATCGCGGCATCCGCCGATGCGGTAACATGCAGGTACACGCGATTTAAGGAGAAGAGTCGATGCACGACAATCTCAGCGATCTGATGCCGGTTTCCGAACTGGCGGTCGAGGATCGATCCGAATTTATCTGGAAGTGCTATGCCCACGTTGTCGCTGCCATCCTAGCGTTCGCCGCGATCGAGGCTTACCTGTTCCAGTCGGGCATCGCCGAGCGTATCGCCATGCCGATGCTGGAGCACTGGTGGATCGTGTTCGGCGCGTTCATCCTCGGCGGCTGGGGTGCAGCGCACTTCGCGCATCGCGTGCGATCAACGACGGCGCAGTATGGCGCGCTGGCATTCTTCATCGTCCTCGAAGCCCTGATCTTCTCGCCGATGCTGTACATCGCCGCACGTATGAACCCGGGCATCATCGACAGCGCCGCAGGCGTCACGCTGCTCGGTTCAGGTGCGCTGATCGCGACGGCGATGATCACGCGCAGGGATTTTTCGTTTCTGCGCGGGCTGCTGGTCTGGGGTGGACTGCTTGCTATGGCCGGGATCGTCGCCAGCCTGATTTTCGGGTTCGCCTTGGGGACCTGGTTCTCGGTTGCGATGATCGGATTCGCTGGCGCCGCCGTGCTATATGACACGTCGAATATCCTGCACCACTATCCGCGCGACAAATACGTTGCGGCATCGCTAGAGCTGTTCGGCTCGATTGCGCTGATGTTCTGGTACGTGCTGCGGCTGTTCATGAGCCGCGAATAAGCGCAAAACCGCGACTTCCGTCACAAGGCCCCAACTTCGGGGCCTTTTTTATGTCTAATTGTCAGAATCTGGTACCTGTGCACTTATATATGAAGTTGCGCGGACGATACTGGGTGAGGGTCTCTGGCACCGGAGGTCGCGATGACCGACTCAGTTCTCTGGACACTCTTGTTCGTCGGCAACGTTGCCCTATGCATGCTCTGGGTGAATTACATCATCAAGGTGTTGCGCGGGCAGTGCCCGCATTGCGGCAAATAGGCGATCCACTGTCCCGAGTTTTGGCATATGAAACAATGACTTAGGGATAATACCTTAAGTCGTTTCGGCATATCAGTCCGCATCGGCGCGGACGTGCCTGGCCGCGCCTCACGCTTATGGAGACGCTGCCTGATCCTGGAGCGCGCGAGTCAGCGCATCCCAGCGGCTGTCGTTGCGCCCCTGGTGCGGTAGCTCGAGCAGCCGCAGCAGCAGAGGCCGGACATCGACTGCCGCGATCTCGCCTATCTGCAAACCCGCCGGAAGCCCCGGCCCAACCGCGAGGAAAATGCCGCCCATGGCCGCCGCCGCGGGATCCCAGCCGTGGTCCCCCGCCTTGACCAGATGTGCCTTGTCCGCCGTCGATAGTACCGCGTAGCCCGGCTCCGCCATGACGATGATGTCTGCGAATCTGGGACTGTCGGACACCCGCCAGTGCGCCGGCGCGTCGGTGCGCAGATACGCGCGGCCGTTAGTCCAAGCCGCATTGATGGCATCGCGAATATGTATCGCACGCGAACTGTCGAAGGGATTCATGAATATCGACGCATAGCTTGCGTGATCGATGACCGTAAGCCCGTCGAGTTCGATGACGTCGTCAAGAACGAATGCATCGCTGGCGGCGCGGTGCGCCGCTTGCCCGTGGTCCGATACGATCACGATGGAGGTCTGATCCCTGAGATCGAGCGCCTCGAGTCCCTCGAGCAGCATCAGGATGAAGCCGTCGACGAGGCGGATCGCGGCCAGCGCCTCCGGGCTTCCGGGTCCGTAGCATGTGCAGCATCGTCGACGTCCTCGAAATACAGGGTGACCAGATGCGGCCGATGCCGCGCCGGCAACTGCAGCCAGCGTAGGACCTGCGCCACGCGCTCGCCGCCCGGGACGTCCGCGTCGAACGAGCGCCAGTACGTCGGCAACACGCCTGCAATCGGTGCTTCGGTGCCGACGAAATAGTAGGCCGCGCTTTTCAATCCTGCCTTTTCTGCAGTGACCCAGATCGGCTCGCCCCTATACCACGCGCCATCCTGAACGGCTTCGCGGTCCGATAGGCGGTACCACGCCGTGCGCGCGTCGTTTGGAAAACTGTTACCGACAATGCCGTGCTCGTAGGGATACAGTCCCGTCGCGATCGAATAGTGGTTTGGAAACGTCGTTGTCGGAAACACCGGGCGCAGGGCTTGCGCACTCACGCCCCGCGCCGCGATTTCGTCGAGCGCCGGGGTATCCGCCTGCTGGCGAAAGTCCCAGCCGAAACCGTCGATCAAGACAAGGATCAGGTACGGCGCATCATCGGTGTCGTGGGAACTTGAGCAGCTCGTCAGCAAAAACACGGCGCCCAACACGAGAAGCCGCCGCGTTTGCCGCGAATGTCGTGCCGTGTCGATCGTTCACTCCGTCTCTGGGCCGGCGCGGCCCGCCGCGTGCGGCATCATGCGGCCACGCTTTGCCGTCAGAGGCGCTCGAGGCCGTTCATGTATGGCTGCAGTACCTCGGGTATGGCGATGCCGCCGTCCGCCTGCTGATAATTTTCCATGACCGCGATAAGCGCCCGACCTGCGGCAACACCGGAACCGTTCAGCGTATGGATGAGCTCCGGCTTGCCGGTCTCGGGATTTCGTCGCCGTGCCTGCATGCGTCGAGCCTGGAAGTCAGTGCAGTTGCTGCACGAAGATATTTCCCGGTAGCGGCGCTGTCCTGGCAGCCAGACCTCGA
Source organism: Woeseiaceae bacterium (assembly GCA_041617855.1). Taxonomy (GTDB): domain Bacteria; phylum Pseudomonadota; class Gammaproteobacteria; order Steroidobacterales; family Woeseiaceae; genus UBA1847. Next base: position 37,702 of record JBFJOC010000011.1, on the reverse strand, counting down.
TGTCGTAGGTCTTCGCGGCGGCGAAACCGATGTCGCCACTACAGAGTGCGACGACGCGATACGGGAGCCCAAGGCGCTTGAGAATCACTTCAGCGTGCGCGGTCATGTCCTCGAGGGCCTGCTCCGAGTCCTCCGGCGCGACCAGGTGAACCAGTTCGACCTTCTCGAACTGATGCTGACGGATCATGCCGCGAGTATCCTGACCGTACGAACCGGCTTCCGACCGAAAGCACGGCGTGTGCGCCGTGAAACGCAGCGGTAATTCGTCCGCGTTGAAGATCACGTCGCGGCCGAGGTTCGTCAACGGCACTTCCGCAGTCGGGATGAGATAGAACGGCGTCTCGGCGCTCGTTCGAAACAGGTCTTCCTCGAACTTGGGAAGCTGCCCCGTCCCTATCAGCGCAACGTCGCGAACAAGATAAGGTACATAGAACTCGACGTAGCCATGTTTGCTGACGTGCGTATCCAGCATGAACTGGATCAGGGCACGCTGCAAGCGTGCGAGTTTGTCGCGCATGACGACGAATCGCGACCCGGACATCTTGCTCGCTGCCTCGAAGTCGAGCATGCCGAGTCCTTCGCCGAGCTGCACATGATCCCGCGCATCGAAGTCGAACTCGGGCGGAGTACCCCAGGCCCGAATCTCGGCGTTGTCGGTCTCGTCACGGCCGTCCGGCACATCGTCGAACAGTAGATTTGGCAGACCGAGCTCGATATTTCTGAGCTCCGCCCTTACGACCTGAAGACGGGTCTGCGATTTCTCGAGCTGCATGCCGATGTCGTTGACCGCATCGACCAGCAGTCCGATGTCCTCGCCCCTGGCTTTCGCCTGGCCGATGCTCTTCGAACGCGTATTGCGCTCATTACGAAGCTGCTCGGTCTCGAGCTGCAGGTCCTTGCGGCGATCGTCGAGCGTAAGGTAAGCCTTCGCGTCGAACTCGAACCCCCGCCGCGCCAGGTTGCGCGCGACTTCGTCCGTCACCTGCCGCAAGAGTTTGGGGTCGATCATTGCGTCTGAGCCTAATGCGTGTCGCCGGGATTGCGATTGCGCCTGCGAATTTCCGCGAGCTTGTCCCGGATCTTGATCTCGAGCCCGCGCGGCACGGGATGATAATACGTGACGTCGGGCATGTCGTCGGGAAAATAGCGTTCGCCTGCCGCGACTGCGCCCTCCTCGTCGTGCGCATAGCGATAATCCTCGCCGTGGCCGAGTTCCTTCATCAGGCGCGTCGGCGCGTTCCTGAGATGCATCGGAACTTCGAGCGAACCGTATTTTTCAGCATCGCCGGCGGCGGCCCTTGCGGCCATGTATACCGCGTTGCTTTTCGGCACACAGGCGAGATACACGACGGCCTGCGCCAGCGCGAGCTCGCCTTCGGGACTGCCGAGCCGTTCCAGCGCCTCCCAGGCGTTCAGCGCGAGCTGCAGCGCGCGCGGATCGGCGTTGCCAATGTCCTCGGATGCCACGCGGACCATGCGCCGCGCAACGTATAGCGGATCGCAACCGCCGTCGAGCATACGCATGAGCCAGTACAGCGAAGCATCCGGATCGGAGCCGCGCACCGCCTTGTGCAGCGCCGAAATCTGATCGTAGAAGTACTCGCCCTTATTGTCGAAGCGTCGCGGACTGCCGGTCGTGACCTCGGCGACAATGTCTTCATCGATCGCCTCGTCGTCGGCAAGATCTGCTGCGAGTTCCAGCAAATTGAGCGCCCGCCGCGCGTCGCCGTCGGCGGCGATCGCGATGCGCTCGAGCACCTCCTCTGCCGCCGCTATTGTGCCTGCCAGCCCGCGCACGGGGTCGCGGAGCGCACGCTTGAGGATCGCGACCAGCGCCGCCGGGTCCAACGCTTTCAGGACGTAAACTCGCGCGCGCGAAAGCAGGGCGTTATTCAGCTCGAAGGACGGATTCTCCGTCGTCGCGCCGATAAACGTCAGCGTGCCGTCTTCGACGAACGGCAGGAATGCGTCCTGCTGAGACTTGTTGAAGCGATGCACTTCGTCCAGGAACAGCACGGTACCGCGGCCTGCCATGTCGCTGTGCTGGCGCGCCTGATCGACAGCATTGCGGATATCCTTGACGCCGGCCATGACGGCCGACAGGCCTATGAAGTGTGAATCGGTGCTTGCGGCAATGAGTCGCGCGAGCGTGGTCTTACCCGTACCGGGCGGGCCCCAGAACACCATAGAGTGCGCACGGCCCTGCTCGATCGCTCGCCTAAGCGGCTTGCCCTCGGCCAGCAGGTGGTTCTGGCCCGCAAAGTCGTCTAGCCCGGCAGGGCGCATGCGATCGGCAAGCGGGCGATCCGCAGGCTCTCGGCGTGCGTCGGCGAACAGGTCACTCAAAACTCGTGGTTCTCTCCAGATACCAGGATTCGGCGCGCTGGCTCCAGCCACCCGCGCCGGCCGTGGCGATCGCAAGGCCGATGACGATGCCGGCAGCGTCCGCGGCAACGTCGGCCCAATCGGCGGTTCGGAAGCCGACGAATCGCTGGCAGTATTCGATAAGCAATCCGTAGGCGATCAGACCGAAGCCGATTTGCCAGTATGCGCGCGGCCGGTACTGGCCCGCAAACCAGACGGCGAGCAGCGTGAATCCGCCCAGGTGCAGCCACTTGTCGGCATCGATCCGCCACAATTTCGGGACATCATCGTCCCCGAAAAGCCATTCATCAGGCACGACCGCAAAAGACAAAACCAGAAGCAACAATGCGATGCCCGCAATTCGCCAGTAGCCGGCATAGCGCAACGGCAACATCAGTAGTTGGACACCTCGGCGACGGCTGGAATGCCGACGAGATCGACATCGTCGGGAACGCGGAAAACGAATCGTTCCGGATCAATTAGCCCGTTCATCACAACGTCGAAGAGTTCGACGACCGTCGTCTGCTCGAGATTGTCGAAAAAGGCCATGCGGCGGAGCGCGCCGTTCTTAAAGCCGAGGTCCACACGCCGGAATCCGCTCTCCGTGTCTTTCGGCATCAGGCGTACCCAGGTCGTTTCTTCCTGGACATAGCTGCCGCCATACTCGAAGTCTTGGAGCGCATCGTCGTTACCGCCGAGCAGCAGTGCCGGCGTACTGCTCAATGCGTCCACCTGCGGCTTGACCGTCACCTGCGCGAGATCGACGTCGTAGCTCCAGATGTTGAGACCGTCAGCGACCAGCCACTGCTCGTAAGGATGGGTATATATCCAACGAAAGCGCCCCGGCCGCGCGATTTCCAGCGTACCGTGGGATTCCTCGACGATGATGCCGTCAGGATCGATCAGCCGCTGCTCGAAGCGCCCCGTCAGCGTCCCGACGTCGGCGACGAACGCGTCGACGAGCGCCCGCCCCTGATCCGCACCCTCGGCCGCAGCCGCCCCGATTGTGAACAGCGACACCAGCGCAATCAGTTCCCTCAATGCCCTCTCCTAGTCCTCGGCGGCTATCGGCACCAGTATCTCCCGCGTACCATTCGGCTGCAGGGGACCGACCAGACCCGCGGCCTCCATCGATTCGACCATACGTGCGGCGCGGTTGTAGCCGATCTTGAGCCGCCGCTGCACGCCGGAAATCGATGCCTTGCGCGTCTCCATGACGACCTGGACGGCCTGATCGTACAGCGGATCCTGCTCCGCGTCGGCCACATCCAAAGTCGGCGTGTCGATACCGCGCAGTCCCGGAGTTGGACTCGCCGGGCCCTCGAGAATTTCATCGAGATAACGCGGCTGACCGCTTTTTTTCAGGTGGCGCACGACCGCGTGAACCTCGTGATCGGCGACAAATGCCCCGTGCACCCGCACGGGCAGCGATGTGCCGGGCGGCAGGTACAGCATATCCCCGTGACCAAGCAGATTCTCGGCACCCTGCTGATCCAGAATCGTGCGGGAGTCGACCTTCGCGGATACCTGGAACGCAATTCGCGACGGCACGTTCGCCTTGATCAGCCCCGTGATCACGTCGACAGAAGGACGCTGGGTTGCAAGGAGCATGTGAATGCCAGAGGCGCGCGCCTTCTGCGCCAGCCTCGCGATCAGCTCCTCGACCTTCTTGCCGACGATCATCATCATATCGGCGAGTTCGTCGATAATGACAACGATAAACGGCAGCGGTGTCAGCGTCGGCTGCTCGACCGGTTTGTCCTCGTCGAACAGCTCCGGTGGCGTGAATGTGGGATCGGGTATTGGCGTGCCTTTGGCGATGGCATCGCGCACCTTGCGGTTGTAGCCGCCGATGTTGCGCACGCCGAGGCCAGCCATTAGCGCGTAGCGCCGGTCCATCTCGGCGACGCACCAGCGAAGCGCATTCGCGGCCTCTTTCATGTCGGTAACGACCGGCGTCAGCAGGTGCGGAATGCCCTCGTAGACGCTCAGCTCCAGCATTTTGGGATCGATCATTATCAGCCGCACCTGCTCCGGCTGCGTCTTGTACAAGATGCTGAGCACCATCGCATTGATCGCGACGGATTTGCCCGATCCGGTCGTGCCCGCGATGAGCAAGTGCGGCATACGGGCGAGATCGGCTACTACGGAATGTCCGCCGATGTCCTTGCCAAGCGCGAGGGTCAGCGGCGATTTCAGCTCCTCGTAGGCGCGCGACTTGAGAATCTCCCCCAGCGTCACCAGCTGTCGGTTCTCGTTTGGAATCTCGAGACCAACGAAAGACTTGCCCGGAATCACTTCGACGACCCGGACGCTGACGACCGACAGCGATCGTGCCAGATCTTTCGCCAGGTTCGATATCTGGCTGACCTTTACGCCCGGTGCCGGATCCAGCTCGAACCGGGTGATAACCGGGCCGGGCGATACCGACTTGACCTCGACCTCTACGCCGAAATCCCTGAGCTTCAGCTCCACGAGGCGCGACATCGCCTCGAGCGATTCTTCCGAATAGCCCTGCCGCTGATCCGGCGGGTCATCGAGCAGCGACAGCGGCGGCAGCTCACCGGCGGCCGGCGGATCGAACAGCGGGACCTGGCGCTCGCGCTCCGCACGCAGGCTGGTCTCGAGCGCAGGCAGCACCGGCTCGATGCGCGGCGGTGGTCGATTCGCCGTGCGTTTCTTCTCGATTTCAATCACGTCCTGGCGGCGCGCCGCTTCGCGACGCCCCGCGGCGCGGTCCCGCAGTTCGGAGAACTTGGCGCGGCTCTTCTCGTAACCGAGCAGACACCAGTGACCAAGCCGGTCCATGACCGCAAACCAGGAAATGCCCAGAAACAGCGAAACGGATGCGACCCAGAATACGAACAGCAGCAGGCTGGCGCCGAGTAGTTTCATCACCGATTCGAGCCGGTAGCCGACGACCTGGCCAACGATCCCCCCGGCGGTCTCGTTGAACCCGGCGGGAGAGAAATGCAGCGTGGACAGAGCGCAACTGGTGACGAGCGTCGCGATGAAGCCCGCGAAGCGCAGCGCAAAATCCATCCGCGTCAGCCGCTGTTTGGTCTTTTGTTCCCGGTACAGCATCCAGCCGAAATAGAACACCATGACCGTAAACAGGTAGGCGGGCCGGCCGAAGAAATTGAACAGCAAATCGGAGACCAGCGCCCCAACGCGCCCGACGCCGTTGTTGACCTCGCCGCCCGAGGTTGCCTGGCTGAAGCCGGGATCTCTGACGTCGTAGGTGAATAACGCGAACCAGAGGATGAGCGCCAGCGCGCCGAACACGTACAGGGCGCCCTCGCGCAGATTTTGCCGCACATGGTCGGATAGCTGGGACTCGGGCTCTGGTACGGTTCGCGCTCTTGCCATAGCTAAAGTAATTTATCCGAACTGGGGAATAACTTGCTGATAATAGTTTATATTCAAAGTGCAATCAGCCCTCGCCACGGTGCGCTGGCCGGTGACCGCCGCCCGCCGCGCCGTTACGCGCCGGAGCGCGTCGAGCCCGCGGGATGCCGGGGCGCAGCCTTTTACCTACACTTAACGGCAAGTCCGCCTCCGAGACATACGACAAGCCCGCATGACTGCCCTTGAAAGTCCCCGTGGGGACCGTATTTCATGGGCTTCTGCGGGCCATTTACGTACTGATTTTCCGAGACAAATTATACATGACTGAAACCAGACATATGCGTCTGTTGATACTCGGTTCCGGCCCGGCCGGTTACGCTGCAGCGGTGTACGCCGCGCGCGCGAATCTGAAGCCGGTCCTGGTCACGGGCATCGAACAGGGCGGTCAGCTCATGACTACGACAGACGTCGACAACTGGCCTGGCGACGTCGAGGGATTACAGGGTCCCGAGCTCATGGATCGGATGTTGCGGCACGCAAAGCGCTTCAATACCGAAATCGTCAATGATCACATTCACACGGCGAGCCTCGGCGTGCGGCCGTTTCGTCTGGAGGGCGACTACGGGGTTTACACGTGCGATGCGCTGATTATCGCGACGGGCGCCACGGCGAAATATCTGGGCTTGCCGTCCGAGGAAGCCTACAAGGGTCGGGGCGTGTCGGCGTGCGCGACCTGCGACGGCTTTTTCTATCGGGGTCAGGATGTCGCCGTGGTGGGCGGCGGTAACACGGCCGTGGAAGAGGCGCTATATCTCAGCAACATTGCGTCGAAAGTGACCCTCGTGCATCGTCGCGATGCGCTGCGCGCGGAAAAAATCCTGCAGGACAAACTCTTCGAGCGGGCACGAAACGGCAACGTCGTGCTACTCTGGGATCACGTCGTCGATGAGGTACTCGGCGATGACTCCGGCGTTACCGGTCTGCGCGTTGTGAGCACGACCGACCCGGCGAAGAAAGCCGATCTGGCGCTCTCGGGCGTCTTTATCGCCATCGGCCACAGCCCTAACACCGGACTGTTCAAAGGCCAGGTCGACATGAGGAATGACTACATCATCGTGAAGGCAGGCCTCGAAGGCGATGCGACCTCGACCAGCATGCCGGGGGTTTTCGCGGCTGGCGACGTCGCGGATCAGGTCTATCGCCAGGCGGTAACGTCGGCCGGTGCTGGCTGCATGGCAGCCCTAGATGCCGAGAAATACCTGGACGCCCTCGCCCTCACGGAGTCTGGCGGTTCGGAGACCGACGACGCCGCCGCCTAGCCCCTATTGCGATGCAGGTTCGCCTAAACGATTCGATTGCCGAAATAAGCCGCAGCGGGTGGAATCGCTTAGCCGGAAGCGAGTACCCGTTCTTGCGCCACGAGTTCTTGCACGCGGCCGAGGTCAGCGCCTGTGTTTGTCCGGATACCGGGTGGACGCCCTGCCATCTCAGCATCGAAGATGACGGGCTTCGCGCCGCCATGCCGCTGTACCGAAAAACCCATTCGTGGGGAGAATTCGTCTTCGATTGGGCCTGGGCACGAGCCTACGAGCAGGCGGGGCTCCGATACTATCCCAAGTTGATTTCCACCGTACCATTCACGCCTGCATCGAGTCCGAGATTCATGCTGCGCGATAGCAGTGATACGGACGCCGTCCGCGCGCTGCTCGACGCGGCGCTCGATCTCGCCCGGGAGTCAGGCTGCTCGTCGCTGCATGTCCTGTTCCCGAGCGACGGCGATACCGGGCACCTGGCCGAGCGCGGCCTCAAGCTGCGCAAAGACTGCCAGTTCCACTGGCGCAACGACAGCTACACGGACTTCGACGACTTTCTGGCCCGTTTCAGTTCGTCGAAACGCAAGAACGCGCGCCGCGACCGGCGGCTCGTGGCGGAAGCGGGAATCACATTCCGACATCTGACCGGCCACGAGCTCGACGCCCGCCGGTGGCGCACCGTATTTCAGCTCATTGGCCGCACGTTCATGCTGCGTGGCTCCGCGCCGTATTACAACCTCGCTTTCTTTCGCGAGATCGGTCGCAGGCTTCCCGATAGCATTCGCGTCGTGCTCGCCGAACGGCGCGGCCGGCCTATCGCCACCGCCGTTTTTTTCGAGAGCGATACCGTGCTGTACGGACGCTACTGGGGATCCGACGGCGACTACAATGCGCTGCATTTCGAGACCTGCTATTACCAGGGCATCGAGTACTGCATCAACGCCGGCAAGCAGCTATTCGAGCCGGGGACGCAGGGCGAGCACAAGATCAGCCGCGGCTTCGTACCCGTAACGACGCATTCTGCCCACTGGCTGGCGCACCCGGAATTTTTTTCGGCCATCGGCAGCTATGTCGATGCGGAGGGCCGACAGATCGACAGGTATATGCGGACTGTCGCGGCACACACACCCTATCGGCGTGACCGCGTCCGGACATGACGTCCTCACGCATCGCGTGGCTGAATCCGGCCGATCCGCAGTCTGCGTTTCCGGCTGTCGAAAACGCATTGTCAGAGCCCGACGGGCTCCTGGCCGCCGGCGGTGATCTGAGCGCAGACCGGCTGCTGACCGCGTACCGGTCCGGCATTTTTCCATGGTTCGACGAAGGCCAGCCGATCCTCTGGTGGTCGCCGGATCCACGTTGCGTCCTGTTTCTTGACGGGTTGCGCCTCTCGCGCCGAGACTGCCGCTATGTCCGGCGATCGAACGCGGAACTGCGCTTCAATACGGCATTCGCACGCGTCATCGACGCCTGCGCCGGCGAGCGGCGCTCGCGGCAGGGTACCTGGATTACGTCCGAGATGCGCGCTGCGTTCGTCACGCTCCATGAATTGGGTTGGGCACATTCCATCGAGGTCTGGGACAGCGCGCTGCTGATTGGCGGTCTGTATGGCCTCTCGATCGGCCGGGTCTTTTTCGGCGAATCCATGTTCAGCGAGCGGCCGAATGCGTCGAAGTTCGCACTACTCGGTCTGGTCACCCATCTTCGCGCAAGCGGCGGCGAACTCATCGACTGCCAGATCGTATCTCAGCACCTCATGTCTCTCGGTGCTACAACGCTGCCGCGGGGCGAATTCGTTGCGTTGCTCCGATCTGCCTGCGACCCTCCGACCCGACTTGAAAACTGGCCATCAACCCCGATATCAGTCGCCGGGTTGCGGGCAAACGTCTGAGCGGCGAATTGCATTGAAGCAGCCATTTCTGCACAATTCGCGAGCATTTCGAGGAGAGTATTACTTGGCAAAAGAGGAAGCCATTCAAATGGAGGGCGTCGTCACGGAAACGCTGCCCAACACGACATTCCGTGTCGAACTGGAAAACGGGCACGTCGTGACTGCGCACATTTCAGGGAAGATGCGCAAAAACTACATTCGTATACTCACCGGCGACAGCGTCACGGTGGAGCTGACCCCGTACGACCTGAGCAAAGGCCGCATCGTCTATCGCGGCCGCTAACGCGGAATCCTGCCGCCGCGTTCAGGCCCGCCAATTCAGTCTTCTGGCAAGTGCGCCAGTTCGCGGCGCGCCGGCTCAGCGATCAACTCCAGAGTGTCTTCCGGACCAACGATGATTCGCACGTGTCCGCCCTCGGCGAGCTTACCGAACAGCAGTTCTTCAGCCAGCGGACGCTTGATGTGCTCCTGGATGATTCGTGCCATCGGCCGCGCGCCCATCTTGTGATCGTAGCCGCGCTCGGCAATCCACTCCCGCGCTCTGTCGTCCAGCTCGAGTGTGACCGCATTCGTACCTAGCTGAGCCTCGAGCTCCACGACCAGTTTGTCGACAACGCGGCGTACCGACTCCGCATCGAGTGAAGCAAACTGGATAATGGCGTCGAGCCGATTGCGGAACTCCGGCGAAAACTGCTTTTGAATAACGGCCAGGCCATCGCTCGAATGATCCTGCTGTGTGAACCCGATGGAGGCCCGGCTCATTTCCTGGGCGCCTGCGTTCGTCGTCATCACGAGCACGACGTTACGAAAGTCCGCTTTGCGGCCATTGTTGTCAGTCAGCGTGCCATGATCCATGACCTGCAGCAGCAGGTTGAATACGTCCGGGTGCGCTTTCTCGATTTCGTCGAGCAGGACGACCGCGTGCGGATTTTTCGTGACTGCCTCGGTCAAAAGACCGCCCTGGTCGAAACCCACGTAACCCGGCGGAGCGCCGATGAGCCGGGACGCAGTGTGCCGTTCCATGTACTCAGACATGTCGAAGCGCAGCAACTCCACGCCCATGATCAGCGCAAGTTGGCGCGTAACCTCGGTCTTGCCAACGCCCGTAGGTCCGGCGAACAAAAACGAGCCGATCGGCTTGTCTTCGTCACGCAGTCCCGAACGCGACATTTTGATCGCCGACGTCAATGCGCGGATCGCAGGATCCTGACCGAAAATGGTCAGCTTGAGATCGCGTTCGAGCGTGCGCAGCACGTCCCGGTCGGACGCGGATACGCTCTTGGCCGGTATCCGTGCCATCTTCGCGACGATCGATTCGACCATTTCGACCGTCACCACGTCACCGCGCTCGGCTACCGGCTGCAGCCTCAGGTTCGCCCCGGCCTCGTCGATGACGTCGATCGCTTTATCAGGCAATCGTCGGTCATTGATATGTCTGGCCGACAGCTCGGCTGCTGCCTCAAGCGCACCGGCCTCGTACTTGACGCCGTGATGCTCCTCGAACCGGGACTTCAATCCGTGGAGGATGGCAATTGTTTCCTCAAGGCTCGGCTCCGGCACATCGATTTTCTGAAAGCGCCGCGCCAGCGCGTGGTCCTTCTCGAAAATACCGCGATACTCTGAATACGTCGTCGATCCGATACACCGAATATCGCCGTTCGCGAGCACGGGCTTGATCAGGTTGCTCGCATCCATGACGCCGCCTGATGCAGCCCCCGCACCGATCACGGTATGGATTTCGTCAATAAACAGAATCGCGCCCGGATCCTTGCGTATCTCGGCGATAACGCCTTTCAGGCGTTTTTCAAAATCGCCGCGGTATTTCGTCCCCGCTATGAGTGTACCCATGTCGAGGGCGTAAATCGTCGCGTCGCGCAGGACCTCCGGAACGCGTTCCTCCGTGATCATGCGCGCCAAGCCTTCGGCAAGCGCAGTCTTTCCGACCCCCGCATCCCCGACGTAAAGGGGATTGTTCTTGCGCCGCCGACAGAGGATCTGGACAGTCCGTTCGATTTCGATTTCGCGCCCGATCAGGGGATCGATCTTGCCATCGATCGCAAGTTGATTCAGGTTCGTCGTGTACATCTCGAGCGGCGAAGCTTCCGTCTCCGTATCCGGCTCCACCGCTGCTTCCCGATCGTCGGAAGACCGATCTCCCGGAAGTTGCGGCATGCCGTGCGAAATGTAGTTCACCACGTCCAGTCGCGTAATGTCCTGCAGGCCGAGGAAGTAAACAGCCTGAGACTGCTTCTCACTGAAAATCGCCACGAGCACGTTGCTGCCAGAGACCTCTTTCTTGCCGCTCGACTGCACATGGAACACCGCGCGCTGCAGGACGCGCTGGAATCCCAGCGTCGGCTGCACGTCACTGTCGTCATCCTCAGCGAGGAGCGGCGTCTGCTCATCGATAAATTCGGTTAGCTGCCGGCGAAGTTCCGGGATATTCGAATTACACGCCTTGAGAATCTCGTGAACTTTGGGAATGTCCAGCACCGCCAACAGAAGGTGCTCGACCGTCATAAATTCATGCCGCTGGTCGCGCGCCCGCTGAAACGCCTCGTTCAGACAAAATTCCAGTTCGCTGCTTAACATCTGATCTGCGTCTTGAGGGTCAGGATTCCTCCATCGTACACAGCAGCGGGTGCTGATGCTGCCGCGCAATTCCCATAACCTGGGCCACCTTCGTTTCGGCTATCTCGAACGTATACACCCCGCAAACGCCCTTCCCTTTCGTATGGACTTCTAACATGACCTGCGTTGCGCGTGTTCGTTCCATGCCAAAAATCGACTCCAGGACGTCGACAACAAAGTCCATCGGCGTAAAATCGTCATTGATGAGCACGACTCGATACAGCGGCGGCTTCTTGAGCTTTGGCCGCGCTTCCTCGACGGCCACGTCCGGGCCGTTGGTAATGTCATTGAGCGGTCGTTCTTCAGACATGCGTTTCGTTCGGCTCGATGCCGCCTGCCGGGCACCGGTCATGCGCTCGATCCGGCGTACAAAGTGACATTATATATGGGCGCCGAACGGCGTTCTCCAAGCACGGTTCACGGATTTTTGTCCGGATTTCCGCCCGCGGCGGGGCAAATCCGGGTGTCGATCTGAGATTTTGGCGCTATATCCTTGCCAAATATAGTTTTTTTTGCAAACTACGGGCTTGTTTGCACGCCGCAGGAACCCGTATCATCTTGGCGCTGCGTTTATTGGGTGTATGGCGTCCCCCTGGAGTGCCCGGACCGGTCATGTCGACGGAAGCCAGTTGGTCAGATTTTGCGAGCCTGGACGGCGCAAAGACGTTTGCGGCGGCGAATCAGCTGCTGCCGTCTTGGGTTGGCCTGTTCCTGGTCGTGGCCATTGCGTGGCAGCTCGCAAAGGTTTTGTGGGCGCTGGTTCCCGCGCCGGATGCCGGCGACGTCATCGAGGCACCGCCCGGCGCGGCGCGGGCCGTGGTCACCCAAACCGCTGTCGACGTCCGCGCCATTGCCGCTGCGCATATTTTTGGCAGAGCCGATCCGGAGCCCGTGGAACGGGCTCTGCCGATCGTGCGCGAGGACGAGAATTTGGCGGACACGCGACTGACAAATCTGGCACTCAAGGGCACGATCGCTTCCGATCAGCGTGATCTTTCCGCGGCGATTATCATGGTAGGCGGAAACGAGGAGAAAGTGTTCGGCATCGGCGACCGCATCGCATCGAACGCGACGCTGCATGCCGTATATGCTGACAGAGTCGTGCTCAACGAGAACGGGGTCCTCACGAATCTCAAGTTGCCCAAAGACTTCCCACAGGGAACACGCACACCGTCCCGTCGCAATACTACGACGACGAGTCGCGCGGCCGACAATGCTCGCAGCATTCAGTCAGTAGTTGCCGACAACGTCACGAAGCTGGCGGACGTTATTCGACCGACACCGTATTTCGTCAACGGTCAGCAGCAGGGATACCGCGTTTACCCGGGCCGTAATCGCGCCCAGTTCGCGGCACTCGGGCTGCGTCCCGGTGACCTTATCAAGGACATCGATGGCCAGGCATTGAACGATCCGTCCCAGGCCATGCAGATCTTTCAGTCGCTCGGCACCGCCGATCAGGTGTCGGTAACCGTTGAGCGCAACGGTCAGCCTGAGGTCATCACGCTGAACACGAATCAACTCGACGTCGGGGGCGAGAACAAGCAATGAAGGTACTGTCTCGCATGCCGCAATGGATGCTGCTCGCGTTGCTGATCCTGGCAACGGATCTGGCCGGAATCCAAACCGCCAGGGCGCAGCAGGCGACGATCACCCCGAACTATAAAGAAGCGGACATACGTCAGATCGTCGAAGCCGTTGGGGAGGTCACGAAAAAGAACTTCATTATTGATCCCCGAGTCAACGCAAAGGTGACGATGCTGTCGTCGTCGCCGATGTCGCCGGATGCATTTTACGAGGCTTTCCTATCCATTCTGCAGGTTCACGGTTTCGTTGCCGTCACGAGTGGCGACATCATCAAGATCGTGCCGGATGCGACGGCACGTCAGTATGCCGGCCCGATCGGCGCCGCCGGCGCGATCGGCGGTGACGATATCGTGACCCAGGTGCTGCAGGTCGAGAACATCGGTGCTGCGCAGCTCGTTCCGATCCTGCGCCCGCTGATTCCGCAGTACGGTCACCTCGCTGCACATCCCGGATCGAACATGCTGATCATCTCCGATCGCGCGGCGAACGTGTCGCGGATGGTCAATATCATCCGGCGCATCGACCAGTCCAGTGACGAGGACATCGAGGTCGTGAGGCTCGAGCACGCCTCAGCTGCCGAAATCGTGCGCATCATGACCTCCCTGACACAACAACCGCGCGCCGACGGCGTCCCGGTCACGACCAGCCTCGTCGCCGACGCCCGCACGAACAGCGTACTCATCGGCGGTGACAAGAGCGATCGCCTGCGCCTGAGAGCGCTGATCGCGCATCTGGACACGCCCCTCGAAGACGGCGGCGACACGCAGGTCCGCTATCTGCGCTATGCCGATGCCGAAGAGCTTGCGACGAAACTGCAGCAGCACTTCACCGCGCAGACAACGGGAGCAAGCGGCCAGGCCGCCGGTGCTGCCGGGCCATCAGGCACTGTCAGCGTCTGGGCCGACACGCAGACCAATGCGATCATCGTAAATGCGCCGCCGAAAATGATGCGCTCGTTGATGCAGATCGTGGACAAGCTCGACATTCGCCGCGCTCAGGTTCTCGTTGAGGCGATCATCGTCGAGGTGATCGCCGATAAGACCGCAGAACTTGGCGTGACATGGGCGGTTGAGGGGGACAGCGAAAGAACGCCCGTCGGCGTCACGAACTTTCCCGGTTTCGGCCCCGGCGTCGTCCAGCTCGGCTCCGCCGCCGGCAGCGGCGGCACGATCGACCCTACCGGACTTATCGGCGAGGGCCTCACCGTGGGCGTCGGACGAATCAACGAAGATGGCCTGAGTTTCGCCGCGATCTTGCGTGCCTTACAGGGCGATGCGGACACCAATATCATCTCTACGCCATCCGTGGTAACGACGGACAACGAAGAAGCCAGCCTTAACGTGGGTCAGGAGGTCCCGTTCGTCACCGGGTCATTTACTAATACGGGTACCACCACGGGCGGTGCGGTCAATCCGTTTCAGACAATTCAGCGCGAGCAAATCGGCGTCAAGTTGTCCATCACGCCGCAGATCAACGAAGGAAACTCGCTGCTTCTCAACATTTCCCAGGAAATATCCAGTATTGCCCAATCGGCGGCGGGCGCGGTAGACCTGATTACCAATGAGCGCACGATCGAGACGACGGTCATCGTCGATGACGGCGAAATCCTGGTGCTTGGCGGCCTGCTCGAGGACACGCTCCGCGAGAGCGACCAGCGCGTCCCTGTCCTCGGGCGAATTCCCCTGTTGGGCAACCTGTTCCGCAGCCGTAAAACCGACAAAATCAAGACCAATCTGCTTATATTTATCCGACCAAAAATTCTGCGCGATTCGACGGATACGGCGATCGAGACAAATGCCAAATACAACTATATACGCCAAATCCTCGAAGGCGAGTCCGGTCGCGGCGTTGCGCTGATGCCCGGGGAAGATCGTCTCGAGTTACCCCCGGTCGAGTCGTACGAACAGGAAGACCGGCGTGACGCCCGGACGCCGGAGTAGATCTTGATGGCGACGCAGGTTGAAAGAGTGATGGACGCGGCGGGGACGCATCGGGACGCTGAGGTTGTCGCCGTCGAGCCGCGAGCGCTGCCGTTTTCATTCGCCAAGCGCCACGGCGTGCTCATTCGGGAAGTCACGGACCGGGGCGCCGATGCGGTGTACCGCGCCGGCGCGTCCCCGCTGAGTCTTGCAGAAGCGCGTCGCTTTGTCGGTGTCCCGCTGAAGCTGACGCGTGTCAGCAGCGACATGTTCGATTCGTTGCTGCAGGAATCGTATGAACAGGGCAGCCACAAAGCGATGCAGATGGTGGACGGCCTCAACGAGGACATCGATCTGACCCAGGTCGCACAGGAGCTGCAGGAACCGTCCGATCTTCTCGAGAGCGACGACGACGCGCCAATCATTCGTTTCATCAACGCGGTGCTGACTGAGGCCGTCAAGGACAATGCGTCGGACGTTCACATCGAGCCGTACGAGAACCGGCTCGGCGTGCGCTTTCGCGTGGACGGCGTCATGCGGGAGGTTCTCCAGACGCGCCGCGCCCTGGCGCCGCTGGTCGTGTCACGCATCAAGGTAATGTCGAAGCTCGACATCGCGGAAAAACGCCTGCCGCAGGACGGACGCATCTCGCTGCGAATTGCCGGTCGCGCGGTAGACGTTCGCGTGTCGACGATGCCGTCCGGACACGGGGAACGCGTCGTGCTGCGTCTGCTCGACAAACAGGCCGGCCGCCTCGACCTGGCCTCACTCGGCATGGACCCGCGTTCGCTTGCGACCATGGACGATCTGATTCACAAGCCGCACGGCATCATTCTGGTGACCGGCCCGACGGGGTCGGGAAAGACGACGACGCTGTACGCGGCGCTCGAGCGCATCAACGACAACAGCCGTAATATCATGACCGTCGAAGACCCTATCGAGTATTTCATCGACGGTATCGGGCAGTCGCAGGTAAACACGAAGGTGGAAATGACCTTCGCCCGCGGGCTGCGGGCGATCCTGCGCCAGGACCCGGACGTCGTCATGGTCGGCGAAATACGCGATCTCGAAACGGCGGAAATCGCGGTCCAGGCCAGCCTAACCGGCCACCTCGTGCTGTCGACGCTGCACACGAACACGGCCGCCGGCGCGGTCACGCGGCTCCGAGACATGGGCGTCGAGCCGTTCCTGCTGTCCTCGAGCCTGATCGGCGTCCTGGCACAGCGCCTCGTGCGCGTCCTCGACGATTCCACGAAGGTCTCCTACAGCGCAAGCGACTACGAATGCCGGCTTCTCGACGTCGATCCGGCGAATCCGCCCATCCTGTATCGCCCCGGTGAGGGCGCGAACGGCGGTTTCCAGGGTCGGACGGGCATTTACGAACTGATCGCCGTCGACGACACGATGCGCACGATGATTCACGACGGCGTCAGCGAACAGGATCTCGAGAGGTATGCCCGCACTTTGAGCCCGAGTATTCGTGCTGACGGCCGCCGGCGCGTCCTCGAAGGCAGCACAACGCTCGAAGAACTCCTGCGCGTGACCCGCGAAGACTGAACCGCTCCATGGGTGCCTTCGAATACGTCGCACTGGATTCGGGCGGCAAGGAATCCAAGGGCGTCATCGAGGGCGATACTCCGCGGCACGTTCGCCAGATCCTGCGTGAGCGGCAGCTGCTGCCCGTCAGGGTCACCGAAGTCGCGCAAAAGGAAGCTCGCCGGCAAACCGGCTTCACGATCCGCCGCGGGGTCTCTTCGGGCGACCTTGCCCTCATCACGCGCCAGCTCGCGTCGCTCTCGCAGTCCGGCCTACCGCTGGAGGAAGCCCTGCTCGCGGTAGGTCAGCAAAACGACCAGCAGCGGCTCAAGAGCATTCTCCTGGGCGTACGCTCCAAAGTGATGGAGGGACACACGCTCGCAGACGGACTGGCGGAGTTTCCACAGGCGTTTCCCGAGTTGTATCGGGCCACCGTCGCCGCTGGCGAGCAATCCGGCCACCTGGATGCCGTGCTTGAGCGCCTGGCGGATTACACCGAAGCGCGCCAGGCACTGCGGCAGCGCGTCACGAATGCCCTGATTTATCCCATCGCGCTCGTTCTGATGTCCGTTGCGATCATCGCCTTCATGCTCGCCACGGTCGTGCCGCGCATTGTCAACGTCTTCGAGAGCTCCGCCGGCGAACTGCCGACGCTGACTCGCTGGCTCATCGCCTCGAGCGATTTCCTTCGCAATAACTGGCTATTACTGCTCATCGCCGTCGGCATAGTGATTTACGGCCTGTGGTGGCTCCTGCGTCAGCAGGGTCCCCGCAACCGTTATCACCGCTGGCTGCTCGGCATGCCGATAGCGGGCCGACTCTCTCGCGGGATCAACACGGCCCGCTTCACCCGCACGTTCAGCATCCTTGCAGGCAGCGGCGTGCCCATTCTGGACGCACTTAAGATTTCGGCCGAGGTGATCGAAAATCTGCCGATGCGGGCCGCTGTCAACGAGGCAACTCTGCGGGTTCGCGAGGGTGCGTCGATCAGCAAGTCGCTCGCCGCGAGCAAGCTGTTTCCACCGATGATGATCCACCTCATTGCGAGCGGCGAGGCCAGCGGCCGTCTCGAGGACATGCTCACACGAACGGCAAATTATCAGGAGCGCGAGGTCGACGGGCTCATCGCGACGCTGCTCGGCATCCTGCAGCCGCTCCTGATCGTCGTCATGGGCGCGATAGTGATGACGATCGTCCTCGCGATTCTGCTACCCATCTTCGAACTCAACGAATTGATCCGCTAGCCCTCGTTTCCGGTCCCGGCAAACGCCGCGGCGACACATCGCACAATTCTCGACAGCGGCCCTTGCGCAGCCTGTTTTTTCGCGGTATATCCTCTGCAGAGCGGCCCGAAATCGGCCGTTTCACACTGAGGATTGCACGGGGTTTTGGCAATGCAGGGTGGTCTTAGTGATGGCGACTTCGATGACGTCGAGGTCGACGAGCTGACTTCGGTCGACGATGATTTCGACGACGACGACGATGACGATGACGATGACACGGACAACGTTGGCGATCTGTCCGTCGAAATCAACATTGCCGAACTCGTAGACAAGCTCGAGGCAACTTCGAGCGAAGACGTGGAACGTCGCCGCCAGATCCGGCGCCGTATTGAGGAGCTGCGCGAGATACGCGAAGCCGAGCGCGACCTCGATAGTACCTACAATTTTAACCTCGACGACGACGACTGACAGACTGCTTCTACAGTGCAAGCACCCGCACGGCGGGCTCCGACGATCTTTCGCGACTGGGCCGCTCATGCGACAGGGAGCGACCATCGGGGCGGTGTTCGTCATCGCAAATAAAGCGCAGCGCAGCGAGCCATTGCGATGACGAATTCCGGCATGATGGGTGTGCACCAAGGGATTCGCGGCGGGGACGCCGCTCCCACGATCCGGTTAGCCGGCGGGGCGGCAATCTGCGGCTGCCGTGATGTCGATGTGTGCGCTCGAGCATCGGCCGGAGCGCCGCGACGCAGGATGCCCAGGCAAGCGACGGCCGAGTTGAGCGCGGCAGGGATGCCGAGCGAAATTAGGCGAGAGCGCATACCCGGCAGTGTGGCTCAAAGCCTGCCTGTGCAAATTGCTGCTTCCACGATTGGGTCGGCCGCCGAGATCAACGAAAGTCCCGCGATTGCACCTCCAGATTGCCGAGCATCGGCGTGTGGTCGACGAGCTCTTTGGCAATTACATGGATGACCTCACCCTCGATTTGCAGATCGCCGTACACGCCGAGAAGTCGCGCGTTCAGGAGTTCGGCCCGAAAATCCTCGGCAATCTGCTTCCAGACGATGATATTTATGTGGCCGGTCTCGTCCTCGAGCGTTACGAACGTGATGCCGCTGGCGGTTCCCGGCCGCTGCTTCGTGATCACGAGTCCGGCCACGCGTATCGGCGTGGCCGTTGCCAGGTTCGGCAGTCGCGCGGACTGCACGTAGCGATAGCGGTCGAGATGGTGACGAATCAGAAACAATGGATGGCGCTCCAGCGTCAAGCCGAGGCTTTGATAGTCGGCAACGATGTTCTGGCCCTCGGTCGGTTGCTTTAGGAGCGGTACCGCCTCATAACGATCCAGTGATGCAAACAGCGGCGTCGGCTTTTCCGCACCGGCTACCGCCCAACGCGCCCGGTGGCGATGCCCCTCGAGCGAGCGCAGCGCACCGGCCGAGGCCAGCACACCGAGCTCACGGCGGCAGAGCACGGTCGTCTCGAGCAGCCCCTGCATGCTCGAAAAATGACCACCGCTGCGTGCCGCAACGATTGCCTGCCCGGCGTCTTCCGAAAGCCCCTTCACTATACGCAGGCCCAGCCGTATAGCGGCCTTGCCGCCGTCACCCGCCTCGAGCGTACAGTCCCACTCGCTTGCGTTGATGTCGACCGGCCGCACCTCGATGCCGTGCCGGCGTACGTCCTGGGTCAGCTGCGACGCCGAGTAAAAGCCCATCGGCTGACTGTTCAAAAGCGCCGCGGTAAATGCCGCCGGTTCGTGGCACTTCAGCCAGCAGGAGACGTAAACGAGCAGTGCGAAGCTCGCAGAATGCGATTCGGGAAAGCCGTACTCGCCGAAACCCTCGATCTGGTGAAATATCTGGTGCGCAAACTTCTCGTCGTAGCCGCGCTCGCGCATGCCTCTGATCAGCCGATCCTGAAACGGCCCGAGCCCGCCGCGGCGCTTCCACGCCGCCATCGCCCGCCGCAGCTGATCCGCCTCGCCCGGCGTGAAGCCGGCTGCAACGACCGCGAGCTGCATGACCTGCTCCTGAAAAATCGGCACCCCGAGCGTCCGCTGTAAAACGCCCTTTACTTCGTCGCTCGGATATTCGACCGCCTCCTCGCCGCTGCGCCGACGGAGATACGGATGCACCATATCGCCCTGTATCGGGCCCGGACGGATGATCGCAACCTCGATCACGAGGTCGTAATAGCAGCGCGGCCGCAGCCTGGGCAGCATCGCCATCTGTGCGCGCGACTCGATCTGGAACACACCCATCGTGTCGCCACTGCAGATCATGTCATACACGCGCGGGTCCTCGGCCGGCAAGTTCGCGAGCGTGTAGTTCCGGCCATCGAATCCACGGATGAGGTCGAAGCTCCGGCGGATCGCCGTCAGCATCCCCAGGCCAAGCACGTCCACCTTGAGCAAGCCGAGATCCTCGAGGTCATTTTTCTCCCATTGGATGACCGTGCGATCCGGCATTGCGGCGTTTTCTACCGGCACGAGTTCGTAGAGCGGCCCATTCGAGATGACGAAGCCGCCAACGTGCTGCGACAGATGCCGTGGGAAGCCGAGTATCTCGCGAACCAGATACAAGAGCCGTTTGATCACTGGACTGTCCGGATCGAGCCCGGCCTCGAGCACACGGCTGTCATCGACGCGCTCGCCGTCCCACCACTGCATCGATCGTGACAGCCGGCCTACCTGCAGCTCGCTCAATCCCAGCGCCTTGCCGACATCCCGAAGCGCGCTGCGCGGCCGGTAGGTAATCACCGTTGCGGCAAGCGCGGCGCGATCGCGACCGTACTTGGCGTATATGTATTGAATCACCTCCTCGCGGCGCTGGTGCTCGAAATCGACATCGATGTCCGGCGGCTCATTGCGCTCCCTGGAGATGAAGCGCTCCACGAGCGTCACCATGCGCCCCGGATCGACCTCGGTGATACCGAGACAGAAACACACGGCGGAATTCGCAGCCGAGCCCCGCCCTTGGCAGAGGATGTTCTGTGAACGCGCAAACGCGACGATGTCATACACGGTCAGGAAATACGGCTCGTAGCGTAGCTCTGCAATCAGCTCGAGCTCGTGCTCGACCAGCGCCACGACTTTTTCGGGAACGCCGTCGGGCCAGCGACGGCACATGCCCTCTTTTGTCAGCCTGCGCAGGTAACCGGCAGGCGTCTCGCCGGCCGGAACGATCTCGTCGGGATATTCGTAGCGAATCTCGTCGAGCGAGAAGCTCACGAGACCTGCGATGCGCACGCTCTCCGCCAGGAGCTCGGCCGGGTACACGTGCCGCAGCACCTCCAGTGAGCGCAGATGTCGTTCACCGTTCGCATACAGGGCGAAACCTGCCCGGTTCACGGTGACGCCCTCGCGGATCGCGGTGAGCGTATCCTGCAGCACGCGTCGATAGCGGCTGTGCATGTGTACATCGCCGGCTGCGACGAGCGGTAATCTCAATCGCCGGCCTATCTCGCTGAGCACCTCGAGCTGTTCGTGCTGACGACCATCGGCGAGCAGCTCGACCGCAATCCACAGCCGGTCACGAAACGTCTCACGAATCCAGTGATCCTCGACGTCGAGCGTGTATGCGCCGTCGGGCACCCATAAAACCAGGCACTCGGGCAGACCGTCCTCGAACGCCGCGCGCGTCAGCGTATAGGCGCCCTTGTCCGACGCGCGCCGGGCTGTGGTGATGAGTTTACAGAGTGCCGCATAACCGCAGCGGTTTTTCGCAAGCACGACGAGCTTGCGCCCGCTTTGGAGGCGCAGTTCCGAGCCGATGATCAGCTTTTTGAGGCCATGCTCTTTTGCCGCCATGTGTGCGCGCACGATGCCCGACATCGTGCACTCGTCGGTAATCGCGAGCGCTTCGTAGCCCAGCGCCGCGGCAGTCTCGACGAGTTCCTCCGGGTGTGAGGCACCGCGAAGAAACGTGAAGTTGCTGAGCGCATGCAGTTCGGCGTAGCCCGGCTGAGACATGGAACACGGTCGGGCCGGAGTTATCCGAAGATGCCGTGCAGATACCAGCCGGCGTCGCGATTACGTTCACGGAACACCCACAGCTGCATGCCCTGTGGGTTAACGGAAAGGTAATAGTCGCGGGCAATCCCATCGTCGTCCCACCAGCCGGTCTCCAGGCGCTCGGGTCCCTCGAGCAAGGTCAGCGGCCCGTGATGCGTTGGATACCCGTGTTCGGCGGACAGCGCCTTGGGCTCCGGCAGCATCCATAACGGTCGGCGTAACGCATTCGGGGCCTGCACGGGACGATTTGCAACGCCGTCGCACGGCATGTCCTCGGCACGCCAGGCGTAGTGAGGCCGATGTTCGGCAACCGTGGTGACGCTCTGCACGGACTGGTGGCCGATGCGCGCGGCAAGCCGCTCGGCAAGCTGTAGCATCGAATACCCGACACGCTGCGTACGGCTTTGGTTTTCAAATCCGAGACATCCGGAGCGTGCGCACACGGCCTGTGTATGGCCACCATACAGCCGTACGGCGATCACGCCTTCCGGCAGGCTCAGCCGCTCGAAACGAATTTTCAACAGGTCGAACCAGTGCCCGGCACGACGCTCCGCCCGTGCAGAGCTCAGCATGAGCTGTGTTGCAGGATCGCGGAGATGAAAAAAACTGAAGCGAAGATGCTGAGTGCCGAGCTGCCGGGATAGCAGGAACAGTTCGAGCTCGAGCAGCAGTTCCCGACAGATCTTAAGGAGCAGCTCACGGTCGCTTTGCTCCTCGGTCATTTCGAAATCGGTGCAAAATGTCTCGGGCGCGCGCCAGGACGAGCGCGGATCCGGCAGTCGACCGAGCGCCCTATCGAGTTCGATCAGTCGCTCCGGCCCGACGCGTCGCGCGAATCCCTCACGCGGCAGGCGCAGACAATCACCAACGGTCTCGACGCCCATCCCGCGCAGGGACTCGACAATTGCGTCCGACCACCCGAGGCAGTAAAGCGATACCTTACGCAGCGCTGAGCTCAGGTTTACCGCCACACGCACGCAGGCCCGCCGTCCGTCCCGCGCGAGCCAGGTAGCGGCCAACGGCGTTGGTGCAATCGCAAGCGACGCGGCAAAGCCCTGCTCGCCGAGCCCGGTCGCAATCTGCCTGCGCAGCGTCTTCAGGCCGCCGAAGAGCCGCAGACTGCCCCCCACCTCGAGCAGCAGCACGTCGCTGCCGGGAATGGAGACCATCGAACTGAAGCGTTCGAGCCAGGCGGCTACCTGTTCGAGCGTCTGCTGCTCGGCAAGCCGGCTGCGCTCGGCGATATCGAGCAACGGCGCGAGCGCGAGCGCCGCGTTCGCCGTCTGGCCAGGCGCGACACCGGCTGCCCGTGCCTCGCGATCGGCGAGCAGCACGCGATGTATGCCCTGCTGTTCCTCGACGACGACCCGGGCACCGTTCGCGGGGCCCAATGCCTCGAGCGGGAGCCCTGGCAAATACACGCAAAACCAGAGTCGCCGGGAAATCGCAGCCGGGTTCAGCTGTGGCGGCGCGGACGGCGCATCGAGAGGCAGCGCTTGCTGAGTAGAGTGTCCGAGTATCCGGAGGTCGGGAGTCGGGGCCGGCTGCCGCATGACGACAGGCGATTTGCGTGCCCGCCGCATGGCTCAAAAGAGGTTGTGCAAGACGGCCGGGCGACCGCCGCGGCTCTTCAGAATGCACAGTCGGGTACCGTTCGTATCGGAACGCAGTTCGAGGCGCAGCGCCGCCGCCGACGGTTCGGTACGGGCTGCGAACGGTCGGAACGCAATCGCCCAGCTGCCACCTTTCTCGGCCGCAAGCTGCAGGCGCCGGCCGGCCTGGTCGTCGAGCTTCCGGGGCCACAGCAGCACGGCCGCGCAGGTGCCCGAGGCCAGCGCCTGTTCGGCCGACCAGAGCACCTCGCTCGCGTCCCGCGGCCGCACGATCAGCACTCGCGACAGATCGATACCCCAGTGCTGCAGTGCCGGTGGATAAGGCTGCAGCGGCGGCGCTATCCAGGCGATCCAGCCGGGCTCGCGCCGGGCGTCGTCGGCATGGTCCTCATCGGCGCAGAGGCGCGCCAGCGCGGGCATCAACAAACGCAGCTCACCGATACCGTAATGCTCCGTCAGGATTTCGGTGAGCGAATGCTGCGGCCAGCCGCCGTCAGGCAGATGACGATCGAGCGCGGCATAACCGCTCGCGAGCCCGGCCGCCGGCCTTACCTGGCTGCGGCCTCGCCACACCCGCGGGTTCTCGAGCAACTCGTCCAGCGAAGGGGCGTCGGGCCGCATGCTGCCAAGTAACAATCAGTGCAGCGGTATGCCGTCACGGATGACACCGACGACGACGCCTTCGATCACCAGCGACTGTTCGGCCAGATCGACCCGTATCGGTTCGAACTCCTCGTTTTCGGGCAACAGTTCCACCAGCGAGCCGGTCTGGCGATAACGCTTGACCGTGACCTCGTCGTCGAGTCGTGCGACGATGATTTGCCGACTGCGGACCTCCGGCGTGCGATGCACCGCAACGAGATCCCCATCGAGAATGCCCGCGTTTTTCATACTCATACCGTAAACGCGCAGCAGGTAATGCGGTTTCGGATTAAAGAGCGCGGGATCGAGACGGTAATGCGTTTCGATGTGCTCCTCTGCGAGGATCGGACTGCCGGCCGCGACCCGACCCACGAGCGGCAACCCGATTTGTTCCCGCAGAGAATCCTTGAGCTGAATGCCGCGCGACGCGCCAGGCACGAGATCGATGACGCCTTTTTTCTTGAGCGCCCGCAGGTGTTCCTCGGCGGCGTTGGCGGACCTGAAGCCCAGCTCGCGAGCGATTTCGGCACGCGTCGGCGGCATGCCGGTCTCGGCGATAAAATTCTGAATCATTTCAAGAATTTGTGTTTGTCGGGGGGTCAGTTCGCGCATTTCAGCAGTCCTGTATATATTTACAGCTTCTGTGATTATATACAGTACCCGGACAAGTGCAAGCGGCGCGACGTCGCGCTCACGGCTGACCGCTGCCCGACATGGACACGGCTTCGACATACCGGTCCCAATCGCGATCGGCCCTGCAAGCCTCACTGTCGCAGGCGAACGACAGCCCGGAATAAAAGCCGTATTTTCATTGAAGCACAGCATCGTTTAGGAAATAATGCGCCTGCCGTTTTATCCCAACAGAGGAAAACTAAACGATGAAAACATCCGTACTGAAAGTGAGTACGCTCGCGCTCTTTCTCGGTTTGGCCGCAGGTTGCGCGACAACCGGCACCGACGTAGAAGCGACAGCCAACAAGGCCGTCTCCGACGCCGCCGCCGCTGCTTCCGCGGCCGAGGCCGCGCGCGCCGCTGCGGATCGTGCCGCTCAGGCCGCTGCTCGAGCGCAAAGCACGGCAGACCGGGCGCTTTCAGCCGCAACCGACGCAAAGGCTTGCTGCGAAGCGAACCGCGCCAGCATGGAGCGTATGTTCCAGAAATCGATGTCGAAGTAGCGTCAGACTACGAACTGTTATTGAGACGCCGCGCTTGCCGCGGCGTTTTTTATGCTCGTGCCGACCACGGCAGGAATGCCATCGGCACGATTCACGATTGCTTCGGCGAGCGTCCAGTCGAGGGCACCGGAGCGCTCCCCGGTAGCATCGATGAAACGCTCGGTTACGTAGGTCAGCGGATCCTTCACGACTACGTCGTGGGCGGCAGCAGCCTCGCCCGTATCCGAGCCTTCATCGGCGTCCGCGATTGCCGCCGCTGCAGCGGGCGGCGTCGTCTGCAGGATTGGATGGACCTCCAGGACGAGCTCGTCGCCCTCCCAGCCGATTTTCACAGGCTCGTTGATGATCCGGACCGGCGTCGCAACGCCGATCAGCTCGAACAGGTATTCGATGTCCTCGGGAAACATGCGTATACAGCCATGCGTCACCCGCATGCCCACACCGGCCGGCCGATTCGTGCCGTGGATCAGATACCCCGGCAGGCCGAGACGCAGCGCGAAAGCTCCGAGCGGATTGTCCGGGCCCGGCGGGACCACAGGCGGCAGCGACCGCCCGTCGGCGGCGTGCTCATCGCGCACGGACTGCGGCGGATACCAGCTCGGATTGCGGGATTTCTCAATGACGCGGGTCGTGCCGATCGGAGTCGCCCAGTCCATGCGGCCGATGCTGATCGGATACGTCATGACCAGCGCCGCATCGCCTGCTTGCGGCCGCGGGTAGTAGTACATTCGGTACTCGGCGAGATTCAGCACGATGCCTTCCCGGGGTCCCGGCGGGAGCACGAAACGACTCGGCAGCACAACCTCGGTGCCTTCGCCGGGCAGCCAGACGTCGACGCCCGGATTTGCCCGCACGATGTCTTCGTAGCCAAGGCCGTGGCGACGCGCTATATCGACGAGCGTGTCCTCGTGACGCGCCGTGATCGTCGCTAAGGCGCCCACGACGTCGAAGCCTGGTGGCGGCAGTTCGAATACCTCCGCCGAAGCGGATGACGCGGCGAGTAACGCCGCAAACGCAAGCCGGTGGAATCGCGTCATCGGCCCTTTTCTTCGCACTCGATGACCTCGACCTCGGATTCCGCTGCGGCGAGCCAGTCCTGCATCGCTTCGCTCTCAAGGACTCGTGCCGGATACACGCAGGCCGAGTCCGGGAGATTGATACCGTACGTTCGAAACCTTAGGACGACGGGTGCAAACATGGCATCGGCAATCGAAAAGTCACCGAACAGCCAATCTCCGCCATAGCGATGATGACAGTCGGACCAGATCGCAATGATCCGGTCGATGTCGTCCGTGAGCTCGTCGGGCAGCGGAACCTTGCGGCCCATCGCCCGGCAGTTCAGCGGCATGCACTCACGCAGCACCTCGAATCCGGAATGCATTTCCGCGCTGATACTGCGGGCGTGCGCGCGGATCGCCGGATCCTCAGGCCACAGCCGTTTTTCCGGCCAGCGCTCGGCCACCGTTTCGGCTATCGCCAGCGTATCCCAAACCGTAGTGCCGTCGAGGATGAGTATCGGCACTTTGCCGGCCGGGCTGAACCCACAGATCGTGTCGTGCGTGGCAGGCGTATCCAGCTGAATCCGCTGCTCCTCGAAATCGATGCCGGCCTCGCGCAGGAGCAGCCAGGCACGCAGTGACCACGACGAGTAATTTTTGTTACCGATGAGGAGTTTTGGCTGCATGGCTTCGCGTCCGCTGTATGCCGCCTATCCTAAACTATCTCAGTAACGGCTGTCGTCAGCCACCCGGCGCGATGGAAATCCGGGGCCCGGTCGTTCAATATCGAACCAGCACGGATCCCCAGGTAAAGCCGCCGCCGAATGCTTCGAGGAGCAGCAGCTGGCCGCGCCGAATACGGCCATCGCGCACGCCGACATCAAGCGCCATCGGCACGGACGCCGCCGATGTATTGCCGTGATCCTGAACCGTAACGATGACCTTGTCCATCGGCAGCTCGACGCGTTTTGCCGTCGCCTGGATTATGCGAATGTTCGCCTGGTGTGGAATCAGCCAGTCAACTTCGCTTTTGTCAATGCCGGCTTTTTCCAGCACTTCCAAAGCAACGTTGCCGAGCGTTTTGACCGCCACCTTGAAGACCTCGTTGCCGGTCATCATGATCGCGGCCTCGTCCGTGCCTGCTTTCGCCAGATTCTTCGACGGTCCGACCGGGTAATACAACAGGTCGCGGTACTGGCCGTCCGCGCCGAGATGACATGCAAGGATGCCCGGTTCGTCGGCGGGCTCGAGTATTACCGCGCCGGCGCCGTCACCGAACAGAACGCAGGTGTTACGATCGGTCCAATCGACGAGTTTCGTGATGCACTCTGCTCCGATCACCAGCGCACACCTCGCCTCACCGGACTTCACGAACTTGTCGGCCGTCGTCAGCGCGTAAATGAAGCCCGTGCAGGCAGCCTCGAGCGCGATTGCCGGACAGGGCGGGATCCCGAGCCTGTTCTGCACCAGCGTTGCTACGTTCGGGAAGACCAGATCCGGCGTCGTAGTCCCGATAGCGATTAAGTCGATGTCGTCCGCGTCGACGCCCGCCGAAGCCATCGCGGCCTTCGCGGCCTCGACGCACATATCACTGGTCGTTTGATCCTCGCTGACGCAATGGCGGCGCTCGACCCCGGTGCGCGTGCGGATCCACTCGTCACTCGTTTCGACCATTTTCTCGAGATCGAAATTCGTGAGGACATTGGCGGGCAAATAGCGACCGGTCCCTGCTATTCTCGAGTACGTCATGCGGCTTCCCGTTCCAGGAGCGCGCCGATTTGTTGCGGCAGCCCGTTCTGAACCTCGATGAGCGCGTTGTCGATAGCCCGCTGAAATGCGTAGGAGTCCGCGCCGCCGTGGCTCTTGATCACAATACCATTAAGGCCAACGAGAGTCGCTCCGTTGTAGTTGCGCGAATCCATGCGCTGACCGAGGTCGCGAAGGACCGGCTTCGCGAGGAATGCCTGCGTTCGCGTCAGCGCATTGCGATCAAACGCCTGCCAGAGGTAATGGCGCGCAAGGCCAACGGTGCCCTCCATTGTCTTTAATGCCACGTTGCCGGTAAATCCATCGGTCACGACGACATCCGCTTTGCCTGAGAACAGGTCGCTGCCCTCGATGAAGCCCACGTAGTTCAGGGAACTTGCGGCCAGCAGCGCAGCCGCTTCTTTGACCGTATCGTGCCCCTTCGTGTCCTCAGCTCCGATGTTCAGAATCGCAAGGCGCGGACTCTTGGTCCCGCTCAGATCCGCTGCCACGATCGACCCCATGACGCCGAATTGGAACAGGTGCTGCGCCGAACACAGCGTATTCGCACCAAGATCGAGCATGTGTAGGGAACCGCCAATCGCCGGCAGTTCCGCAATGATCGCCGGACGGTCGATACCCGGCAGCATCTTGAGCACGAACTTCGCCGACGCCATCAGCGCGCCCGTATTACCAGCGCTGACCACCGCGTCGGCAGCGCCTGTTTTTACCAGGTCTATCGCCACGCGCATCGAAGAGTCCTTTTTCCGGCGCAGTGCGTCCGTCGGCGCTTCCGACATGCCGACGACTTGCGACGCATGACGAATGGAAAGCCGCGATTCGCGTCCGATGATTCGGGTGACGTGACCGCGCAATTCCTGTTCGTCACCTACCAGAACCAGTTCAAGGTTCGTGTGCTTCGACAGCGCCGCATGTGCTGCCCGCACGACAACCTCGGCGCCGAGATCGCCGCTCATGGCATCGAGGGAAATGATCGGGCGAGCCGCCAAGAGATTAAGTGGCCGGCATGCCGGCCGGCGTAGTTTGGGCGCTAGTCGTCGTCGGCGTCGTCGAGGTCCGGGGTGGCAATAACCTGCTTGCCACGATAAAAGCCGTCCGGGGAAACCCGGTGACGCAAATGCGTCTCGCCCGTCGTGGGATCGACCGACAGCGTCGGCTTCTTCAACTTGTCGTGTGCACGACGCATCCCGCGCCGTGCCGGCGTCTTGCGACTTTTCTGAACAGCCATAATCGTCTCCCGTTCACGAAGGCGTCACGCCGCCATCGTCGAAATTTCGTCACCGTCGCGCTGTTACGCGACGCACTCAGTTTTTCCTGCGCATTTCGTCACGCAAGCCGGCAAACGGCCGACTCGGCGCAGCTTCGCGCACCGGCCCCTCCGCCGCCACCTTACACAATGCCCTATCGGCATGCATGGGCGCCAGCGGCATCGCCATAATCAGCGCCTCATCGACGAGGTCGAGCGGCTGCAGCGTGGGCTCGTCCAGCTCCCAGACCTCGAGGCCTTCGGCCGCGGCCGAAGCGCCGCCCTCGCCGGGGAACAGTAACCGCAGCTCGGCGGTCACGGGCAGCTTGAACGGCTCGAGACAGCGTTGACAGACGGCGTCCGTCGTGACGCTGACGCGCCCCTCGAGCATCGGCAGGCGTTCGTGCGCATCGGCAAAACCGAAGCTGAGCCGGCCGGTCACGGCCGCGTCCCGCCACTCGCTGGGTAATGTCGCTGCGGGCAGCGCGCCCAGGTCGTGCTCCACGGCCGCAGCAAGCCGCCTGAATGTGCCGATTTTCTCAGCAATTTCAATGACCTGCCCGGCAGTCGCAAGGTCCGCCGGCGTGCGGCGATCACGCAGCGCATTGCCCATCGCGCGCGCATGATAAGGACCACCGCGGCACGTGTCAAAGCGCGGGATTCGAAAAACGTCGCAATTGAACATAAACGAAGTACACTCGCCATTCTTGCGGCAAGCGATTGATTTATCGATGCAAAACCCGTCTGCACCGCGGCTCATCCTGGCCTCGTCGTCGCCATACCGGCGCGAACTGCTGGACCGCATCCTGACGAACTTCGACTGCGTGTCACCCGATATCGACGAGCGCCAGCCAGTCGATCTGGAGCCCGAAGCACGCGCCGCGCACCTGGCGCGCAAGAAGGCCGAGGCAGTATCGATGCACGCGCGGGACGCGCTGGTCATCGGCGCCGATCAGCTTGCCGACCTCGATGGCCGCATTCTGGGCAAACCCGGTGATCATGGAAATGCGATCGAACAGCTGCTTGCCGTTACCGGCAAGACGGTGGTCTTCACGACCGCGGTTTGCGTGCTCGAACCACAGAGCCGGACCCGCTACGAGCACGTCGATACCACGACGGTACGCTTTCGAAACTTCGACCGACGCCTGGCCGAAGCGTATTTGCATCTCGACGAGCCGTACGATTGCGCCGGCAGCTTCAAGGTCGAAGGCGCAGGTTTTGTTCTGTTTCAGTCCGTCGAGACGACCGATCCGACCGCGCTGATCGGCCTGCCGATGATCTGGCTCGCGGATCGATTGCGGCAGTTGGGGTACCTCTTGCCGTAACGGGACATTCCGCATTTTCCTGTGCGGAAAATGCGGAATGTCCCCTTGAGCTGAGGAATGTCTGCTTAGCCGTAGCTGTCCAGGTGCGCCAGAAATGCCTTCAGATCATCGGGTAGCGGCGCCGTGAAATGGGACTCGTTGCCGCTCGCATCCGGAAACGCGATGGACTGTGCGTGAAGGAACAGTCGTTTCAGCCCCATCTCTCGGGCGCGCCGGTTTTCAGCTTTGTCCCCATAGCGCTCGTCGCCGACGATCGGAAATCCGAGATGCTGCAGGTGCACGCGAATCTGGTGCGTGCGGCCGGTCTCCGGTTCGCAGCAAACGAGGCTGTAGCGCGCATAGCGGCGCGATAAGCGCACCCGGGTATGCGCAGGCTTACCGTCCGGGTTTACAACAACATGGCGCTCGCCGCCTCGTCGATGCCGTACGAGAAGCGGTGCATCGATCAGCCGCTCGCCGAGCTGCCAGTCCCCAATGACCAGGGCGAGATAATTTTTCTCCACGACGCCTGCGCGAAACTTCGCATGCAGGCTTCGGAGGGCACTGCGGCGTTTTGCGATGACGAGGCAGCCCGACGTTTCGCGGTCCAAACGATGCGCGAGCGCCAGTTCGCGAAGCTCAGGCCGGGCATGGCGCAGCAGCTCGATTACGCCGTGACTGATCCCGCTGCCACCGTGCACGGCGAGGCCCGCAGGTTTGTCGATGACAAGGATCCCCTTGTCCTCATAGATAACGCAGTCCAGGATCTCCGCCGCGGCTGCATCGCCGGGCGCCGCCCCAGGCGCCCGAACCCGTGCTGGCGGCACCCGCACCTCGTCGCCAGCCTTGAGCCGGTAGGTTGCCCGAATCCGACCCCCGTTGACGCGCACCTCCCCGCGGCGCAGCAACCGGTACAGCCGACTTCTGGGCACCCCCGGCAGCTCACGGCTCAGGAAATTATCGATACGCTGGCCGGCGCTGTCGGCGTCGATCCGAATCTTCCGCACGCCGCGGTGGCGGCCCGTCGGCAGCGCGCGTGACTTTTGCTGCATGATCAATGAGTTGATGGGACTATGGTCTGTGCTATATTAGCGCCGTGCGGCACTCCGGGCACTCTGCCGGGGCGGCACAGTTATTCAGGCGGCGCCCGAGCCGGGCCAGCCGTCTTAGATTTAGCGACTTTGGATATTTTTGGCCTCGCCGCGTGCGCGGCCGGATTTCGAATGGCAGCGAGTTGTACCGGTAACGAGCGCCAGCGCGTCTCCGCCGCAGGGAAATCATGCTGATTCTGATCCTCGACGCGATGCTGCAGCTTGACGTCTGCATCGATCGTATTCGTCATGTCGTCGGCGCCGCACTGGCCGCGCCGCGCCTGCGTGACGCACCCTGCGAAACCCGCGTCGCTCCGCTGCCCTCCCACATTTATCAAGTAGGGCACCATGAAGAGAATGTTGATCAATGCAACTCAGCAGGAAGAGTTGCGCGTAGCACTGGTCGATGGCCAACGCATATACGACCTGAATATCGAATTACCCGCCAGCGAACGTAAGAAAGCCAACATATACAAGGGCAAGATCACCCGGATCGAGCCCAGCCTCGAAGCCGCGTTCGTCGATTACGGCGCAGAGCGCCATGGCTTTCTGCCGCTCAAGGAAATCTCGAGCGAATACTTCGTCGCGGAGCTAGAGAAAGGCGCGAAGCCGAACATCCGCGAGGTACTGAAGGAAGGCCAGGACATTGTCGTCCAGATCGACAAGGAAGAGCGCGGTAACAAAGGCGCCGCGCTGACGACCTACGTCAGCCTGGCCGGACGTTTCATCGTACTCAAGCCGAACAAGGCCCGATCCGGCGGCGTTTCGCGCCGTATCGTCGGCCAGGATCGCGAACTTGCGCGCAAGTCACTGACCGAGATCGAAGTGCCACCTGGCATGAGCGTAATACTGCGCACAGCCGGCATCGACCGCAGTGCCGAGGAACTCGCCTGGGACCTCGAAAATTTGATGTCGGTCTGGCAGGCGATACTGAACGTCGTTCTGCAGCAACCGTCCCCGTTTCTGATCTACCGTGAGAGCAACGCGGTCGTTCGCGCACTGCGTGATTACCTGACGACCGAAATCGGCGAAATCCTTGTCGACGATGAAGCGACTTACCAGGAAGCTTACGAATTCATAGAGCAGGTCATGCCGCACAACCTGCGCAAACTGAAACATTACACCGACCCTGTACCGCTGTTTACCCGTTACCAGATCGAGTCCCAGATCGAATCGGCGTTTGCGCACGGCGTGTCTCTGCCCTCGGGCGGCAGTATTGTCATCGACCACACGGAGGCGCTCGTCTCTATTGATATCAATTCCGCGCGGGCCACCAAGGGCGGCGATATCGAGGCAACCGCATTGAACACGAACCTCGAGGCCGCAGACGAGATCGCGCGGCAGCTGCGCATCCGCGACCTCGGCGGTCTCGTCGTCATCGACTTTATCGACATGGGTCCACAGCGGCATCAGCGGGATGTCGAAAACCGTCTGCGCGAAGCCGTTCGCGCAGACCGGGCTCGCGTGCAGATCGGCAAGATATCGCGTTTCGGCTTACTTGAGATGTCGCGGCAACGACTGCGACCGTCCATCGGAGAGTCGAGCTACCACACCTGTCCTCGCTGCTCGGGCTTCGGCACGATTCGGAGTGTGGAGTCGCTGGCGCTCGCGATTCTACGCATCATCGGCGAGGAGGCTCGCAAGGAGCGCACGGCCAAGGTAATTGCGCAGCTGCCTGTCGAAGTCGCGACGTACCTGCTCAATGAAAAGCGTGACTGGGTTCGAAATCTGGAGACGAGTCACGACACCCAGGTCGTGCTCGTCGCAAACTCGCGTCTTGAGACGCCGCACTACGAGGTTCGCCGAGTACGCGATGATCAGACCGAGCTGCCCGAAAACGTCGGCATCAGCTATACGCTCGCGGATACCGAGCAGGAACTTGAAATCCCGCCGGCCGTGCAGGAACGCAAGGTCGTGGAAAAAGCGGCGATCGAAGTCGTCAAGCCCACAACCCCTGCACCGCGGCGCAAAGTGGCTAAAAAGAGCATCTGGGCGACGCTGCTCGGTCTTTTCTCAGCTGACAGCGACCGCCAGCAAAAAAAGCGGTCCCGGTCTCCGGCTCGGCGCAAAAAGGCGGGCGGGCGCGCAGCGCAGCGCGGCCGGCGCGGCGCGTCAAAATCGTCGGAGCAAAAAGCCACAGAGCAGCGTGGCAGCAAGCGCAAGGCCGGACGCAAGTCAGGCGACAGGAAACCGGCAGCGAAGAAAAAAGCACAAAAACAG
Source organism: Woeseiaceae bacterium (assembly GCA_041617855.1). Taxonomy (GTDB): domain Bacteria; phylum Pseudomonadota; class Gammaproteobacteria; order Steroidobacterales; family Woeseiaceae; genus UBA1847. Next base: position 3,819 of record JBFJOC010000011.1, on the reverse strand, counting down.
GCGGGAGACTCGCCGCGCGAAAAGGCACAGAAGCAGGGCGCCAGTAAGTCCCGCGGTGACCAGCGTAAATCGCCCCGCACGCGGAGAAGTCGCGGCGGTCGCCGCAGGCGGCGCGCAGCGGACGCGGGCGATGAAAACAAGGCATCAAGGCAGGCGCAGGCGCCGAGCGAACGCAGCAAGGGCAGCAGCGCCGACCCGGCTAAGTCGCGGGATCAGGCACCCGTAAGCGGGCCCGAGGTCGCCAAGACACCGGCTGGACCGGCGCCCGAATCCGCTGCGGCCAAGGCACGAACCGACACGAAAAAGGCAGACGACACAGCCAAGCCTAAACCGGAAAAGCCGGCCCCTGCGCCGGCTGCGGCACCGCATCCTGAAGCGCGTGAAGGCGATGGCTCGTCCGGCGAAGCCGCCGCGGCGACGACGCCGAAAGAGAGAAAGCCCGAAGGCCGCCTGCTCCCCTGGGAGACGCCGCCGGCTACGGCTCCGCAGCCACCCGCAGACAAGCCGGCGCCGCAGGCGTCGCCACCAAGCAGCGACACGCCGCGCGGCGACGCGTAGGAGCAGCTTTTGAGACAGGACGTCGTTGTGTCGCTTGAGCGCAAGGATGTGCGAGAGCGACTCAGCCGCAATAGTCGCGCCAAGATGGCGCTCCCACGATGACGATTCCCATGAAGCGGCTGTCCGTGGGAGCGGCCCATGGCCGCGATCCACCACCCACCGGGGACTGCCGCCACGCTGGTGGACTGCGAGACGCGTCGGCACGAAGCCCGTTCTCTCGCGTGGCGGAATGTTCGCGGTGGCGAGCGCGCTTCACTCAGGGACGCGCCTTCGACAGTTCCGCAAGCAGGCCACGTGACGCTTCCTCGACGAGATCTAGCACACGCTCGAAGCCCGTGGCCCCCCCATAATACGGATCCGGTACCTCGAGCTGTGATCCGCCCGAAAACTCGAGGAACAGTCGAATTTTGTGATGATGTGTCGGATCGGACCGTTCCTGCAGTAGCGCGAGATTATCGCGATCCATCGCCAGCACGAGGTCGAAGCGCTCGAAATCCTCTTCTTCGACGGCTCGGGCCCGGATACCCTGCAACGAGATACCCCGACGTTCTGCCGCGGCCTGTGCCCTGCGGTCCGGCGGTTCGTTCTCGTGATAGGCGTGGGTGCCTGCCGAATCGACATGAATCGTCTCGAGCAGCCCCGCCTCCCGCACATGATGCCTGAATACGCCCTCCGCGGTCGGCGAGCGGCAGATATTGCCCATGCAGACAAAGAGAACTCGTGTTGCGATCGATGCGCTCATAGGAATATGTCAGTGCTCGCGGTTCGCCGGGGCCTCTGCGTCGCCACGCGTTTTGTCGGGAAGCGACCTCCCTAGCCCTGATACGGTCCGCCCCTGCGATGCGGCAGCATAGTTTACCGTGACCGATCCGTCGAGAGCATCGCGGCAGCAGCGGATGCAAGCGATACGGCCGCACTTTACCGCAATCACCGGGTTAGCCGCCGACGTTGGGAAAATACTCTGCCATCTGCTCGTCGGAATTTCAGATCGGCGTGTTATGACAGCGATCACGGCGCTTCGTGCAACGTAAGCACGCAACGATAACAACCGAGACTTCCATTGCAACACGCCCGCTGATGCGATAGCGCGCGAAGCAGGCTCAAAGCGGCAGGCCGACGTAGTTCTCGGCAATGCATTTCTGGGCTGCTTCGCTGGCGGCGATGTATTCGAGCTCCGCGACCTGCATGCGACGTTCGAACGGCCCGTCTGCCGGAAATCGGTGCATCAGCTTCGTCAATTGCCACGAGAAGCGCTCCGACTTCCAGACGCGCGCCAGTGCGCGTGCGGAATAGCCATCGATGCCCGACGCGTCGCCGTTTCCAAACCAGCGGATCAGCGCATCGGACAGGTAAGCGACGTCGGACGCCGCCAGATTTAGCCCCTTCGCCCCGGTCGGCGGCACGATGTGCGCGGCATCGCCGGCCAGGAACAGGCTGCCGTAGCGCATGGGCTCGAACACGAATGACCGCAGCGGTGCAATGGATTTCTCCAGCGCCGGACCTCGTCTGATGTGCGGTGCAACCGCCGGGCCGAGCCGTGTCTCGAGCTCGTCCCACAGGCGCTCATCCGACCAGTCGTCGAGCTTCTCCTCGATCGGCACCTGAACGTAGTAGCGGCTCCGGGTCGGTGAGCGCATCGACGCCAGCGCAAAACCGCGCGCGTGATTTGCGTAGATCAGCTCACGGTTGCAGGGCGGCACGTCCGCCAGGATTCCGAGCCAGCCGAATGGATACCTGCATTCGTAGCTGCGACCGACCGGCTCGGGAACAGCCTCGCGTGACGGTCCGTGAAAACCGTCACAGCCGGCGATGAAGCGCGCGTCGACGCGTCTTTCCTCGCCGCCGAGACGCAACGTCAGGTACGGCGACTCGGAGTCGATGTGGTGCAGTGCGACCTCCGCCGCCTGCCACAGGATATCGAGGCCGCGCTCGGGCGCCGCGTCGATCAGGTCCCGGGTCACTTCTGTCTGTCCGTAGACGGTCACCAGGCGACCCGTCAGCTTCTCGAAATCGATGCGAATCAGCCGCTCCCCGTCCGCCAGGTTGACGCCGCCATGCGGGAGGCCCAGACTTTTCATGCGCGCGTCGATGCCGAGCTGCCCAAGAATATGCGTCGTCGTATCCTCGAGCACGCCGGCACGTATCCGGCCCTTGACGTGCGCCTCGCTCTGGCGCTCGACGATGATGCAGTCGATTCCCGCCTGGCGGAGCAGATGCCCGAGCATCAGGCCGGCAGGTCCGGAACCGATAATAGCGACATCTGTTCTCATTTCACCAAATCTTCATCGTAGTGCACCGTTGCCGTACATCCAGCGCCACCGGCTGCGCGGGCGTGCCGACGGCGGCGGATCCTTGAATCCTGCTTCGAAATCGTCGACTAAGGCGGCGGCCATGATTTTGGCATGCGGCCGCAGGGCACGAGTAGCGACCGCCGGATCGAGCATGATCTGGAGCGGTTGCGGTATCGGTAAACCGTATGCCCGTTACAGCCGCCACTATGCAGCGCAGGCCTTGCTCGTCATTCCTCACGCCGACCTGAACTGTACGACCTGGCGTACCGCGTCGCCACGATCGAGCGCGTCGAAAGCCCCGTTGATGTCGTCGAGCTCGATGCTCGCCGACAGCAGCTTGTCGACCGGCAGCAGCCCGGCCCGGTACATCGCGATGAACCGCGGCAGGTCGCGAACCGGGACAGCAGAGCCCATGTAGGAGCCACGCACGGTTTTCTCGTCCGCGACGAGGCTGACGGCCGGCACGGAAAACTGCCTGCTCGGGTGAGGCAGGCCCACCGTCACGGTCGTACCGCCGCGCGCCGTCGCGTCGTAGGCTTGCACGAGCACGGTTTCGCTGCCGACGACCTCGATACCGTAGTCGGCACCGCCGCCCGTCAGCTCGCGAACCGCTTCCACAGGGTCGTCAGCCGCCGCGTTGACGACGTGCGTCGCGCCGAGCTCGCGGGCGACCCCGAGCTTTGCGTCCAGGACGTCGATCGCAACGATCGGGTTCGCGCCGGCCGCGTGCGCGCCCATGACGGCGCTCAGGCCGACGCCGCCCATGCCGAATATCGCGCAGCTGCGGCCCGGCTCGAGCCGGGCCGTGTTGAACACGGCCCCGACGCCGGTCATTACCGCGCAGCCGAACAGCGCGGCGACGTCGGGGCCGTGTTCAACACGGCCCGGCTCGAGCCGGGCCGCAGCTGCGCGATATTCGGCATGGGCGGCGTCGGCCTGAGCGCCGTCATGGGCGCGCACGCGGCCGGCG
>JBFJOC010000010.1:0-61227 GCA_041617855.1 Woeseiaceae bacterium | reverse complement strand
TCACCGGGTCCACGGACGTCGGGCGCGTGATACAGAAAGCGCTCGCCGGCACGAAGAAGAGGTACACGCTGGAGCTCGGCGGCAAGGCGGCGAACATCATCTTTGCCGACGCGGCGATCGATGAGGCTGTCGAGGGCATCGTCAACGGCATCTTTTTCAATCAGGGCCACGTGTGCTGCGCGGGGTCGAGGCTGTTCGTGCAGGAGGCCGTTGCGGACGAGGTGATCGACAAACTCAAGGCGCGCATGGAAACGCTGATCATCGGCGATCCGCTCGACAAGAACACGGACATCGGCGCGATCAACTCGCGGCCGCAGCTCGAGAAAATCGAGTCCTACCTCGAGATCGGACGAGAGGAGGGCGCGACGATTCACCAGAGCAGCTGCCCCATGCCGGAAAAGGGCTACTGGTGCCGGCCGACGATATTCACCGGCGTGTCGCAGTCGAACCGCGTTGTGCAGGAAGAAATATTTGGGCCCGTTCTCGCAGTGCAGACGTTTCGCACGTTCACCGAAGCAATTGCGAAGGCGAACAACACGCCCTACGGGCTGTCCGGCGGCATCTGGACCGACAAGGGCGCAAAAATTTTCCGGATAACGCGCAGTGTGCGTGCCGGCGTCATCTGGGCGAATACGTTCAACAAGTTCGATCCGACGTCGCCGTTCGGCGGCTACAAAGAGAGTGGCGTAGGCCGTGAGGGCGGCCTGCATGGCCTCGACGCGTACCTGAAGCTGGAGGCGTGACGATGGCTACCGCAGCAGAACGCGTTCCCGTTGCAAAAACCTACAAGATTTATATTGACGGCAAGTTTCCGCGCACCGAGTCCGGGCGCTATTTCGCGCTCGAGGACAGGAAAGGCCGCGTCATTGCGAACGTGTGCAGAGGGAGTCGCAAGGATTTTCGCAACGCCGTCGTCGCTGCGCGCAGCGCGCAGGCCGGATGGGCCGGTGCGAGTGCCTACCTGCGCGGCCAAATCCTGTACCGCATTGCCGAGATGCTCGAGGGTCGGCGGGCGCAGTTTGCCGACGAGCTTTCGCGCCAGGGCGTCGCGTCGCGCGCAGCGCAAAAGGAAGTCGAGCAAGCGATCGACCGGCTGATTTATTACGCAGGCTGGGCGGACAAGTACCAGCAGGTCTTCAGCTCGGTGAACCCCGTCAGCTCATCGCATTTCAACTTTTCGGTGCTCGAGCCGACCGGCGTCGTCGCGATCCTGGCGCCGAACGACAGCGGACTGCTCGGGCTCGTCTCGAACGTGGCGCCGACTATCGTCGGCGGCAATACCTGCGTCGTGCTCGCGTCGGAGCGGCTGCCGCTGTCGGCAGTCAGCTTTGCCGAGGTGCTGCACGCATCCGATGTGCCGAAGGGCGTCGTGAATATACTGACCGGTCATCGCGCCGAACTGACAGGACAGTTCGCGTCACACATGGACGTCAATGCGATTATTTTCTGCGACGGTGACAGCCGGACGGCGAAGGCCATCCAGGAAGCGGCGGCTGACAACATCAAGCGCGTCATGCGCCGCACCGGCGTGAAGTGGAGCGATGCCGGCCAGCAGCATCCGTACCTGATCCGCGACACGCAGGAGATCAAGACGACCTGGCACCCGATCGGGGCATAGGCAGATGACATTCCGCTAGGCAACAGGATTAGCCGAGGTGCAGCTGGCGCAGGTGTTCAGTTCGCTGGCGGAATGGCCCCGGCTTCGCGCGATTGATCGCCCACATGGCGGGCTCCCACGGTAAGGCCCACAGCGTACGGCCGCGATGTCGGTGTATTACAAGGGGACATTCCGCTCGGCGAAAGAACTCGCCAAGCCGGCGTCGGCGCGGAGCTTCAATTCGTTGGCGGAATGTCCCCGGCGTAATCGTCGAGCAGGCCGGGCTCGATGCGTGCGCCGATTTGCTGGATGACTTTCGTTGCGCAAAACGTACCCAGCCGCGCGCATTCGGCGAGCGTCCGATCGTTCACCCAGCCGTAGAGGAATCCCGCAGTGTACGCGTCGCCGGCGCCGGTCGAGTCGATCACTCTGTCGACCGGGATCGCCGGCTGCAGGATGCGCTCTTCACCCTGCACGATCACGGACCCCTGCTCGGAGCGTGTCATCACGAACAGATTCTCGTAGGGCCGTATCGCATCGAGCGTATCCTCGAACGAATCCGTCTGCATCAGCGCATTGATCTCGTCCTCGTCGGCCACGACGATGTCGACACCGTTACGCACTGCAGACTCGAAAGCCTCGCGGTGCCGCTCGACACACATCGAGTCCGACAGGGAGAGCGCGACCGCGGCGCCGTTGCTCTTCGCGATTCGTATGGCCTTATCCGTAAGCTCCGGTCCCTCAGGGAGATCCCAGACGTAGCCTTCCAGCAGCACCGCCATCGGAGCGCCTATCGTCTCCGGCGAAATGTCGCCGGCGCCGAGCTCGGTGCATGCGCCGAGATACGTCTGCATCGTGCGCTGGCCGTCGGGCGTAATCAGTATGTGGCTGCGGGCGGTGGGTGCACCGTCTGCAGCCGGCGCAAGGCGAATATCGACGCCCAGTGAACGCATGTCGTGATTGAAGATTTCGCCGAGCTGGTCCGCCCGGACGCGGCCGATGTACGCTGCGCTGCCGCCGAGATTTGCAAAGCCCGCAATCGTATTCGCGACGGATCCGCCCGACATCTCCGTGGCGGGACCCATCATCGAGTAGACCTCCCGAGCACGCGCCTCGTCGATCAGGGTCATGGAACCGGGCGCCGCGCCGATTTCGTTCAGAAAGTCCTTATCGACATGCGCGAGCACGTCGACGATTGCATTGCTGATTCCGAGAAGCTCTGTGTCGTGACCCATCGAATTCCCGTTGCTACGAGTGCGCGAAAAAACGCGGCATAGCGTACCATCGCCGGGCAGCCGTTTCCCGGCGCAGCACCACGCCCGCGCCGGACAGCGACTTCGTATCCGGCGAATTCTTTCTCAGGAAAATCGACACAATACAAGGAGCTGCGCATTAGTTCCCAGGCCCGTGGCGGCCAGCGGCGACGTATAATAGACGGCACTGAGCGATCCGGAGAAGTCGTGGGACGCCTGACGACACACATATTGGACACTGCGAACGGGATGCCGGCCGCAGACGTTGGTATCCGGCTGTACGCCGTGGCTGCAGAACGCGAACTCCTGGCGTCGACACGCAGCAATGCGGGCGGCCGCACGGATGCTCCGCTCCTCGACGGCAAGCGCATGCGGGCCGGCACCTACGAACTCGAGTTCGACGTTGGCGAGTATTTTTCGCGGCGCGGGGACATCGACCGGGAACCGGCGTTCCTTACGACAATTGTAATCCGGTTCAGCGTAAGCGCCGACGAGCACTATCACGTACCGCTCCTGGTTTCGCCCTGGAGTTATTCCACCTATCGCGGCAGCTGAGCGTCATGGCGGCAAGTGCGACAGCAGACGAAACCGCGGTCGGAACCGTGCGCTTCCTGCTCGACGGCGAGCTCATCGAACTCGAAGACGTGGACCCGACGCGCACGGTGCTGCAGTTCCTGCGCGAGGATCTGCGTCGCACGGGAACGAAGGAAGGCTGCGCCGAGGGCGACTGCGGAGCGTGTACGGTGGTCGTGGCCGAAGTGGCGCGAGCCGGCGACGAGATTACGCTCAGCGCGGTCAATTCCTGCATCCAGTTTCTGGCGACGCTGGACGGTAAGGAACTCATCACGGTAGAGAGTCTCGCACCCCCGGGCAGCGACCTGCATCCCGTGCAGCGGGCGATGGTCGAGCATCACGGGTCACAGTGCGGCTTCTGCACGCCGGGCTTCGTCATGTCGCTGTTCGCGCTCTACAAGACGAATCCAAAACCGTCCCGACGCGACGTCGACGACGCGCTGGCGGGCAATCTGTGTCGCTGCACCGGCTATCGGCCGATTATCGCCGCCGCCGAGGCGATGTATCGCATCGCGGGCGATGACGGTGACTGGCTGCGCCAGCCGGCAGGTACCGGCGCGGCGCCGGCGCCGCATGTTAAGAAGCTGCGCTCGCTCGTACGACGAATTGCTCTGTCGGTGAATCACGACGGACGCCGGTTTTTCGCGCCGCAGGAAGTGGACGAACTTGCCCGTCTTCTCGAGCAACACCCCCGGGCCACGCTGCTCGCGGGCGGCACCGACGTCGGATTATGGGTGACGAAACAACATCGGCGGCTCGACGTCGTCATCTACACCGGGCGCGTCGCCGAGCTCACGGAAATTCGCGAGGCGCCGGCGCACATCGAAATCGGGGCGGCCGTGACGCTGACCGAAGCGATGCCCGTGATCCTGAAGCATTACCCGCTGCTCGACGAGCTGTTCCTTCGGTTTGCGTCTCCCCCAATACGGAACGCGGCAACGCTGGGCGGCAATATCGCTAACGGCTCGCCGATCGGCGATTCGATGCCCGCACTCATGGCCGCGGGGACCACGATCCTCCTGCGCCGCGGCGGGCAGCATCGCGAGGTAACGCTCGAAGACTTTTACCTGGACTACCAGGTCAATGATCTTGCGCCCGGCGAGTTCATCGAAACCGTTCGGATCCCGACGCCGCGTGACGGAGTCGTCCTGCAGAGTTACAAGGTGTCGAAGCGTTTTGATCAGGACATCTCGGCCGTGTGCACCGCGTATCGGCTCGCACTCGACGGCGAACGCGTCGCCTCGATTCGCATCGCGGCCGGCGGTCTCGCGGCGACGATCAAGCGTGCCGAGCACTGCGAGCGCGCGCTTGCCGGCCAGGTCTGGAACGAAGCCGCGATCGACGCCGCGGCGCGTGCACTCGAAAAGGATTTTTCCCCTATAACGGATATGCGGGCCTCGCGGGACTACCGGCTGCGCGTCTGTCAAAACCTGCTGCGCCGCTTCTACCTCGAGACACGCAGTGACTTCGGCGAATCGCTGTACGGCTATGGACGATAAGGCTGCGCGGCAAATGAGCGATCGCGCCGTCGGCAAGGCATTGCCCCACGACAGTGCGCACCTGCACGTGACCGGACGTGCGGCCTATACCGACGACCTTCCTGAACCGCGCGGCATGCTGCACGTCGCCGTTGGCCTGAGCGCGAAGGCGCACGCCCGTATCCACCGCGTCGATCTCACGGCGGTCGCGAACGCGCGCGGCGTCGTCGCCACGTGCGTCGCTCGCGACATCCCCGGCGCCAACAACTGCGGGCCGATCGTGGCCGACGAGCCGATCCTGGCCGAAGACACCGTGGAATACGCGGGCCAGGCCGTGTTCGCCGTGGCGGCGACGACGGTCGACGAGGCGCGCCGGGCCGTCGCATTGGCGCACATCGACTACGAAGAGCTCGAGGCCGTCCTCGACCCGCTCACCGCCGTCGAGAAACAGTCGTTCGTGCTGCCGACGGAGACGATCCGGCGCGGCGCGGTGGAGGCTGCGCTGGCGCAGTCGCCGCACCGGGTCGCACGCAGGCTCGAGCTCGGCGGACAGGACCAGTTCTATCTCGAAGGCCAGATTGCAGCCGCAATACCGCAGGAGGACAGAAACCTTCTCGTCTACAGCTCGACCCAGCATCCCGACGAGGTCCAGCATCTCGTTGCGCGCGCGACGGGGCGGGAGTCAAAAGACGTCGTGGTCGTGTGCCGCAGGATGGGCGGCGCATTCGGCGGCAAGGAAACGCAGGCCGCCCCGGTGGCCTGTATCGCGGCGATCATGGCAGACAAGACCGGACGCGCGTGCAAGCTCAGGCTGGATCGCGACGACGACATGCTCATGACCGGCAAACGGCACGATTTCTTGATCGACTACGACGTAGGGTTCGATGATAGCGGGCGCATCCAGGGTATCGACTTCGTATTCGCGTCGCGCTGCGGCATCTCTGCCGACCTCTCTGGTCCGGTCAACGATCGCACGATGTTCCACTGCGACAACGCGTATTTCCTCGAAAACGTCACCATTACTTCGCATCGCTGCAAGACGAACACCGTGTCGAATACGGCGTTTCGCGGTTTCGGCGGTCCGCAGGGCATGTTTGCGATCGAATATGCGATCGACGACATCGCGCGCACGCTTGGCCTGGACCCTGTCGACGTGCGGCGGCGCAATTTTTACGGGATCCACGATCGCAACGTCACGCAGTATTCCCAGACCGTCGATGACAACATCATCCATGACCTGTTCGACAAGCTCGAGGGCGATGCCGATTACAAGGCGCGGCGCGCAAAAATCCGCGACTTCAACCGCGCGAGCAACATTCTGAAACGCGGCATCGCGATGACGCCGGTAAAATTCGGGATCTCGTTCACGGCCACGCACCTGAACCAGGCCGGTGCGCTGGTGCACGTTTACAAGGACGGGTCGGTGCACCTGAATCACGGGGGCACCGAGATGGGGCAGGGCCTGTTCATCAAGGTTGCGCAGGTGGTTGCCGATGAGTTCGGCATCAGCATCGAGCGCATTCGCAGCAACGCATCCGATACGAGCAAGGTACCGAACGCGTCCGCAACCGCCGCCTCGAGCGGCTCCGATATCAACGGCAAGGCCGCGCAGGTCGCGGCGGCGAAGATCCGTGCCCGCCTGACGGCGTTCGCGGCTCGGCATTTCTCGGTGCCGGAGGCCGTTATCGCATTCGGTGGCGATCGCGTTCGCATCGGCGGGCAGACGCTCACATTCGAGGAGCTCGTTCAGCTCGCGTGGTTCGATCGCGTGTCGCTTTCGGCAACCGGCTTCTACAAGACGCCGAAGATCAACTACGACCGCAAGACGTTCAGCGGGCGACCGTTCTTCTATTTTGCGTACGGTGCCGCCGTGAGCGAAGTCATTGTCGACACGCTGACGGGCGAGCACCGGATTCTTCGCGTCGACATTCTTCATGACTGCGGCGACTCGCTGAATCCGGCCGTCGACCTCGGCCAGGTCGAGGGCGGCTTCGTGCAGGGTGTCGGCTGGCTGACGTCTGAGGAGCTCTGGTGGAATGAATCCGGGGAGCTGAAAACCCATGCGCCGTCGACGTACAAGATTCCGACGTGCTCTGATCTGGCCGTCGATTTTCGCGTAGAGCTGCTGCAAAACGCTGCGAATCGCGAAGACACTATTTACCGCTCGAAGGCCGTCGGCGAGCCGCCGCTGATGCTGGGCATTTCCGTTTTTCATGCGCTGCGGGATGCGATCGCGACCGATGCCAATCCTCTGCCGGAGCTCCCGGCACCGGCGACGCCGGAGGCCGTTCTGCGGGCGATCGAGGGCGGGACGCTGTGACGGGCTGGCTCGACGATCTCGATCGAATGCTGGCCGCGGGCAATCCCGCCGTGCTCGTGACGGTTGCCGGCGTCCGCGGCTCCGCGCCGCGCGAAGTCGGCGCGAAAATGCTGGTCACGCAGCGGGACGCGATCGGCACGATCGGCGGCGGCCAGCTCGAATACCGCTGTGTGCGAATTGCATTCGAGCTGATCGGCGGCAACACGGAGCCCGCGCTGCGAAGGTTTCCGCTCGGACCGTCCATGGGCCAGTGCTGCGGCGGCATCGTCGACGTGTTGTTCGAGCCGTATGCAGGCGGTCCGCCGGATTGGCTGCGCGAGCTTCTGGCGCTGCACGGCCGCCGTCAGCCGGCGGTGCTCGTAACGGGAACGAGGCCAGGCAGCGGCAAGTTCGTAGTCACGGAGCGCGGCGTGACCCGCAGCGGGGGAGCGTTACCCGATGCCGCAACCGCGAAGGCACGTGAGCTGCTCGCTGCGGGGAGCGGCGCCGAGCGCGGCGGCGATTTCCTGTACGAGACGGTCGCACCGACCGGTTTCAATATCGCCATCTTCGGCGCGGGTCACGTGGGCTCTGCGGTCGTCGGGGCACTGGCGGGCCTCGACTGCAGCGTTCGCTGGGTCGACAGCCGCCGGAACGTATTTCCGCAGACGACGTCCGCGATTCAGACGATCGAAACCGCCGATCCCGCCCTGGAGGTCGCCGCGATGCCGCCGAGCAGTTTCTATCTCGTCATGACCCACAGCCACGGACTCGATTTCGACATCTGCCAGCAGATTCTGAGGCGAGGCGATGCGGCCTACTGCGGCCTGATTGGATCGAAAACCAAACGGCGCCGATTCGAAAAACGTTTTCGTGCGGTGGGAGTGCCGGCCTCAGCGATCGACAAGCTGGTTTGCCCGATCGGTGTCGCAGGCATCCGCGGCAAGAAGCCGGCCGAAATCGCGATCGGCGTCGTGGCGCAGTTGTTGCAGGTTTATGAGCGCAGAGCGCGATCGGCGGTGCCGACGTCGACAGCGATTGTTACGCCGATTCGCACCTAGCATGGAAGCGTATGTTGCGGACTGGCTGAACCTCCTGCTGCGCTGGCTGCACTTCATTGCCGGCATCGCGTGGATCGGCTCGTCGTTCTATTTCATCTGGCTCGATAATCACCTCGAGGCTCCCCGGACGTCGGGCGGCGCGGCCAAAGGCATCGCCGGCGAGCTCTGGTCCGTGCACGGCGGCGGTTTCTACCATGCGCAGAAATACCGCGTTTCGCCAGCGGAAATCCCGAAGACCCTGCACTGGTTCAAGTGGGAGGCTTACACGACGTGGATCTCGGGGATGCTGCTGCTTGCGCTGATCTACTGGTACGGCGCCCGGGTTTACCTCATCGATCCGGGCGTGGCCGACCTGTCGGTTGCGGCCGCGGTTGGCGCAGCCGTCGCCTTCATTGTGGGCGGCTGGCTCGTCTATGATCTGCTTTGCCGGTCGCCGCTGGGTCGGAACGAGCGCGTGCTTGCCGGCGTCTTGCTGGCTCTCACGTCGCTCCTGGCCTGGTCCCTGTGCGCACTGTATGGCGGGCGCGGTGCCTACATGCACTTCGGCGCCGTGCTCGGGACGATCATGGTTGCGAACGTGTTTTTCGTGATCATTCCGGGGCAGAAGAAAATGGTCGATGCCGGCCGCCGCGGCGAGGCGCCAGACCCGGAACCGGGCATTCGTGCGAAGCAGCGCTCCGTGCATAACACGTACTTTACGCTGCCCGTGCTGTTCGTCATGACGAGCCATCACTACGCGGCGACCTACAGCCATGAATTCAACTGGGTGATTCTGATCGCGATCTCGCTTGCAGGCGCGCTGATTCGCGTGTATTTCGTTGCTCGCCACTCCGGCAATGCATCGATTCTGCCGATGCTGCTGGCCGCGGCGTTGCTCGCCGCGGTTGCCGTCCTGATTGCCCCGAAATCCACCGCATCGACGTCGGCCGCGGTCGACTTCGCCGAGGTGCGTGCCGTCGTACACGCGCGGTGCACGAACTGCCACTCCCGGGCACCGACGCATCCGGCGTTTCCGGCGGCACCCGGCGGCGTCGCACTCGACAGCGACGCGGAGATCGTCGCCGAGGCACAGCGGATCCACCAGCAAACCGTCGTGACTCGGGTCATGCCGATCGGTAATCTGACCAGCATGACCGAGGCCGAACGCGACCTGATTGACCGCTGGTACTCCGCGCGCGTTGCAGAGGCGCCGCCATGAGCGTCAACAACTACCCGCGCGACCTGCGCGGCTACGGTGAGCATCCGCCCGATCCCGAATGGCCGGGCAACGCGCGCATTGCCGTGCAGTTCGTAATCAACTACGAGGAAGGCGCCGAAAGCTGCGTTCTGCACGGCGATAACGTGTCCGAAGCGTTCCTGTCCGAAATCATCGGTGCCGAGGCGTATGCGGGCCGGCGGCACATGAACATGGAGTCGCTGTACGAGTACGGCGCTCGTGCCGGCTTCTGGCGCCTGCGCCGCCTGTTTGTCGAGCGCGACATGCCGGTCACGGTGTTTGGCGTTGCAATGGCGCTCGAACGCAATCCGGAGGCGGTTGCCGCCATGCAGGATGCCGGCTGGGAAATCGCGACGCACGGCTTTCGCTGGATCGACTATATCGGCGTAGACGAGGCGAAGGAGCGCGAGCATCTGCAGCTCGCGATCGACATTCATACGCGCGTGACCGGTGCGCGGCCGCTCGGCTGGTACCTCGGGCGCTGCAGCGAGAACACGCACCGTCTCGTCGCTTCAGAGGGCGGCTTTGTCTACAACGCGGATAGTTACGCCGACGATTTGCCGTACTGGGACTATTCCCAGCCTCGGCCGCAGCTGATGGTGCCGTACACGCTCGATGCAAACGACATGCGGTTTGCGACGGTCCAGGGTTTCAACTCGGGCCAGCAGTTTTACGAGTATTTGAAGGACAGCTTCGATGTGCTGCGAGCGGAAGGTTCGCGGATGCTGTCGGTCGGACTGCACTGCCGGCTAGCGGGGCGGCCGGGCCGCGCGGCTGCGGTTGCGCGCTTTCTGGACTACATTCTGACGTTCGACGACGTCTGGGTTGCGCGACGCATCGACATCGCAGATCACTGGCAGAATCGCTATCCGGCAGAGGGCACATGACCGATCCCGAAGCGGAGTTCGTGGCTCGTTATCGCACCGTCTACGAGCACTCGCCGTGGGTAGCAGAACATGCGGCGGCACGCGCGGCAGGCCTCACCGATCCGGGCCGTATCGCGGATGTCATGGCGAAATGCGTCGACGACGCGTCGCACGAGCGGCAGCTTGCCCTGATTCGGGCACATCCCGACCTCGCCGACAGAACCCGAATTTCGGCAGATCTCACCGACGATTCACGGGCCGAGCAGGCCAGTGCAGGCCTCGACCGGTGCAGCGCGGACGAGTTCGAGCGCTTTCGTGAGCTCAACGCCGCGTACCGGAAAAAATTCGGCTTCCCGTTCGTGATCGCGGTGCGAGGCAAAAGCCGCAACGAAATCCTCGAGCGTTTCAGCGCGCGGCTCGACAGTGACTACAACCGGGAGTTTCGAACGGCGCTCGCCGAAATCCACAAGATCGCCCGGCAGAGGCTTCTGAGCATTGCTGACGACGATGGCAGGTAACGCGCAGCCGTTTCGCGAGTGGATTCGCCTCGAGCAGCCGCGGCTCGGGACCAGGGTAACGTTTGCGAGCGATGAATTCTTTGCCGCGAAGGAGCGCTTGATCGAACCTGATCCGCCAATATTCGTCGCGGGCAAATACGACCTGCATGGCAAGTGGATGGACGGCTGGGAGAGCCGCCGCCGGCGCACGCCGGGACACGATTATTGCATCGTCCGGCTGGGCATACCGGGTGTCGTCCACGGCGTCGACATAGACACGAGTTACTTTACCGGCAACTATCCGCCGGAGGCGTCGATCGACGCCTGCGTCAGCGACGACGACGTGCCGCAGGGCGAGTGGGTCGAGATTCTGCCGAAAACCGATCTCAAGGGAGATTCCCATCATTTCATTGCCATCGACGACGATCGGCGCTGGACGCATCTGCGCCTGAACATCTATCCCGACGGCGGCGTGGCCCGGCTGCGCGTGTTTGGTGAGGTGCGACCCGATTTCTCGACTGTCGATCAGGTGATCGACCTCGTTGCGCTCGAAAACGGCGGCCGCGCCATCGCCTGCAGCGACGAGCACTACGGCAGCATGCACAACCTCAATGTCGCGGGCCGCGGTGTCGACATGGGCGACGGCTGGGAGACGGCGCGGCGCCGCGGGCCCGGCAACGACTGGGTCATCCTCGCGCTCGGACATCCGGGCAGGATCGCAAAAGCCGAGGTCGATACCGCGCATTTCAAGGGCAATTATCCTGACCGTGTATCGCTCGAGGCCGCGATGTTCGGGCCGAATGACGAGATCAGTCACGGCAGCGGGCGCTGGCAGACGCTGCTTCCCGAGGTCAAGCTCGAGATGCACAAGCAGCATTATTTCGATGCCGAGATCGCGGAGATCGGCGTCGTCAGCCACGTTCGCATGTCGATCTATCCGGACGGCGGCGTGAGCCGGCTGCGCCTGTACGGCCGTATCGGGCGCTAGGGAACGATGGCGATTACGCTCACGCCCGAACCGCTGTCGCGCGAGCAATTCGCGGCTTACGGCGACGTCATCGACACGGCGGGGCTGCGCGCAAATCCGATGAACACCGCGCGCTTCGAGCGGTTCGACGACCTGTGCACGGTCGAGGTCGACGCCGACGGCTACGTGTCCGTCAGCATCGCCCGCTGTCGCACGCCAACGCGCCTGCCGTATCGAATCGATCGGGTCGAGCGCCACCCGCTCGGCAGCCAGGCTTTCATTCCGCTCTCGGGAAAGCCGTTCATCGTCGTCGTTGCGCCCCCCGGGGAAAGCATCGACGCTCGGGATCTCCGGGCATTCCGGGCGAACGGGAGGCAGGGCGTGAACTATCGCCGCGGCGCCTGGCACATGCCTTTGATTGCGTTCGAGTCCGGCCAGGAGTTCCTGATCATCGATCGCGCCGGAGACGCGCCGAACTGCGAGGAGTGCATTCTCGACGAAGTCGTTACGTTGGTTGGTGAGTGGCGATGACGACGGCGGCATTCCGAGCATCGATTCTGCACTGCCTTAGCGATCCGGGCGAGCAGGGTGACGCATCTGCCTGCGATTATTTCGCGGACGGACTGCTGGTCGTCGAGGACGGTGCGATCGGCAAGCTCGGGCCGGCGGCCGAGCTCGTTCCCGCACTCGGCGATCGCGTCGACGTCGTCGACTACTCGGGCAAGCTCATCGTGCCGGGCCTGATCGATTGTCACGTCCATTATCCGCAGCTCGAGATTATCGGCTCCTACGGCGAGCAGCTGCTCGACTGGCTGCATCACTACGCCTATCCGGCGGAGGCGGAATTCGGCGACGCGGAGCACGCCCGGAACGTGGCCGAGCTGTTCGTCGACGAGCTCTTGAGTCACGGCACGACGACGGCGCTGGTCTTCGCAACCGTGCATCCGGTCTCGGCGACGGCCATATTCGAAGCCGCCGCGGCGCGCAACATGCGTCTTATCGCGGGCAAGGTGCTGATGGACCGCAACTGTCCCGACAATCTACGCGACGATGCGGAGTCCGGTTACCGGGACAGCAAGGCGCTGATCGAGCGCTGGCACGGACACGGCAGGCTCGGCTACGCGATTACGCCGCGATTCGCGCTGACGTCGAGCCCGGATCAGCTGGCGGCGGCGGGGCGGCTCGCGACCGAGCATCCCGACGTCTGGGTGCACACGCACCTGGCGGAAAACCGGGATGAGGTGGCCGAGGTATCCATGCGGTTTCCGCGCAGCAAGAGTTACCTCGACGTCTATGCCGCGCATGACCTGGCGCGCGAGCGTGCCGTGTTCGCGCACTGTCTGCATCTCGATGATTCGGACCGCCAGAATCTCGCGGCGACTCACGCAGCGGTGGCATTCTGTCCGTCCTCGAATCTGTTCCTCGGCAGCGGCCTGTTTGACCTTGCCGCCATGGACGCGGCAGGCGTGCGCGTCGGGCTTGCGACGGACGTCGGCGGCGGCACGACGCTGTCGCTCCTGCAGACGATGGGTGAGGGCTACAAGGTCTTGCAGCTCAGGGGACAGAACCTGCCGCCCATGCGTGCACTGTATCTGGCAACGCTCGGGGCCGCCCGGGCACTGGACCTGGATGACCGAATCGGCAATTTCGAGCGGGGCAAAGAGGCGGACTTCATCGTACTGGACGCCGACGCGACGCGGCTGAGTGGCCGACGCGCCAGGCGCGCGCACTCGGTTGATGATCGACTATTCTCGTTGATGACGCTCGGCGACGAGCGCCACGTCGCGGCCACCTATCTCGAGGGAAGAGAGCAGTAGGCGGGAACGCCGCGGCCTGACCGTTACACGAAAACCGATTCGGCCGGCAGGTCGTCAGCGACGATACAGTTTCGGCCGTTACGCTTGCCCGCGTAGAGTCTCTGATCGGCGAGGGCGAGCAGCCTGGTCGCGGTATCCGCATCGTCGGGGAACGCGGCAATGCCCGCGGTGAACGTTACGAGTTCGGTTGGCATCGGCAGGTCCGCCGTCCGGCAGCGCTCGGCGAACGCCGAACGGAGGCGAGTCGCGATCTGCTGCGCGCCCGATACCGGCGACTCGGGCAAGATGACGGCGAATTCCTCGCCGCCGTAGCGGCAGGGGATGTCCGCTGCGCGCAGCACGTCCCGCATCGTCGCGCCGAGCAGCGCCAGGACCTTGTCGCCGGCAGGATGGCCGTAGCGGTCATTGATCTGCTCGAAGTTGTCCAGGTCAATCAGCATCAGGCTCAGCGTATGCCCGAGGCGGGCCGCTCGCTTGAGCTCGCGGGGCAGGTTGTCGTTAAAAAAGCCGCGGTTGAACACGCCGGTCAGCGCGTCGCGGCTCAGCTCGTCCTTCAGCAGCTCGTAGCGCTGGCGATATGTGAGGATGTGGAAGATGTCCCGAAGCTGCTCGGACTTGACGTCGGCGTCTTTCTCGAAGGCGGGGAACAGTTTCAGATACATGACCATGACGATCGAATAAAAAACCGCGACTGCAATCTTGCCCACGAGACCCGCGACGAGGATCTGGGCGAATGCCGGGTCCCGAGCGAAATTCAGCGTGACGAATACGACCGTGTCGAGCGATACGACGCAGATCATCGACGCTGCGATGCGTCCGAACAGCGAACTCGCCAGCAGCCGGTAAAAAAACTCGTAGAGCACTATGATCAGGACGACGTCGAGACACAGCATGGCCGTGCCCAAGATCAACGGCTGGACGCTCTGCACCAGGAACTCGGAATGCAGTCCCGCGACCGCGGCCACCTCGGGATCCGCAAGGTGCTGCTGTGCGAGCAGCAGCACGAGCGTGAGCGTGATATTCGCGGCGACGATCCCGAGAATCAGCGATCGTGCGTGCACGGCGTCGTCGCGAATATAGATCAGCAGCGTAATCAGCAGCGTCGCCGTGAACAGGACCGCAGAGCCGGGGCTGACGAAAATTCCGGGCCAGACCTCCACGTACAGCGAAGCCGCGAGATGTGTCTGCAGGTGCTGAAACGTGCCCAGCGTCACGCACAGCGGCATCAGGCCATAGCGGATGCGCTGCCGAAAGAACGTCAGCAGCAGGACGCTGACTAACGTTGCCTCGAGGAGCAGCAGAATGACGTGGCGCAGCGCGTCTAAGGTCATGGCGGCCCGATCCTAGTCGGAGGCGCCGGAGTTTACGGTGATGAAGGTCTCAGTCGGGCACCGTGGCTGCCAGCAAGATCGGGGGTAAGCCTCTGACATCCAGCGATTTTCTTCCCGCGGTCAGTCGTCGTCCTCAGGGCTTCCCGAGCTTCTCACCGGCTCTTTCAGCTGCCGCACGTAGCGCAAGGTAACGAACGTGATAAGGGACAAAAGTATCGCGACCTCGAAACGATCGAAGGCGATCGCGATGCCGATGAGGCCCATCGTCCAGATGCTCGCCGCGGTGGCAGTACCCGTCACGCTGCCGCGGTTTTTCAGGATGGCGCCGCCGCCGATGAAGCCGATTCCGGTAATCAGACCCTGAATGACGCGCGCTTCACCGTCCGAGGTATCGAGCACCGACATGCCGACGAGCATGTAGCCGCAGGCTGCGACGGCCACGAGCGGGAATGT
Source organism: Woeseiaceae bacterium (assembly GCA_041617855.1). Classification (GTDB taxonomy): domain Bacteria; phylum Pseudomonadota; class Gammaproteobacteria; order Steroidobacterales; family Woeseiaceae; genus UBA1847. Next base: position 45,819 of record JBFJOC010000010.1, on the reverse strand, counting down.
CCGCAGCCCGGCGCTGCGCGCTGCACGTTCGCGGTCCAGCGCCACCGGAATCGCAAGCACGTAGGCGGCCCCGAGATGCCAGAGATTGAATACGATTTGCGACCAGTCGATATCCAGCGAAAACATCGTCGTAACCGGGAATTCGGCAGGGACTGCTCGTATACAAATACGTCGCCGGAAAAGCAAGCGGCAGCGATTCCTGCGGTCCTGTTCGATCCGCGCCCGCTGGCCGTGCCCGGGGCGTCTCAATCGCCGATCAGGATGGCGCGGAAGTCGTTGACATTCGTCAGCGTAGGGCCCGTCGTCACGAGGCCGTTCGTTGCGCTGAAAAACGCGTAGCTGTCGTTTTTCGACTGAAGCACGCTGGCGTCGATGCCGCGGGCGCGGGCGATGCGCAGGGAATCGGGAGCAACGATGCACCCGGCATTGTCGCCCGAACCGTCGATGCCGTCCGTATCGCAGGCGAGCGCAAAGATGCCGGCATGACCGTCGAGACTGAGCGCAAGCTGCAGCGCATACTCTCCGTTGCGACCGCCGCGGCCGTCGCCGACCACTCGAACCGTGGTTTCGCCGCCTGAAAGAACCACGCAGGGCGCGTCGACTGGACCGTCCCGCGCCACGACCCCCAGCGCGAGTTTGGCGTGTTCGATCGCTAAGGCACGCGCATCGCCGGCGAGGTCGCCAAGGTTGAGCGTCGCGAGTCCGACTTCCTTCGCAGTCGATTCTGCCGCCGCGAGAGCGTCATCGCTCGTCGCCAGCGTGTGAAACGCCGCGCGCGGCGTTTCGGGCGGCAATGTCGTGCGTTCGAGGTGCCGGCGGACATGATCGGGAATCGCAATCAAGTAGTGGTCAAGAATGGCCAGCGCCTCTGCCGGTGTCGACGGATCGGAAACCGTGGGCCCCGACGCAATGACCGCAGGGTCGTTGCCGTGCACGTCGGAAATAGCGAGAGTAATGACGCTTGCCGGCGTGCAGGCCGCGGCAAGCTTGCCGCCCTTGACGGCGGACAAATGCCGACGCACGCAGTTGATTTCGTCGATGCTCGCGCCAGACGCGAGCAGCCGCTCGGTGATGCGCTGCTTGTCTGCGAGCGTGATCCCGGGAAGCGGACGCACGAGCAGCGACGAGCCGCCCCCGGATAGCAGGCAAACGACGACGTCGGCGGCTGTGAGTCCCGCAACCAGCTTTACGATTCGATCTGTCGCGCGAACGCCGGCCGCGTCCGGCACCGGATGACCGGCTTCGACCACCTCGACGCGCCGACAAACGGCGCCGTGCCGATACGGAACAACGACGAGTCCGCGCGCGACCTGACGATGCTGCTCGAGCGCGCGCGCCATGGCGGCTGCTGCTTTGCCCGCGCCAATCACGGTCAGCGGCCTGTCGGGAATGTGCGGCAGGGCGCGCGGTACCAGCCGTGCCGGCTCGGCGGCGGCGAGCGCGGCAGCGAACAGCCGGCGCAGCAGCGACTGCGCGGCGCTCACCCGCTGCCGGCGTCGCGCGCTGCGCGGTGTACGAGCGGTTCCAGCCGATCGATGATCGGGCCGAGCTCGGGCCGCTGCTCTCTGAGCTCGGCAATCGACATGCCCGTCAGTTCGTACGGCAGCACCAGCCAGTCAGTCGTTTCGTGAACGAAATAATCGGGGACCCTCAGCGTGCCCGCGGTCGGCCGGTACCAGACGGTCGCAATGCGGATATCGCGCGGCAGGTTACGCCGAGTCTTGATTGCCAGCTGGTCGATCACCGCGGCGACGCTGGATCCGGTGCTGTAAACGTCGTCAACGATCAGCAGTCCGTGCCGGGAGCACAGATTCTCGAGCAGATACTGAAGCCCGTGGACACGAATCGCATTGGCCTTGCTGACCATCTCGGAGTAACTGGGCGCACCGCGATAGGAGGTGCGGATCGCGATGTGGTCGGTCCTGATGCCCAGGAACTCCAGGCCCTCCTGCACGGCGATACCCACTGCGCTCCCCCCGCGCCACAGTCCGACGACGAAGTCGGGACGAAAACCGTCGTTACAGATATTGGCGGCAAGCTGAAAAGAATCGCGAAGCAGATCATCGGCGGCGACGAATCGCTTTTTCATTGTCTCATTGCGCCTGTGCTGCGCTAGAATTCAGCGATGATTATAGCCGCTGCGGCGGTCCCGAACAGCCATGAACAAGATCGTACTGACGGCGCAGGAGCTGCTTGAGGATTCGTTTCGGCTCGGTCTCGAGATCCTCGAAAGCGGCTTCGAACCGACGCTGATTATTGCGATCTGGCGCGGCGGCACGCCGGTCGGTATGGCAGTTCAGGAAACCCTGTCGTATTGCGGCATCGAATCGGATCACATCGCGATTCGGACGTCGTCGTATATCGGCGTCGATCAGCGCGGGGCGGTGGCCGTTCACGGCATGAACTACATCATCAAGAAGATTTGCCATGACGATCGCGTGCTGATCGTCGACGACGTGTTCGATACGGGGCACACGATTGCCGCCGTCATCGCAGATTTGACGCGGCGCGCCCGGGACAATACGCCGGAAGATATCCGGATTGCGGTACCGTGGTACAAGCCGAGTCGCAACGAAACCGATCTCGAGCCGCATTATTACCTTCACGAAACTGCCGAATGGCTCGTGTTCCCCCATGAGCTCGACGCACTGACGCCCGAAGAGCTGCGCCGTACTCGTCCGGAAATCTCCGCGATCATCGAAAGCGTTAAAGGCTCCGCAATCACGACCTGACGATGCGACGTATTTGCGTGTATTGCGGCTCGAACACGGGCAGCACGCCGGTGTATGCAGAGGCGGCGGAAGCACTCGCCGCGACGCTCTGCGCGAACGATCTGGAGCTCGTTTACGGCGGCGCGGGCGTCGGCATCATGGGCATTCTGGCCGACGCGGTGCTGGCCGGCGGCGGACGCGTGCACGGCGTCATTCCGAAGTTTCTGCAAGCCAAAGAAATTGCCCACGCGGGGCTGACGGAGCTGCACGTGGTCCGGTCGATGCACGAACGCAAGTCGCTGATGGCGGATCTTGCCGACGCTTTCGTCGCGCTGCCGGGCGGTTTCGGCACGCTCGAGGAGCTGATCGAAATGCTGACCTGGGGGCAGCTCCGCGTGCACGCGAAGCCCTGCGGTGTGCTGAACGTCGACGGGTATTTCGATGCGCTGCTGGCATTTTTCGATCACGCCGCGGAGCAGGGGTTCTTGCGGGCCGCACACCGGCGCATGCTCTTGTCCGCCGACAAGCCGGCGGCGCTGCTTGCGAAAATTCGTGCCTACGAGGCACCCGCGCTGGACAAATGGACCGGTCGGGCTCCGCGACGCAGTCCTCAGTCCGAAAATCGACAAAAAAACATAGACATACCTCGTTACGCGGGCCGCGGCGGCGACCGCGGCCGCAATCCCTGCGAAAAATTGACCAAATCCGAAAATTTTCGGCCCCGAAAGCTGTGAACGGATCCCGGTAATTCGCGGACTCGCTCTTTACCATTGGGCGATCGTCCGACACGCGCATACCGTCACGATGAACCTCGATCTTGCCCTCGCCGTGCTGCTGTTCGTCACTGCGGCGAGCTACGTGCTGTTGGGGGGTCGTCTGATCGTCGGCAAGCGCGAAGTCGGGACCGCACCGATCGGCACGCTGCTTCTCATCATCGGCCTGTGGGTACTGGGAGGTGCGATCGAGCTCGTGTCGACGAGCTACACGGTATTTTCGATCGGCCGCACCGGACATTTCGTGGGTACCGCGCTCGTGCCGGTGGCGGCGTATTTCGCGTTTCGGGAATACACCGGACGCGAGACGTCTATTCACCGCGTCGTCTTACTGATGATCGTCCCGATTGCCTCCATCGCGCTCGCCGCGACGAACGCGTTTCACGAATTCATGTGGTATCTCCCGGCGACGAACGATGCGGGGCAATTCCTGACGCGGCCGGAGAAATGGGGGCTCTGGTTCCTCTACGTCCACGGCCCGTACAGCTACGCCATCATTGCCGCCGCAATCCTGACGCTGCTTACGCACAGCTCGGCTGTTGCCCGCTCCCACCGACGCGGTCTGTTTCTGCTGGTTGCAGCATGTTTGGCGCCGCTTGCTGCGACAGGAGCTTATGACATGGGCATCGGGCCGGACACGGTGTCGTACGTGCCGTTCGTGTTTGCGATGATGCTGCCGGTGTACGTATGGCTCATTATCGGCGAACAGATTGTCGAGCTGGCGCCCCTGGCGTACGAGACCGTCTTTCAAAATATTCAGGATCCCGTCGTCGTGATCGACGAGAAAGGACGCGTCATCGGCCTTAACCGCTGCGCCGAAGATATGCTGGACATCACCGAGACCGCGGCGCTGATGGAGCCGCTGCAGCGCATCATGCGCGGCGAGGCACCGGAGGTATTCACGGCAATCGATTCCGGTAAGCCCCAGAAGATGCTTACTGCGACGGGCCGGTTTTTGCACATTCAGGTGTCGCCACTCAAGGGCAACCGGCCATCGCTCCGCGACGGCAAGGTCCTGATGTTCCGCGACGTGAGCGATGTCGAAAGGGCGCAGTCGGAGGTGCGTAGCCGGGAACGGCTGCTGCGCACGCTCATCGACCACTCGGTCAACGGCATCATCCGGCTGCGCTGGGTGCAGGATGAAGACGACGGCCGCAAAGTCCTGCGTTGTATATTCGTCAACGCAGCCGCCGCTAAATTCCTGAATGCCGAAATCGATGATCTGACCGATCAGTCGGCGGATGCCATGATTCGAAATGCCTGCGGCGACATGAAGCAGGGCGATTTCCAAATTGTCTTGAACAAGTTTCACGACGCCGTGGAACTGGCCGACATGCTCGACATAGAAATTCAGCAGCGTCACAATAACAAGACGCGCTGGCTGCGCCTGATTTGTCAGCCCGTCGGCGAAGATTTCGCCGCGACGTTCGTCGACGTCACGGATGGCAAGACGAAAGAACGCAAGATGGAGTCGATAGCCTGGTCCGATCCGCTGACCGGCGTGCTGAACCGACGCGGTTTCGAACGCTACGCAGCCGAGCGGCTGACGGCGAGCGCCGACGACGCGACGGGGGCGCTGCTATTCATCGATCTGAACGGTTTCAAGGGTATCAACGACACGCACGGGCACGAGATCGGCGACCAGCTGCTGCGCACGGCCGCCGCGCGACTGAAAAAAGGCCTGAGAAGCTGCGACATCATCGGCCGTCCCGGCGGTGATGAATTCGTCGCCCTCGTGCCCGATGTGTCCGCCGAGGTTGCAGACCGTCTTGCGACGCGCCTGACCGATTCCCTGGAACAGACCTATGCCATTGGGCCGCATGAGCTCAAATGTGCAGCGAGCATCGGCCTTGCGCTGTACCCGGAAAACGCGAATACCTTGACAGGCCTGCTGCGCGAGGCCGATCAGGCGATGTATCGGGCAAAGGCGCGAAGTCGCGGCGTCACTGATATCGGCAGCGCCGACCTCCTCGAAAAAGCGATATAGTCAGCGTTACTGCGCCCGGCCGGGTCGCGGGGTACTAGTTACGCCCCGACGCTGGTCGTCAGTCGACGAATGCGTAGGAGTGCCATTCGAATGCAGGTCGCGAACAAATCGCGGGTCAGCGCGCGGATTGTCATCGGCGCCACGCTGCTGGTCGCGCTCGGCGGCAGCCTGGCGTACAGCCTGCACAGTCGGTTCGGCCACGCCGATCAGCCAATCGCAAACTCGGCCGAGGAGGTGGTTCCGCTCGAGGTAGGCCAGAGTGCGCCGCGGTTCATGGTTAAGACGGTTTTCGACGAACGGTTCGAATTCGACCCGCGCAAGCTCGAACGGCCCACGATATTCGTGTCATTTCGCGGCGGCTGGTGCCCCTACTGTAATCTGCATCTTTCCGAGCTAAGACACGTCCTGCCCGAGATCCGTGCGCTCGGCATCGATGTCTATTTCCTAAGCGGCGACCGGCCGGAGATTCTGTATTCCAGCTTGAAGGAGCAGACGCAGGAAGACATCGACGGACTGGACTACACGATACTGTCCGATGCAGACGCACAGGCCGCTATTGCATTCGGCGTCGCTTTTCGATCGAGTGCCGAACTCAGCAACAGGCTGCGAAAGAAAGGCAAAGACATCGAGGCATCATCGATGACCCGCCTCGGAGTCCTGCCGGTGCCATCGGTGTACGCGATCGATACATCCGGCACGATCGTGTTTGCCTACGTCAATCCCGATTACAAAGTCCGCCTGCCCGCTGACGAGCTCCTTGCCGTTGCGCGCGGCCTCGCAGGGTAAGCTCCGTACGTTCGACCAAGAAACGAGGCACACCAATGGGACTCAGGAACACGGAACTCGAGTACGGCGCGCTCGCGAAATGGCTGCACTGGCTGGTCGCGATCGGCCTGTTCACACTGCTATGGCTGGGGCTGCAGCAGGCCGATATGGAGCGCAGTCCGGAGCGCAGTGAAATTCGCGAATTGCATGCATCGATTGCGGTGTGCGTCTTCACGCTGATGAGCGTTCGACTCGTCTGGCGCTGGTCGAGCACCGTACCGGCGCACCCTGCGGATACGCCCGGCTGGCAGCGCAGTGCCGCGAGTCTGGTGCACGGTGGGCTGTACATAGCCGTGTTTGCACAGCTGATATCCGGGGCGATGACGGTTGCGACAAACGGCGATCCGCTGCCGTTTTTCGGGCTCTTTTCGATTCCACTTCCGGTTGCGGCCAGCGATGAGGGCCACGAGTTCTGGGAAGAGATTCACGAGATTGCCTGGATCGCGGTCGTGACCCTCGTGCTCATCCATGTGCTCGGCGCGCTGTATAACCACTTCGTGAAAAAGAACACCGTAATGCGACGTATGACGGTCGGCCTCCGAGTCGGCGGCGCATGATATGACGGCTGCGTTCATTTGTGACGCAGTGCGCACGCCGATCGGACGCTACGGCGGCGCTCTGGCCGCGGTGCGGACCGATGACCTCGGCGCGCTGCCGATTACCGCGCTCCTTGCCCGAAATCCGGGTCTGGACCCGGCGGCGCTGACCGACGTCGTTTACGGCTGCGCGAATCAGGCTGGCGAGGACAATCGCAACGTCGGCCGGATGTCGGCTTTGCTTGCGGGCCTTCCGGCCACCGTTCCCGCAGCGACCGTCAATCGGCTGTGCGGATCGGGGATGAATGCGATCGGTAATCTCGCCGACGCTATCGGTGCCGGGCGCATATCGCTGGGCGTTGCCGGCGGCGTCGAATCCATGTCCCGCGCGCCGTTCGTGCAGGGGAAACAGGAGGCCGCATACGGTCGCGATGTCAAGCTCTTCGACACGACACTTGGCTGGCGCTTCGTAAACCGCAAGCTCGAAGAGCAATACGGTGTCGACTCGATGGCCGAAACCGCCGAAAACGTTGCAGAGAACTTCGGCATATCGCGCGAGGATCAGGATCAGTTTGCGCTGCGTAGTCAAGAGCGCGCCGCGGCCGCTATTACGAGAGGCGTATTCGACGAAGAAATCATTCCAGTCGAAGTCGCACGACGGCATCGCGATCCCGTCGTCGTTCAGACGGATGAGCATCCCCGCCCAGATTCGACGATCGAAGGGCTGTCCCGACTGCAACCTATCGTGCGCCGCGACGGTACGGTTACTGCGGGCAATGCGTCGGGAATCAATGACGGCGCTGCTGCCCTGCTCATCGCTACGGAGCAAGCCGCTCGGGATCAGTCGCTGGTGCCGATTGCGCGCATCGTTAGCTGGGCCGTTGCCGGCGTGGAGCCCCGCATCATGGGGATCGGTCCGGTTCCCGCCTCGGAAAACGCGCTTGCGCTTGCCGGGCTGACCATCGATCGGATGGACATCATCGAGCTCAACGAGGCATTTGCGGCGCAGGTTCTCGCGACGCTGCGCCGTCTCGGCGTAGCCGACGAGTCGGCGCACGTGAATCCGAACGGCGGAGCAATTGCGCTCGGACATCCTCTCGGCATGTCCGGTGCTCGCCTCGTTGCGGCGGCAGCCTACGAGCTGCGCCGCTCCCGCGGCCGTTATGCGCTATGTACGATGTGCATCGGCGTCGGCCAGGGAATTGCGCTGATTATCGAGCGCGTCGGATGAAGACTCGCGCCCCGAGTTACGAGACCGCCGAGCTCCGCGAGATCGAGGAGGTCATCCGCGGGCGTCGGACGATCGATCTGTATTTGCAGACCCGGGTTCCGAAGAAGCTAATTCGGGATGCCATCGATAACGCGATCTGGGCCCCGAATCATCACGTGACGCAGCCGTGGCGATTCTACCTGCTTGGTCCCGCAACAATCGGTCGCTGTGTCGATCTCGTCCGCGACATCGTCACGGTAAAAAAGGACGCGAAAGCGGGCGAATTCAAGGCCAACAGCTGGTCAGAAAAGCCCGGCTGGCTCGTTGTAACCTGCCAGATTTCCGATGACGAGCTCAGGCAGCGGGAGGATTACGCTGCCTGCTGCGCCGCCGTGCAGAATTTCATGCTGTATGTTTGGAAAGCAGGCGTCGGCACGAAGTGGACGACCGGTGACATCACGCGCGACGCGCGCTTCTTCGACATCTTAGGTATCGACGCCGACCAGGAATTCGTCGTCGCCATGATCTGGTACGGCTACCCGAAGCTGACCCCGACACAATCACGCAAGGAACTCGGCGAGGTCTTGCGGGAGTTACCCTAAGCGCAGCCGTGGGAGCGGCTTGCGGGACAGGAGGTCCTCATGTCGCGAAGTACAGGGATGTGCCGGAGCGACCCAGCCGCGAAATCGCGCTCGGAAGGCGGCCGAGAGCCCGACACACCGCGATGCGGAACGTCACCAGGCCTCTGCGCCAGCCTCGTTTGCCGCGAATGCCGTCAATCCTCTGCCGGCTCGTCGGAGCGATGCACGATCGGGCCGGAGACGATCAGGGGCCTGAGCAGGAAGACCGTTAGAGTCAGCGCCGCGACCCCGGCAATCAGGATTACCGAATTGCGCACCGAGCCGTCATAAATCAGCGCCCCGATCATCGCACCGATGGCGCCGAACAGACTCTGCGACGTGCCGATAATCGACGAGGCGATACCGGCAATCTTCGGTAACGGGTCGAGCGCGATGACCGTAGCGTTCGGCATGACGATGCCGATTGTCATCATGAACAGGCAGACAGAGCTCCAGAGCCACCAAAACGGCGCCGCGTCAAGATAGCAGATCACCAGCAGCTGACCGCCCGAGATCGCGATCAGCAGCATCGCAAGTTGCAGGAGCCTGAGCGGATCGAAACGTTCCACCAGACTCCGATTGAGCATCGCGCCAAGCAGCACCGCGATGCCCGCGAGCGCGAACAGGAGTCCATAAACTTGCACGGAGAAACCGTAGATTTCGATGCAAAGCGCCGCCGATATCGTGATCAGCGACATGAAGCCGGCCGGCAGCATGATGATCAGCAGCAGACCGAAAACGCTTTGTCGGTGGGAGAAGAATTCGGTGATGCTCGACAGCAGCTGTCGGACGGGATGCTGCCTGGGCTCCGGCCGGAACGTCTCGAAAAGACACCGGCGCACCGAATAAAGGAGAACGAAACCCGCGGCAGCGATCACGGCGAACGGCGCTCGCCAATTGCCGTGAGCGACCAAGAATGCCCCGACGCTGGGCGCAATGACGGGGGCCGCCGTCAACAGCATCGTCATGACCGACAGCATACGGACGGCCTCGCGCCCGTGCGCGACATCGCGAACGATCGCGCGCGCAACGACGATCGCGGCCGAAGCACCGGCGCCCTGGAAAAAACGCGCCGCGAGCATGAGCTCTATGTTGAGGGCCGCAGCGGCGGCGCAGGCTGCGAGCGTGAACAACGTCATCCCGGCATAGAGCACCGGCATGCGGCCGTAGCGGTCCGCAACCAATCCCGCAGGCACGTTGCCGATCGCCATGCCGAGCATGAAGACGCCGACGATTTGCTGGCCAATGGAAAGATTTGTTTCGAGCGCCCGGACCATGGTGGGCACGGCCGGCAGGCTCATGTCGGTCGTCAGCGCAGCCACCGCGGTCAACGCGCCGAGCGTTACGACGAAGCCGCGATTCGAGGCGAGCGTTGGCCGCATCGATGACTTCCTTGGCGCGTGACGAAGCGCCGCAGCTTAGCGGCTGGTCAGATGCGGGTACAGCGGTTTTGGGCAGCAAGCCATAGAGCAAGCGCTGCAGCTTGCGTCCTGCCGGGCACGTATCGGCGCCCGGCCGAATCGGATGTCACTCGACTTCGGATCCCGCTACGATTAGTTCCGCAGGCTGCCGCACGCCCAGCCAGTAACAAAGGTCACGCGGATGACCGATGTCCCAGATCGCGATGTCGGCTCGCTTGCCCTTCTCGAGCGTGCCGCGGTCGTTTGCGAGGCCGAGCGCGACTGCCGCGTTTCGGGTAACGCCGGCGAGACACTCGTGCGGCGTGAGCCGAAACACTCGGCTGCCGAGCGCCATTGCTTCGCAAAGTGACCCCAGCGGCGACGTGCCGGGGTTGCAGTCCGTTGCCAACGCAATGGGCACGGCGTGGCGGCGCAGCTCGTCAACCGGCGGGTTGTGAGATTCCTGGAGAGTGAGGAATGCGCCGGGCAGCAGTACCGCGACAGTGCCGGCCGCAGCCAGCGCGCGTATCCCTACCGGGTTCGCGTACTCGAGATGGTCGGCGGACAGGGCCTCGAAATGCGCTGCGAGCTCCGCACCACCACCGTCACTGAGCTGATCTGCGTGCAGCTTGACCCGCAGGCCGTGCGTGCGAGCGCAGCGAAACAACTTGGCGATTTGCGGTGCACGAAACGCAATCGATTCGCAGTATGCGTCGACCGCATCGGCGAGACCGCGCCCCGCAACCTCGGGTAGCAGCTCGTCGCAGATGAGGTCGACATAGGCATCGGCCCGGCCTTCGAATTCCGGCGGCACGGCGTGGGCTGCCAGTAGCGTCGTCTGTATCGTCAGCCCACTCGCAGCACCGATGCGGCGCGCAACTTCGAGCATCTTGATCTCGTTGTCGACGTCCAGCCCGTAGCCCGACTTGATTTCTATCGTTGCCACCCCCTCGGCTGCCATTGCACGTACGCGCGCCAGGCCGGACTGAAACAGGTCCTCGGCGCTCGCTGCCCGGGTTGCGCGGACCGTAGCCATGATGCCGCCGCCGGACTCGGCGAGCTGCGTATAGCTGGTTCCGGCGAGGCGCGCCTCGTATTCGTCGCCGCGGTCGCCGTCGAAGACGAGGTGCGTATGGCAGTCGATTAGCGCGGGCGTGATCCAGCGCCCGTCGAGCGCGCGCGTCGTGGCGGCCGCGTCGTGGACCAGCTCGGATCGCGGACCGATCCAGGCGATACGCCCTCCCGCAATCGCCAGCGCGGCGTCCTCGATGATCCCGTAGTCGGGCCAGTCGGGTCTGAGCGTCGCTGCTCGTGCATCCGTCAGCAGCAGGTCCCATTGCGCCATGCGCAACTCCCTTCGATTGCAATCGAAACTACCATGGACTAGCCTGTATATACAACCTGGCCGACGCCCGATGGAACAGATACACGCCAAGAAAGCGCTGCTGCAAACCGGTTGGGCCGACGGCGTTCGCCTCAGCGTTACCGGCGGTCGGATCGCGGGCGTCGATACCGATGCCGTCGCCGAGCCCGGCGATACCCGCGTCGGCATCGTGATACCGGGGCTCTGCAATGCCCACAGTCACGCGTTTCAGCGCGCACTCGTCGGCCAGACGGAGCAGCGCGCGGCGGGACACGACAGTTTCTGGACCTGGCGGGAGCGCATGTACGCGCTGGCGGCGCACATGGATCCGGACCGGCTTTGCGCCATCGCGACCCAGGCTTACTCGGAAATGCTCGAGAGCGGCTATACGGCCGTCGCGGAGTTTCATTACCTGCACCGGGTCCCCGGCGGCAAGAAAAGTGATGGCGATATGTTCGGGGCGCTGCATCGTGCAACCGAAAGCAGCGGCATCCGCATCACCTACGTTCCGGTTCTGTACGAGCGCGCCGGCTTCGACGACCCGAGGCCTCAGGGTGTGCAATCCCTGTTCGCGCTCGGCGTCGATGAATTCCTGCAGCATCATAAGGACGTTGCCGGGCGCCTGTCGTTACGCATGAATCTAGGGATCGGAGCGCACAGCCTGCGCGCGGTCAGCGACGCGTCACTGCGCAAAATTGTCGACGCGGCGATCGATACCGATTCGCCAATGCATATCCACATTGCGGAGCAGCAGCGCGAGGTCGACCAGTGCACGAGTGCTTACGGGCGACGGCCCGTCAGGTGGCTGCTCGAGAATTTCGATGTCGGTGAAAACTGGTGCCTCGTGCACGCGACACATATGGATCCCGAAGAAACCGCGGCGCTTGCGAGATCCGGCGCCGTCGTCTGCCTTTGTCCCAGCACGGAAGCAAATCTCGGGGACGGCCTGTTTGCGCTCGTCGACTTCCTGCGCGAGGGCGGAACGATTGCGATCGGGTCCGATAGTCACGTATCGATCAACCCGTTCGAGGAGCTGCGCTGGCTCGAGTATGGACAGCGTCTCGCATCGCGTTCCCGCATCATCGCATCGCTGCACGACAGCCACGTCGGCCGCGAGCTGTTCGAGCGCGTGCTCGCAGGGGGTGCCCTCGCGAGCGGTCAGCGGCAAGCTGGCCTCCGTGTCGGCAGCAATGCAGATCTTGTCGCGCTGGACGACGACGACCCGATGCTGGTTGCGAACGACGACGCATCGGTACTCGATGCGCTCGTCTTCTCTGGGTACCGGCTACCGATCGACCGTGTCATGGTCGCAGGGACCTGGTGTGTCGTCGACGGCGATCACGTGCACGCGGACAGGCATCGACAGGCGTTTGCCAACGCGCTGCGCGCGCTTCGGAGCGAGCGGTGAGCGTCGCCCAAAAACCGCGGTATCAGCAGGTGAAAGACCTGATCATCGAACGAATATCGCGCGGGGAATTGCGCGTGCACGATCGCGTGCCCTCCGAGAACGAACTCGTCGACAAGATGGCAGTATCGCGCATGACTGCGAATCGCGCCCTTCGTGAGCTGACGGACGAGGGCTACGTCGAGCGTGTCGCCGGAAGAGGCACGTTCGTTGCCGACTTCCGCGCCCGGTCCCATGTACTCGAGGTGCAGGATATTGCGAACGAAATCGAACGACGTGGACACCGGCATTCTGCCACGGTCATTCGGCATTCACGCCAGCGCGCCCGTGGCGAGATTGCGGGAGCGCTGCGGGTCGATTCGGGTACCGACGTCTTTCACGTCCTGCTCGTGCACTTCGAGAACCGGACCCCGATCCAGCTCGAGGATCGACACATACTCGCGGTATTTGCGCCGGACTGTCTCGAACAGGATTTTGGGACGCTGACGCCGAGCGCCTATCTGACGTCGATATCGCCGCTGGCGGAGGCGGAGCAAACGGTACGCGCCAGCATGCCGAATGCCGCAGTGCGCCAGCGATTGCGCATGCTTTCCGACGAGCCGTGTCTCGTCGTCACGCGCCGCACTTGGGCAGATGGGCGCCCCGTCACGTTGGCACGCCTCCACCACCCCGGCAGCCGCTACGAGCTGACGGGCCACTACGCGCCGCCCGGCAGTTCCGAAGCGCAGGGCGCTGGCGTCGCAGCACCCGAGAGACCGTCACGATGAAACACCGACGCACGATCAAAGCGCCGACCGGCACGCGTTTGCGGGCGCGGAGCTGGCTTACGGAAGCGCCGCTCCGCATGCTGATGAACAATCTGGATCCCGACGTCGCCGAGCGGCCGGAGGACCTCGTCGTTTATGGCGGCATCGGCAAGGCTGCCCGAAACTGGGAAGCGTACGACGCCATCGTCGCCACGCTCGAATCGCTAAAGGAGCACGAGACGCTGCTGGTGCAGTCCGGAAAGCCGGTCGGCGTATTCGAGACCCACGAGGATGCGCCGCGTGTGCTGATCGCAAACTCGAATCTGGTGCCGGCCTGGGCGACGTGGGAGCATTTTCGCGAGCTCGATCGCAGGGGTCTCATGATGTTCGGGCAGATGACCGCCGGTTCCTGGATCTACATCGGCAGCCAGGGCATCGTGCAGGGCACCTACGAGACGTTTGCCGAAATGGGGCGCCAGCACTACGGCGGTGACCTGGCTGGCCGCTGGATTCTGACCGCCGGTCTCGGCGGAATGGGCGGCGCGCAGCCGCTTGCGGCGACGCTCGCCGGGGCGTCCCTTCTGGCGGTGGAGTGCCAGAGCGATCGCATCGACAAGCGCCTCGAGACCGGTTACCTGGATCAGCGTTGCGAATCGCTGGACGATGCCCTGGCCATCATCGAGAGATCCATGGCCGAGCGCAAAGCCGTGTCCGTTGGACTGCTCGGCAACGCCGCCGACGTGCTGCCGGAACTCGTCGCCCGCGGCGTGAGGCCCGATGCGGTCACGGATCAAACGTCCGCCCACGACCCGGCGAACGGCTACCTGCCCCGCGGCTGGAGTGTCGCTGAGTGGCTCGAGCACCGGCATAGCGATCCCGAGCGTGTCGTCGCCGCGGCGCGAGAGTCGATTGCGATCCATGTTCGCGCGATGCTCGAGTTCCACGCGGCCGGGATCCCGACCTTCGATTACGGCAACAACATTCGTGAAGAGGCTCGCATCGCCGGCGTCGCGAACGCATTCGATTTTCCCGGTTTCGTACCAGCGTATGTTCGGCCGCTGTTCTGCCGCGGCGTCGGTCCGTTTCGGTGGGCCGCGCTGTCCGGCGATCCAGAGGACATTTATCGCACCGACGCGAAGGTCAAGGAGCTTTTGCCCAATGACGCGCATTTGCACCAGTGGCTGGATGCGGCTCGCGAACGCATCCAGTTCCAGGGCCTGCCGGCGCGGATCTGCTGGGTCGGTCTCGGGCAGCGACATCGGCTGGGCCTGGCATTCAACAGGATGGTAAGAAGCGGCGAGCTCAAGGCCCCGGTCGTCATCGGTCGCGACCATCTCGACAGCGGCTCCGTCGCCAGCCCGAACCGGGAGACGGAGGCGATGCGGGACGGCTCCGACGCGGTATCCGACTGGCCGCTGTTGAACGCGCTGCTCAATACCGCGAGCGGCGCGACCTGGGTGTCCATTCACCACGGTGGCGGCGTCGGCATGGGTTATTCACAGCATGCGGGTCTCGTCATCGTTTGTGATGGCAGTGAGGCTGCCGACCGGCGCATTGCGAGAGTCCTGTGGAACGATCCGGCGTCGGGCGTCATGCGTCATGCGGACGCCGGGTATGCAGACGCGATCGACTGCGCGAGGGAACACGGGCTCGTCTTACCGATGCTGGAACCACGGGGGGAGCCATGAATATCGTCATTGACGCTGAGCCGCTCTCGCTCACCGCGCTTCGGGCAGCCTGGACCGGTTCGGTGTCCGTAAGATTGGACGAAAGGGCCTGCAGGCGCATAAGCGAGGCAGCAGACTGCGTGACCGACGTCATCGCGAGCGGCCGAACCGTGTACGGCATCAACACCGGCTTCGGCCAGCTCGCCGGTGTACACGTCGGCGATGATGGACTGAAGACGCTGCAGGAGAACCTGGTCCGCTCACACGCTGTCGGCGTGGGCTCCGATCTCGACGACGAGATCGTGAGGCTTGTCCTGGTCCTGAAAATTGCGTCGCTGGCCAAGGGTTACTCGGGCGTGCGCCTCGAGCTCGTCGAGATGCTCTGCGCACTCGTCGATCACGATATTTATCCACGCATCCCGGCACAGGGATCGGTCGGTGCATCGGGCGACCTCGCGCCGCTCGCCCATCTTGCGGGCGTGCTGATCGGGGCCGGCGAGGCGCGCATCGGTGGCACGATCGTCCCGGCAACGGTCGCGCTCCGGGAGGCCGGCCTGGGGCCGCTCGAGCTTGCGCCGAAAGAAGGCCTCGCACTCGTGAACGGTACCCAGGTGTCGACGGCGCTCGCTCTCGCGGCGGTATTTCGCAGTGACAATATGCTGGCCGCGGCCCTGGCGGCCGGCGCTCTGTCCGCAGATGCCATCAAGGGCAGCGACACGCCATTCGACGATCGTATCCAGGCGCTGCGGGGCCATCAGGGCCAGATCGACGTCGCGCGCGTGCTCCGCGAGCTGATGCGCGACAGTGAAATCAGGGCGTCGCACCTGAGCTGCGACCGAGTACAGGATCCGTATTCGATTCGCTGTATGCCACAGGTCGTTGGCGCCTGTCTCGATGCTTTGCGGCATGTCGCCGCTGTGCTGGTCGCGGAGGCGAATGCCGTTACGGACAACCCTCTCGTGTTCGCCGATTCCGGCGACATACTGTCGGGCGGCAATTTTCACGCCGAGCCGGTAGCGCTGGTCGCCGACTACCTGGCGCTCGCGATCGCCGAGGTGGGGGCGCTGTCCGAGCGGCGGATCGCTTTGCTGATCGATTCGCACCTGAGCGGCTTGCCGGCGTTTCTCGTCCAGGAAAGCGGCCTCAACAGCGGCTTCATGATGGTCCAGGTCACGGCTGCGGCGCTTGCGTCCGAGAACAAGTCGCTGGCACATCCTGCCAGCGTAGACAGCCTCCCGACCTCGGCGAATCAGGAAGACCACGTCAGCATGGCGACGTTTGCCGCGCGCCGGCTGCATACGATGCTCGACAACGTCATCAACATCATCGCGATCGAACTTCTCGCCGCCGCGCAGGGCGTCGAGTTTCACCGGCCGCAGCGAAGCTCGGTCGTACTGGAAAACGTCGTGGCGACGCTCCGCGAGCTGTCGCCGCCGTTCGCGACGGATCGCTCGCTGTCCGGCGACATCGCACGCATCGGGACCCTAATCGACGACGGCGAGTTCTGTGAGTGTGCCGCCGGGATTCTACCGAGCCTCATGCCTTGAGCGACGTGTATACGTTTCATGAAGGTACGCTGCCCCTGCTCATCAGCGTACCGCATGACGGGCGAGAAATACCCGCAGACATCGCCGCGTGCATGACGGCGGCGGGCCGCGCAATGCCCGATACCGACTGGCACGTTGCAAGACTGTATGACTTTGCTCGTGATATGGGCGCCGCGATAATCGTCGCGCGGTATTCGCGTTATGTCGTTGACCTCAACCGGCCTCCGGATAACCATGCGCTTTACCCGGGGCGGCTTGCGACCGGCCTGGTGCCCGAGCGAACGTTTGCAGGCGGCACGATTTATGCCGACAACCATGTGCCGGACGCCAGCGCGAGGGCGGAGCGCTACTGGCAACCGTATCATGCGCGCATCGTAACGGCGCTGACCGAAATTAGGGAAACGTTCGGCTATGCGCTACTTTGGGATGCCCACTCGATCGCCAGCCGGGTGCCGGCGCTATTCAACGGCGAGCTGCCGGTCCTGAATCTCGGCAGCTACAGCGGCAAGAGCTGCGCCGCCAATATCGCCGATGCGGTCGAAACCGTCGCCATGGACAGCCGCTATTCGGCAGTTCGTGACGGACGCTTCACCGGTGGCTACATAACCCGTAACTTCGGCCGACCGGAGGATGGCGTGCATGCGCTGCAGCTGGAACTCGCCCAACGCGCCTACATGGACGAGAGGACGCGCGCCTTCGACGGAACCAGGGCGACGCGCCTTCGTGCTACGCTACGCCACATGCTCGAAGCTTTCGTCGGCGCGGCGCGACGCACAAGAACATGAATAAAGAACGCGGTATTCACGAGCTGTACAGGGACGACCCATTCGCTGCAGATCGTGAGCTCTGGGGCCGAAGAACGTCGGCACTGACGCGGCGCGGATTTCTGAAAGGGTCAGGTCTGGTAGCGATGTCGGCCACCGTCGGCGGCGTTATCCCGTACGCGGGGCACATGCCCGCCGGCCTGATTCCCACTGCCCTTGCGGCAAGCGACGAACCGTTCATCATTCCCGGCAAGTCGGGCCTCGTGGTCTTGAATGACCGTCCGATCAACGCCGAGACGCCGGCACATCTGCTGGACGATCCGGTCACGCCGGCAGCGCGCCTCTTCATCAGGAACAATGGCCTGCCGCCGGCGACGGATGGGATCGATCCGGATGCATGGCGGGTCGAGATCGCGGGAGAAGCCTGCCTTCGGCCAATGTCGATCTCGATCGCGGAACTGCAATCGCGCTTTAAAGCGCATACGCTCCAGCTGCAGATCGAATGCGGTGGCAACGGCCGGTCCGAATTCTACCCGCCGGCGAAAGGCAATCAGTGGACGACCGGCGCCGTCGGCTGCCCGCGTTGGACGGGTGTCAGGCTACGCGATGTACTGGACTACTGTGGCGTCGCCGACGACGCCAAGTACGTCGCATACGAGGGCGCTGACCGGCACCTGTCCGGTGATTCGAACAAGCAACCGATTTCCCGCGGCGTGCCTCTGGCCAAGGCCCGGGAAGACGAATCCCTGCTCGTCTGGGCGATGAACGGCGGGCCGTTGCCGCCGCTGCACGGTTTCCCGCTGCGCATGCTGTGCGCGGGCTGGCCCGCGTCCGTGTCGGGCAAGTGGCTGACCCGACTCCTGATTCGTGATCGCGTGCACGATGGCGAAAAAATGCAGGGCCAGTCCTACAGGGTGCCGTGCACGCCCGTGGCGCCCGGGACGGATGTCGCCGACACCGACATGTGCATCATCCAATCGATGCCCGTGAAGTCGCTCATAACGCGGCCCAAGTCGGGCGATTACCATTCCATCGGACAGCCGCTGTCCGTTCGGGGACACGCGTGGGCCGGCGACCTCGAAGTCCGCCACGTATACACGTCGGTAGACTTCGGAGTGACCTGGCAAGTCGCGGCCCTCGAGCCGCCGGCCAACCGTCTCGCCTGGCAGCATTTTGCGGCAGACGTTCGCTTTCCGAGGCCCGGCTATTACGAAGTGTGGGCGCGGGCCGAGGACGAGCTGGGACGCTCGCAGCCCATGGTGCTGCCCGGCTGGAATCCGCGGGGTTACTTGAACAATGCCTGCCACCGAATTGCGGTGATGGCAAGGGCATGAGCAGGCTGCCGTTCTGGCTGCTCGTGGTACCGATACTTGCAGGCGCGGCGGAAATCGACAGCGCGACCGGCCTCGTCATCGCGCCGGGCTGGGAGCAGGTTCGGGCCCACTGCGGCGGCTGCCATTCGCACGCACTCGTAACTCAACAGCGCGCCGATCGAAAAACCTGGCTCGACATGATTCGCTGGATGCAGGCAACGCAAAATCTGTGGTCGCTGCCCGAGGCGACCGAAACCGCAATTCTCGACTACCTGGCGACGCAATATCCGCCCAGACCGAATCGCCGCCGGGCCCCGATTCCCGTCACGCTGATGCCACCCCGAGACGGTTCATGCTGCGACTGATTCCGCTGTTGCTGATGACAAGCGCGGTTTGCGCGGAGACGACCGCAATCATCAACGTCAACGTTCTGCCGATGGACGCGAATCGCGTTCTGACGCAGCAGACGGTCATCGTCCGAGACGCCGTGATCGGTGCGATCGGACCCGTAGATTCGCTGCCGGTGCCGAAAGGTGCGCGGCTCGTCGACGGGACGGACCGGTTTCTGATGCCGGGTTTCGCAGAAATGCACGCTCACGTGCCCGCGTTCGGATCGGAGACGCTGCAACGCGACCTGACGTTGTTTGTCGTGAACGGGGTGACGACGATTCGGGGCATGCTCGGCCGGCCGACACACCTGGAATTGCGCCAGCAGCTCGCCGAGGGAAGGCGCTTCGGGCCGCGCCTCGTTACCTCGGGCCCATCGCTCAACGGCAGCTCCGTGACCGGCGTGGATGATGCGAGGAGCCAGGTTCGCGCGCAGCACGCCGCGGGATACGACTTCATCAAGATCCACCCGGGCCTGGACGCGGACGAATTTGCCGCGATCGCGGCCACGGCAAACGAGCTCGGAATCCCGTTCGCAGGGCACGTTCCAGTGGCCGTCGGCGTCGCCAGTGCAATGGCGCAGGGCATCGCAACGATCGATCATCTCGATGGCTACTTCGCCGCAATGCTGCCACCCAATGCGGTCGGGTCCGGCGGCTACGGCGGCTTCTTCGACGTGCTGCTTGCGGCGCAGCTAGACGCGACCCGAATCGCGGGGCTCGTACGAAAGACCGTGGCCGCGAGCACCCTGAACGTGCCGACGCAGACGCTGTTCGAGCAAATGGTCTCGGATACGCCCCTGGGGGAGCTTAAGGCGCGGCCGGAAATGCAGTACGTGAGTGCTGCGACGCTTAGGCGGTGGTCCGAGGCACGCACTCAGCGCCAGGCCGAGCGCGGTTTCGATCGCGCCGTCGGCGCCCGCGCGATTGCGCTGCGGCGAGCGTTACTGCACGCGCTGCATGCCGCCGGCGCTGGAATTCTGCTCGGCTCGGATGCGCCGCAGGTATTCAATGTCCCGGGATTCTCCCTGCACAGGGAGCTCGAACTCCTCGTCGACGCCGGCCTGTCGCCCTACGCGGCGCTGGAAGCGGGCACCAGCAAGGCCGCGAGGTTTCTGGGCCTAAATACGGGCCTGGTTAAACAAGGCAGGGACGCGGACCTGGTGCTGCTGGACGCCAATCCCCTCGAAGATATTCGCAACTCGAAGCGAATCCGGGGCGTGATGCTGCGTGGTCACTGGCTGGACACGCCGGACATCGAGCGCCGCCTTGCGGGTATTCGTCGCGCCGATTAGCGCTGCGGCGGGAAGGCTTGGTGCCAGGCGGTCCGATGGCAATTCCGGCCGAAAAACCACGCGGATGCCGCGCGATATCGACAGACTGCTAGAATCGTATTTCTGGGCCGTTTAGGCCGGCTTCGTCGATTCAGGCAGCCGCGCGTGATCGACGACGAATTCGCGCGGGAATTTGACAATAAGTCGTTGCGACGACAAAGGTAGCAGAGCATGAAACTCGTAAAGCATCTTCTCGATACCAAGGGTCGGCACATCTGGTCCATTGCGCCCGACGCGTCGGTGCTCGACGCGATCAAGCTGATGGCCGACAAAAGCATCGGTTCGCTGCTCGTGATGGAAGGCGAAAATCTTTGCGGAATCATTACTGAACGCGACTACGCGCGCAAAGTCATCGTGAAGGGCCGTTCATCTGAGAAGACAAACGTCGCGGACATCATGACCAAGGACGTCCAGACGACGACGAGTGGCGAAACTGTCAACAAGTGCATGAACCTGATGACCGATCTGCGCATTCGACATCTGCCGGTAGTCGAGGACGGCAAAGTGATCGGCCTGATTTCGATCGGCGATACTGTTCAGGCGATCATCGCCGATCAAAAAGAAGAAATCGAACACTTGGAACACTACATCAGCGGCTGAGCGAAGACGATGACGACGAGACCCGAAAATGATCCCCGCATCCTAGAACTATTCGACGGTTACGTTCACGGCGCGCTGACACGCCGCGAGTTCCTCGATCGGGTCGCAGCTGTTTCCGCATCGGGACTGTCCGCCGCGGCGATTCTGGCGACTCTGAGTCCAAATTATGCGTTGGCCCAACAGGTGGCGCCCGACGATCCGTCGATATCCACGGCTTACAAGGAATACGCATCCCCGTGCGGCGCCGGTGTCATGAAAGGCTATATCGTGCAGCCGAAGCCGGTGGAACATCGGCTGCCGGGCGTTGTCGTAATTCATGAGAATCGCGGTCTGAATCCGTATATCGAAGATGTTGCGAGGCGGCTCGGGGCAGCCGGCTTCATCGCGTTTGCCCCGGACGCGCTGACGCCGCTTGGCGGTTATCCGGGCAACGATGACGACGGCCGCGCGCTGCAGCGACAGCGCGACAGCCGCGAGATGGTGGAGGATTTCACCGCGGCCGTGCGGTTCCTCGCTCAGCACCCCGATTGCACGGGTCGCGTCGGCGTGGTCGGGTTCTGCTTCGGCGGGGGCGTCGTGATGCGACTTGCCGTGGAGCTGCCCGATCTCGGCGCGGCCGTGGCATTTTACGGTCGCCATCCCGCGCCGGACGAAGCGGAGCGCATTCGTGCGCCGCTGATGCTGCATCATGCGGGGCTCGACGATCGCATCAATGCGACCTGGCCGGATTTCGAAAAAGGCCTGATCGCTGCCAACAGGAATTTCGTTAACTACCACTACGACGATGTCAATCACGGCTTTCACAACGACACGACCCCACGCTACGATGCCGCGGCGGCCGAGCTCGCGTGGAAGCGCACGCTCGAGTTCTTCAAAACGCATCTCGACACCCGGGGCGGCGAGAGTCCCGCCGTCTGAGATCGCTATGACAATGCGGGTATCGAGGCGGCTCGTGCATACAGCCGGGCTGTGCCTCATGCTGGCGTGCGGCAGTCTGGCAGCCACCGAAAACAAGACCATAATCGGCCCGAGCAATCCGGACCTGCAGGAAGGCGCCAACGCGCTGCTTGCAGGCGACGCGCAGGAGGGCGTCGACTTCACTCTCCGCGGTCTGCAATACGCGGGTTCGCGGCGCGAACGTCTTACGGGCTGGTCCAATCTGTGCGCGGGCTACACGATGCTCGAGCAGTACGACAGCGCCCTTACCTATTGCGATCTTGCGCTCGGCGAGAACGGCGACCACTGGCGAGCGCTCAACAATCGTGCGCTCGTATACGTCAAACTCAAACGTTACGAAGAGGCTGAGACAGATCTCAACAAAGCCGAAGCGATTGCGCCGAAGTCGCGCACCCTGAAGGTCGTGCGGGCGATGCTGAATGACGCGATTAATCCGGTATCGCCGAACATCGTGATAGACGACCGCCGCAGCCCGGAGTCCGACGATGAGAGCGAATAGTCGGGTTCTGCGCGTGTCTGTTTGCACCGGAATTTTGATTGCCGGCTCAATGACGGCTGCACAGGAGCCGAACGTAACCTATTTTGTCGACAAGAGCAGCGAGCGTACGCCGCTGCACACTGTCGTGCCTGCTTATCCTGAGCGTGCGCGACGCGATCGGGTCGAGGGCGAGGTGCAGGTTTGCTACAACGTTACGCGTGCCGGCAAGACGCAGCGCATCGCCGTGCGTCGCAGCACGCATCGTATATTCGAAAAGCCCGCAATCCGCGCTGTGCGTGCCTCCACCTACAAGCCGCTGGCACCGGATGAAAAACTGTCCGGTATAAAGACCTGCCGTACGTTTCGCTTTTTTCTGCGTCCGGTAGAGAACGCTGAACCGGAGCAACGACCCGAAGATTACTCGACCAGCGCGAGGATTCTCTGAGCCGCAGTGCCGATGTCGGCACCGATGCTGACAAGGCCCTCGTCGTGGCCCGCCATGACGGCAATGCCGATCGTGGGAAAGTCGGTTTCCCGATAAAGACGCATGAATTCCCGGGCCATTTCAGGCGTGCCGTAGGGAACCGACGCGTCGGTCGTCGGCAACCGATCCTTCTCAGCAGTCCAGAGCCGTGCGCTGTGCACGTGCACGACGGCATTGATGGCCGGATCGAGTTCATAGATTGCTGCATGTGTCAGCGCTTCCGATGAAGCCTGCACGGGTCCTTCGCAGCGGAGCCAGTTGCCGGCGATGTCGTAGTCGCTCACGAGCGCGTAGTGCTCGGGCCCGGTTTCGCGGATGTGCCCCGTCTGCGTGCCGCTGATGACGAACTGCCGTTCGTTTCCGTAGCGCACGCTGACGTTGCCGTAGCCGATGCCGATCTCGGAATACTGCCCGATCAATCCGGCAGCGAAGAGCGCTATGCGATAGCGGTTCAGTCCACGAATTGCCGCGCACTCGAGGGCAGGGCCAGGCTGCCACTTGCTTTCGTATTTTACGTAGCCCTCGTCGAACATCATTCTGCTGCCTGCTCCGGAAACAGACCGGCGAGCCCGGGCTCGCTCGCAGCGCAGATTCCGCGCTCCGTGATGAGGCCCGTAACGAGACGTGCCGGTGTGACATCGAACGCGTAATTACTAATGCGCGTGTCGCGCGCCACGGTCCGCACGCAGCCGAGCTTATCGCCCTGCACGCCCCAGACCTCCGCAACTTCGCGCGGACTGCGCTCTTCGATCGGGATATCCGCAATGCCGTCATGGCTCGACCAGTCGATCGTCGTCGACGGCAGCGCGACATAGAAAGGTATGCCGTTGTCCGCTGCGGCAAGCGCCTTGAGATACGTGCCGATCTTGTTTGCGACGTCGCCCGCGCGTGTCGTTCGGTCGGTCCCGGTTATTACGATATCGACCTTGCCGTGCTGCATCAGATGGCCGCCCGCGTTGTCGACCACGACCGTGTGCCGCACGTTATGCTGCGCGAGCTCCCACGCCGTAAGCTGCGAGCCCTGGTTGCGCGGGCGGGTTTCGTCGACCCAGACGTGCACGTCGATCCCGCGCAGCTTCGCCATGTAAATCGGGGCGGTCGCGGTCCCCCAGTTTATTGTGGCGAGGGCACCCGCGTTGCAGTGCGTCAATATGTTGACCGGTCCGGCGCTTTTTTTCGTTGCGAGCTCCTCGATCAGCGAGAGACCGTGGCGTCCGATGCCCCGGCAGATCTCGATGTCCTCGTCGCAAATTGCCAGCGCGTCATTCCGGATCGCGGTCGGGATATCGGTGTCCTGCGACAGCGTCCGGACCAATCCGAGAATTCGTTCGACGGCCCAGCGCAGATTCACGGCCGTGGGACGGGATCGCAGCAAGACCTCGGCGGCGTGGTGGAGAACCCGCGGCATTTCGTCGGCGCAGCGGGCCGCAAGATACAGGCTGAACGCGGCGGTCGCGCCGATCAACGGTGCGCCCCTGACGGCCATTTCGCGGATCGCGTCGACGCCGTCCTGCCAGCGGCGCAGATCGCGTATGCGCAAGGAATGCGGCAGATAGCGCTGATCGATGACCTGAACTGCGCCAGGATCGTCGGGCTTCAGCCAGATCGTGCGGAAATCCTCGCCGGACGTTTTCATCGCGCCTCCGGGCGCCATTTTACCGCGCGGCGCAGCCGAACCGTATGCGGCGCGGCTGCTTACGGCTAACGGCCAGCTGCCATCCTGGCGGCGCGGAGCGTATTGGCCATCAGCATGACAATCGTCATCGGGCCCACGCCGCCCGGTACCGGCGTGACGGCAGCCGCGACCTGGCTGACGCTGGCAAAATCGACGTCGCCGGTCAGCCGTGATTTCGTTTCACCGTCGACCGTCTCTTCGATGCGGTTGATGCCGACGTCGATAACGACCGATCCCGCCTTGACCCAGTCCGCCTGCACCATATTCGGACGGCCGACGGCAGCGACGACGATGTCGGCGTTGCGAACGATGCCCGGCAGGTCGGGCGTCCGGCTGTGTGCGATCGTAACGGTTGCGTTCGCCCTGAGCAGCAGGCTCGCCATGGGCTTGCCGACAATGTTGGAACGACCAATCACGACCGCGGTCAGGCCCGACAGGTCGGCACCAATCTGATCCTCGATCATCAGCATGCAGCCCGCCGGCGTGCAGGGTACGAAAGCCGTCTTCGTGTTACCGGCGGTGAGCTTGCCGATATTGACATAGTGAAAACCGTCGACGTCTTTGGATGGCGCAATCGCCTGGGTCACCGATTCCTCGTCCAGGTGGTCGGGAAGCGGCAGCTGGACGAGGATGCCGTGGATATCGCTGTCGTTGTTCAGATCGTCAATCAGCGCAAGCAGCTCGGACTGCCCGATGTGCGCGGCAAGCGTGTGCTTTACCGAATGAAAACCACAGGCCTCGGCGGTCCGCTGCTTGTTGCGGACATATACCTGGCTAGCCGGATCGTCGCCGACGATGACGACGGCCAGCCCGGGTCGTATGCCATGTGTCGCTACGAGATCTGCGGTTTCCGTCGTGATCTGCGCGGACAGCTCGGCTGCCTTCGCCTTGCCGTCGATGCGCGTCGCCGTATTCATTTCCTTGTACCTGGAGTCTGTGGGCCGGGAAATCAGAGCGGCGCATGGTAACGTCCCGCATCGCGGCGGTAAACTGCCGCGCACGAAGCGCTGATTGCAATTACTGCGGGAGCCTGCGAGGTGTCGGAACTCTGGATCGAGCGCTGGCAGGAGGGACGTATCGGCTGGCACGAGCAGGGCGGTAACGCCAGTCTGCGCCGGTACTGGGAAGCGACGGGTCGCCGCGTACTGGTGCCGCTATGCGGCAAGAGCCTCGACCTGTTGTGGCTCGCCCGGCAGGATAACGAGGTCGTCGGGGTCGAGCTGTCTGACCTTGCCGCGCGGGCATTCTTCGAGGAGAACGAACTCGACTATGACGTCGACCGTAACGAGGGACTCAAGTACCGCGCGAGGGACGTCGCCATAACGATCGTCTGTGGTGATTATTACGAGTTCGCTGAAACCGGCTTCGATGCGCACTACGATCGCGGCGCGCTGGTCGCCGTGCCGGCCGACGAGCGACCCGCATACGCTGCGCATACGAATGCGTTGCTGACGCCCGCTGCCCGGCAGCTCGTGATTACGCTGGAGTACGACCAGGATCGTGTAGACGGGCCGCCCTGGTCGATCGCCGCCGAGGAGTTGCTCGGCTACTGGCCGCGGCTCGTAAAAACCGATGCCTACGACGACCTCGCGAACGCGCCACCGAAGTTTCGCGACGCCGGCCTCGGGACATTCACGGAGGTCGTCTGGCGATCTCCATAAAGCGCTACCAGGGTACGGACTCGACAGGTGTCCAGCGATCCACGCGCCGCCCGATTCGTCCGGCTGCCGCCTCACCGGCGTAGCTAATCGCAACGGCCTCTGCCACAGCTTCGGGCATCACGTCGAGCGCATGCGTATTGATAATACCGAATCGTCCCTCCGGCACCTCGATGACGGCACCGAGGTAGACGCCACAGCCGCGACACAACAGAAAATCCCCTGTCCTCAGCGCAAAGCGGTAGCGCTCGAGGCGCTCAGGCCGGGCAGCGGTGAATATCAGTCCGCCGGCCGGATCGGACGTACTCAGGGCAGCGTGACAGCGGCAGAACCGGCACTGGCAAGCGCGTATCGACCAGTCCGGTGGCAGAACGGCAGTGCGATACACGAAACCGATGGCGCCGCAATGACAGCTTCCAGAGTAATTCACGTCGGACATGGCCACCGCCTCGCCGCCACCGACGGTTCATATGCCCATTTTGCCCAGCGCATCAACGAGCTCCCGCGCAATGCGCTCGGCAACGGGATGACTGGCCGCAAACCGCGACTCCAGTTCCTTGGCGCGATCGAGCGCCGTATCGCTATCGCGGCCGGCGATCTCGTCGATCTCGTCGTTCAGTTCGCGCAGCAATTCGCGCGTCTCGGGATCGAGATCGCGAGCCGAGTGCAGTTCCTCGTTGAGGTCGGTCAGGAGTTTGCGCAGTCGTTTGTTCGTCATCATCTTGCCTGAATTGAAGCGCCTCAGTTCGTATTTCCGGCCGGCTGCCGGCATTTACGACCGTACTCGAAGCGCGTATGGTCGGCAAGCCGCGGCGTCGCCGTGAACGCCAGCTGCGGCGCAACGACTGATTGCTTTGGAGGCGGAAATCGGTTTTTTCAGGAATATCCGTGGCGCCATCGTATTCTTGATCCTGAGCCTGAATACCCTTTTCTGGTTCACGCCGCTGATCGTACTTGCGCTCGTCAAACTTGCGGTCCCCATCCCGGCGTTTCGACAGCGATTGACTCGAATCCTGATGGCGATCGGCGACAACTGGGTATTCGTGAATGCGCGGATCTTTCGCACAGCGTGCAACGTCGACTGGCAGTCGCGCGGTCGCGAGGGACTCGATCGCAACGGCTGGTACCTCGTTGTTGCGAATCACCAGACCTGGGTGGATATCGTCGTGCTGCAGACGGTTTTCAATCGGCGCATCCCGTTCTTGAAGTTCTTCATCAAGCAGCAACTCGTCTGGTTTCCGGTGCTGGGCCTCGCCTGGTGGGCGCTCGACATGCCGTTCATGAGGCGCTATTCACGAGCGTATCTGGCCAAGCACCCGCACAAGCGGGGCCGGGATCTCGCGGCAACTCGCCGGGCCTGCGAGCGCTTCAAGGACGCGCCGACCTCGGTCATTAATTTCGTCGAGGGAACGCGCTTCAGCGAGGCGAAGCTCACCAGACGCGGCGGAGAATTCCAGTATGTCCTGCCGCCGCGCGCGGGCGGCATCGCCTGGACGCTCGCGTCCATGGGTCGGATGTTCGACGCCCTTGTCGACGTGACCCTCATCTATCCTGACGGCCCTGCAAAGTTCTGGGAACTACTCTGGGGCAAGCCCGTGCGCGCCATCGCCGAAATTCGCACGCTCCCGATAGACTCCAGTCTGTTGTCTGGCGATTATCATAACGATCGCGATTTTCGCCGCGAGTTTCATCGCTGGTTGACGTCGATATGGATTGCAAAGGATCAGCGGCTCGCCGATTACTTCAGCGGTGCCGAGAACGAGGTCGTCACAAGCTCACGAAACCATCGCTAGAAGGCTGCGGCGGCCGATTCGCATCGTGACGATTGCCGGCGTACACTGTATTTTTTCTCTGCGATGCCGGGGCAGACCGATGGCGAGCAGTCGCTACTACGACACCGTGACGTTCGATGTTCGTGACAATGCGACGATGCTGTTTTTTGCCAAAACGACTCCCGAAGGTGACATAGACGATTACCTGCTGCTGATGCACACGATCGACGACGATTTCGATCAATCGACCTACATTGAGATCAATGAACGGCAGTTCGGTGGGCATGATCTGATTTCGTCGGCGACCATGAGCGCCAATACGCTGACGCTCACGCTGCACGAGCCAGCGCAGGAACTCGGCGGCGCCCGTGAAATCGTGCTCACCTACGCGGATACTCCGGAGAATCGTGCCGGAATCGAAGAGGGCGTGTTCCGGGTCCTCGGCGACGTTCTCAGTGGCGGCACTGCCTGATCTCTAGCCCGTGCTCGGAACTGCAGCCACATGTCGGTCGGACCGCCCGTAAACGAGACGGCGTCCTGATCCGTGAGCTCCGGTTACTATACGATCTACATTGTCCGCTGCAGAGACGGAACGCTGTACACCGGTATCACCACAAACGTGCAGCGACGACTACAGGAACATGCGACGGGCCGTCGCGGCGCCAAGTACGCTCGCGGCCGTGGCCCGCTCGAACTCGTGTTCGAGCAACCCGCACGGGATCGCGCCGCGGCTTCTCGAATCGAGCGCTGCATTAAACAGCTCGATCGCAGCGAAAAGGAGGCGCTTATCGCCGGCGCCAAGTCGCTGCGCGACATCGTAGCCGTCCACAACGACGGTCAGACATCCGGTGGCGTCGGCGAATAGAGTGTGACCGGCTCGCCGAAGCTCGGCAGGTGCAGGGTCGTATCGTTGTCCCACACGGATCGAAATTCGTCGAGCCACTCGGAGACGATCGCAAAATCGCTCAGCGTACGCGGCAGCAGCCGTACGCTGCCGAAAGGCTGTGTGAAATCGTCGAAGTGAATCGTCACAACGCGTTCGGCACCGGTCTTTGTGACGAGCTCCTGCCAGTAATGCTCCGCGTAGCGGCGTCCGAGCATGCCGAGCCCGTCGACGCCCAGAAGAACGACATCGGCGTCAATATCGGCCAGCGCGTCTTCGCGGTAACCCGCGCTGGCCTGCACGAGCGTCGTGCCCTCGGGGTGTGCGACGACGACGGAATAGCTACCGCCTTCCCGCCATGCGGTAAACGGTGCCGGAACCGTCAGCGCTTCGTCGATAGTGCCGGCGAGCGGGGTGCTGCCCCGCCAGCCCAGCGGCGCATGCGGCGCATCGATCAGCCGCACCGAAAAATCCCCGAACGCGTACGCTGTGCCCGTTTCTACTTCGATGATCTGGTCCTCGGGCACCGTACTGCCGCGCGCTATCTGGGCCGTGGACGCCGATCCCAATATCGAGGCACTGCTGCGGTTGGCGACCGCCGCGACGTCCATGGCGTGGTCGTAATGTGAGTGTACCGGCACGATCGCGGCAAGTCGCCGCATGTCGAACTGGTTCATCGCGTAGTTGATCGTCGCAATGTCCGGCGCGATGGGGCGCTGCAGCGCCAGGTCGAGGACGGTTGGCCGCGAGAAAAATCCATCGATCAATATCTGCGTTTCGCCGTCATCGAAGAGCAGTGTGGTCACCCCCAGCCAGGTTACGGTGACCGCAGTTTCCGGGTTAGCACGTGTCGGATAAGCGGCCCAGCCAATGTCGACCAGCGCGGGCCGATCGCGCCAGATCCAGATACCGGCGGCCGCGACGACGATCAGCAGCGCAGTGAGCGTCAACAGCAGGCGATTGAACCAGCGCCTGAGCATGCGCAGAAGTTCCATGAGCATCGGCACAACATATCATCGGCGCGGCCGATGACAAATATTGAATGGCGGGCTGCGTTTCGATCTGCGCGGCGCCGGACGTGGCGTCAGCTACTGGCCCGCCGCGATCCGGACGAGATGCCCGGTGAGCGGCGCGAGGTAATTGCCCATCGCGTAGCCGAGCAGAGCCATCAGGATCGATGCCGGGACGAGGCTGGGTCTGTGATGTGCCGCCACGATCGGCGCCGACGCGGCTGCACCGATATTGGCCGCCGATGCGATCGCGACGCTGTGCACATCGACCCTGAAGAGCCAGGCGCCTGCGAGGCAAAAGAGTCCGTGAATGAAAATCCAGATAAACGCACCGAGGACGAACGCAGGCGCTTCGGCGAGACCCGATACTGAAGCGCGTGCCCCCATGCCGGCAACGAAGACATAGATCAGCGCTGTTCCCATAGCCGTGGAGTTCGGTAGTCGCGACACCGGTGTCGCGGACAGCACGAGCGCGATCGTCGTGACCAGCAGGATTCGCGACGTGGTTTCCGAGAATACGGCCTCCAGCGCCGGGACCGTGTCGGCAACGAAAATTGAAATCGAGGGCGCCCAGGCCGTGCCGATCCAGGTTACGCCAAAAACCACGGCGGCGAGGAACAGATATTGGGGCATCGTCGGCGCGTGATCGTCCTCGACGTGTACCTCGGCGGCCGCGTCCATCGATGCAAGGCGATCCGCGGGAACGCGGGCCCAGGCATTGAACCGATCCGCGAAGTCGCGCGACATCAGTAACAGCGGAAGCCACACGACATACACGACGTTATCTGCAATCACCGCGAGCCCAACCTGCTCTTCGGACGCGTCGAGCATTTCGCTCGTTGCGAGCAGGTTTGCCGTGCCGCCAATCCAGCTGCCGGCGAGGGAACCGTAGCCTTTCCAGGCATCGGCTGACAGCCAGGGATGCACGATCATGTAGGCGACGACGGCACCAACGACGACGCCGGCGGTACCCATAAGCATCACGAGCACGCCTTTGCCCATAACCTTGACCACGGCCCGCACGTTGACCTTGATCAGCATGAGTACGATAAATGCCGGCAGCGCATACGCGCTGAGACCGCCGTAGACCGGCGAGGAGCTCGGTATCACGCCGAAGTTGTTCAGAAATACCGGAGTTACGTAGATAAACAGAAGCGGCGGGACGTACTGAAAAAGCTTCGCTCGCGTCGTTTGCTCGAGAAAAAAGAAAAACGCTGCAACGGCGGCGAGTACCGCCATTACGCCGAGCGGTGACGCGATCAGAGTCTCGGTCTGTAGCATAAAGCCGAAATGTCCCGGTCGGGTTTAGCGCCGGAGTATAAAACAAGGGCGATCGCAGCGGCTGTCGAGCTGCATCAGGAGAAGCCGAGCTGGGCCTGAAAATCGCGGCGCGCAGCATCATCAGTCATGGCGGAAGAGCGTAACGTGAGCCACGCTGCATCCCAGTCTTTGACCTTGGCCGGGCCGAAAACGAATTTGGCGATGTAGCTGTCGAGATTACGGATCAGAATGACGTTCTTGGGCGGTGGCGTGGGAAATTCGACCTGTCCGGTAAAAATGACCAGGTTTGCAACCGGCACTTCCGGAACGACCGCCTGCAGCGCGCGGGTGCGTCCGGCGTTCTGAATGACCGGATTCAGGAAGCGGCTGCGGGAGCGCCCGTTTACAAAGGTCCACTGCGGATCGTTTTCCGCGCCCAGCACGATGCCGTTCAGGTGCACGGTCCGGATGCAGAGGATCCCGCCGGCCGTCAGCAACGCGTGGTCGATTTTGGTCAGCCCGCCATAGGCGCCTGGCAGGATGAAATCGTGCAGAACGTCTCGGCTTCGGGCCTCGAGTTCACGGCACGTACGAAAGTGGCTTGCCCTGGTACGTGCTGCCGCGATGGCCGGGCCGAGCGCGGACCGAGACAGCAGCGCAATCATCAGCACCGCAGCGGCGCCGAACAGTACGAGCGCCGGCCCCGTTTCATTAAGGCCGGCATCATTGGCCGCCGAGGCTGCTTGCGCTGACAGAAGCAGCGCTGGCGCAATGCTGTATCCGACTCGGCTCATGGACGTAGCTTAGATTCGTATCCGCGTTACTACATCGTATCAGGTCACGGAATTGACGGCGCACACCTCTAACCAGGGTACGCAAGATAGTATCCGTCGATTTCATGCACGCGGATCGGCGTCTCGTACACGTCGCTGAGCAGAGCTTCGGTCAAAACTGATGCCTTGTCCGCATCGGCAACGACGCGGCCATCCTTGAGAACGATCACGCGCTCCACTTCGGGGGGGATGTCGGCCAAATGATGCGAGACTACGACGATGTTGCAGCCCGCTGCCGAAAGCGCCCGCACGTGTGCCAGCAACCCGAAACTCGCCGCTAGATCCAGTCCTTCCGTCGGCTCGTCGAGTACCAACGTATCGGGATCGTGCACCAGCGCCCGTGCCAGCAGGCAGCGACGCTGCTGACCGGTCGACATCTTCCCAAGCGGCGTGTTGGCGAGTGGCTCGATGCCGATGCGGCGAAGCAGCCCGAGGGCTTGGTGCACCTGTTCCGGCGTGACAAGGTCCGCGAGCGTCCCGTGTACGCCGATACTCGAAAAGAAGCCGGACACGACAGCCTCCAAGGCCGTAGTCGTCGGCGTGTATCGGAACTGAAGATCGTGGGATACGATGCCGATATGGCGGCGCAATTCCCAGACGTTCCAGTCGTCGCGCCCGAGGATGCGAACCCACGAGTCCTCGCTCTGAACGGGGTAGATCTCGCGATTGATCATCTTCAGCAGCGTCGTCTTGCCCGAGCCGTTCGGGCCAATGACTGCGATTCGCTCGTGCTGCTCGATGCGGAGATTAAGACCCTCGAAAACCTTGGTGCTTCCGCGCCAGATCGTCGCGTTCCGAATGTCGATGAGCGGCAGCGCGTTTCGCACGCCGTCAGAGTTTCCGCGTAAACGATGACGGGCGCCAGTGCTGAAAGGCTTCGAATGCAGGCGGCTCGTCGGGATTGTCACATCGCTCCAGCATTTCCGCGAGCCACTGGAACCATTCGAATGCGGCCGGATTGCCGTGTTTGTCGCGCATGTCTTGCGTCCAGTGCTTCAGCTTGTGCCAAAGTACGACCGTGCTATGCCCCATCAGATTATTCACGACGATATACGGCACGATGCGCTGGTAGGTCATAACTCCGATATTTTCCATCGTCGTGGCGATGAGCATGGCGGAGCTTTCCCGATCCGCAAAGCGCTGCCTCAGCTCCGCCGCACCCAGATTGTCGGGAAGGTCGAGAATGCTCTGATAGGCCTCGGTGAAATGTGGGCTGCCGAAAAAGCGAAACAGCTCTATAGCCGCCAATTCGCGCCGCTGCTGGCGGTACTGGCGTATTTGCAGGACGGCGAACGCGAGGCCGCCGATGACGATGATGACGCTGATTATTTCGGCCAGATTGGCGAGTTGTGCAAGGTCATTCATCTCGATCTCCGTACGGTTATCCGGGATGCTACCTGGTTATATTACCGTTCCGCATGTGCGATGCCGGCGTCCCGGCCCGTGGCGCGGCCCGGACGCGCCGCGTCACGCAACCTGATAGCGCCACCGCCCCCGGCGGAAAACGACCACGCTCAATACCGTCAGCAGTGATTCGGCAATTACGATCGCCGTAAATGCACCGTTCGGCCCCAGACCGGCCGAGGTCGCGAGCCAATACGCGAGCGGAATCTGGATCAGCCAAAAGCAGATCAGGTTAAGAACCGAGGGCGAAGCGGTGTCACCCGCACCGTTCAGCGACTGCACCATGATCATGCCGAGCGCGTACATTGGATAGCCGAGTCCCATGATGCGCAGGCAGTTCGTTGCGTAGCGGAGCACCTCTGCGTCGCTGCTGAACAGAGCCGCAATCTGCGGAGCCATGATGAGCACGACTACGCCGACTGCTGAAAGGAACAGCACGTTGAAGCGAGCCGCGCGCCAGGCAGATTGCTCAGCCCTGTCGGGACGTCCGGCGCCGAGATTCTGCCCGACCAGCGTCGCCGCCGCGTTGCCGAGTCCCCAGGCCGGCAGATACGCAAACTCGAGCATGCGCAGCGCGATCGTGTACGCGGCGATCGCAGCGCTGCCGTACAGCGCGACGATACGCATGACCAGGATCCAGCTTGACGTCGCGATCAGGAACTGGCCAATGCCGCCGGCGGAGATGATCACCATGCGGCGTATCAGTGGCGGGCTCACGCGGAGGTGTCGCATGCGGAAGGCGAGGCGGCCGTGGCCCTCGAACAGGTACCAGAGCTGGTACAGCACACCGATACCGCGACCGATGGTCGTAGCGACTGCGGCACCGGTAACGCCCATTTCGGGAAACGGCCCGAGTCCGAATATCAGGCACGGATCCAGGACAATATTGATGCCGTTCGCCAGCCACAGTGAGCGCAGCGCGATGGCCGCGTCACCCGCACCGCGAAACGCCGCATTCAGAAGAAACAGGTACAGGATGCTCGCCGAGCCTCCGAGCAATACGGTTGTGAAGCCGCTGCCGGTTTCGACGACCCCGGTGCTCGCCCCCATGGCCCGCAGCAGCTCCGGGGCATAGGCCGCCCCCGAAACGCCGATGCCGATCGACAGCAGCGCGCCGAGCCAGATCGCCTGGCCAGTGACATGTGCGGCACCGTCGGCATCGCGGGCACCGATGCGGCGAGAGACCATCGCCGTCGCGCCCATGCCTAACCCGATCGCGATTGCGTAGAGAATCGTAATGAGTGCCTCGGTGATCCCGACTGCGGCAACCGCATCCGTGCCGAGGCGCGATACGAAGGCGATATCCACGACCGCGAAAATGGACTCCATGCCCATTTCCAGCATCATTGGAATGGCAAGCAGCACCAGGGAGCGGTCGATGCCGATCCGCGTATAGTCGAGGTCGTTATCGCGCAGGGACTGCCGCAAGAGTTTCCAGCCGCCGTTGCGGAAACTGGTTTTGTCGCCGGCCTCGCTCATGTGTTCCCGCACGGTTTATGCAGCGGTAATCCGCCGCGATTCGTGACGGTACCGGACCGGCAGGGGGTGTCAATGCGCGCCGATGCTATGCTTTCCTGGGCGGACTGCACCGAGGGATCGAAATGCCGAAAGGGCTGTTACCCGTTTTGCTCATCATTGCGTTAGTCGCGATCTACGTGATCGCCAAGGTGGTGCAAAACGTCAGAAAAAGCGAACGCCAGTGGCAGCAAGTCGACAAGAGCAAACTCCGCGAGTGGGATGACGAGGATGACTGGGACTGAATGCGGCGCCGGTCTGACAGGTCTCGCCCTGATGCAGCTACCGCGGCGAGGCCATCCAGCCGCCGCGGTCGGCTGGCGTAAAGCCGATCAAGATTGCCCACATCGTCTTTCGACCCTGGCGATTGTTTGCATTACACTGCCCCGAAATTTGCCGGGGTAGAACCATGTTCAGAGGGCAGGGTCCGGGGCGCTTGCAGCGGTACGCGCTCTCCATCGTGATGCTGGTGCTCGCTGCGTGCGGATCCGGTGACCGCACATCCGACACCGGCGAGCGTCCGTCCGGATCCACCTCGACGCGCACGGAATCCGCCCCGGCGGCGAGCGACCGTGCGTCGTCGACGGCAGAACGGGCCGTCATTTCCGAGCGCTTGCCGTACGGGGAAGTAGAGAACGAACTGGTTTACGGTCATTTCGTGTTCCCGTCCGACATGGTGGAACCGCTGCCCGCAATCATCGTGATCCACGAGTGGTGGGGCCTCAATGACACGGTTCGCGAGACCGCCGACAAAATCGCCGCGCACGGCTACATCGTGCTCGCCATCGACCTGTTCCAGGGCCACACGGCGAACGACGCGCCCGCGGCGCGGCAGCTCATGATCGACGTCGTCGAACGGCCCGAACCGGCGGAGGAAAACATACGCCAGGCGTACGACTTCTTGACCAACACCGCCGGTGCGCCCGCTGTCGCGGTGCTCGGGTGGGGATTCGGGGGGCAATGGGCGCTCAAGGCGGCGATGCTGTTGCCGGCTGAGCTCGATGCCGCGGTGATCTATTACGGCCAGATCGTTACGGACGAGGAGCAGCTACGGCCGATAAGCGCGCCGATACTGGCGTTTTTCGGCGGTGAGGATCGGGGTATCAGTCTCGCGGACGTGCAGGCGTTCGAAATATCGCTCGAGCGCCTGCGCAAGGTCTACGAGATCAACGTTTACGACAACGCGACGCATTCGTTCGCAAATTCAACGCATCGCAACTATAGACCCGGGCTGGCCGATCGCGCCTGGGAGACGATGCTCGAGTTTCTCCAGCGGCACCTCACCACGGCAGCCCGCTGACGAAACCTGGAGCCGCCTCTTCGCGGCCGTTCTTTGTGCAAACGAGTTCCACTGCGAGCGGTTGGCTGTGGTAATGCGCCGATGCGCCGGTGGGTCCCCCGCAGCGCAGTGATACGTGGACGGAGGCGAGTGACCCGACAACCAATTTGGAACCGTAATCCTCGGAATTTTCGGCGCAAAAGCGGTCGATGACGACCGGAGCCAGCTGGCGCTCACTTACCGTCAGCGATGCGGTGAATGTCGTAGCGGACTCGCTTTGCGCCGGTCGATATGTCTGTCGCGTGTCGGCGATGCTGAGCGTTACGCTTTCGAGATGTCCCCCGGTCGGACATTCGGCTTTGACGTCGATCGGGAAGGTCAGGCTCGGCGGTTCGAGCTGCTGGCGGCCGGTGGCGTGTTGGACCACCTCGAGCGCCGGCGGCTGCGCGCGGATCTCAATCAGCGGGCCGGCCGCGTATGCGCCAAGACCTGTTACCAGCCCGGCAGACAGCAGTAAAATCGCGTATCTTTGCATGCAACAACAGCTGATTCGGCGTGGTCAGAGAACAATCATAAGCGCAGGAAAGGCTGATCGGACATAGTCCGGCCACCGACCCGGTAACTTTTTGTGATCAAGAGAGTCGTTCATCTGACGTACAAGCTCGCGCGACGCATCGTCGTCACCGTGGTGGGCGTTACGGTTGTGCTTCTGGGCGCGATCATGCTCGTCACGCCGGGTCCGGCCTTCATTGTGCTGCCGATTGGGCTCGCCATCCTCAGCATCGAGTTCGCATGGGCCAGACTGTGGCTCAGGAAGCTTCGCGAGTCCATCAGCTATCGGAATTCCGCGGAACGCGATGCCCGTATCAAGGAACACCGGAACCGTTCAATGCCCTGATTTCGAGGCAATCAGTGCGCGTGGCCGACCTTGGCGCAAAAAAGAGAGGCGCCGGAGACTGTATTCGATATTCGATCCAGCAAGCCGATCCGACACGGAGCGGCCTCCGGCGCCCAAGCGAAAGCGGCAGGGGGTTGCCGCCGGACCATCCTGGTCCTCTATCCGGCCTCCGGCCGGTGCCATCCGGGGCCGTCCAGGTCAGGCCTTGGGGGAGAGATTCCTGACCTGGAGCCGCCGGGGATTACTCCTGTCGTTACCGCCTTGCGCTCGTCCTCGATATCGGGTCCAGGAGCCTGATATCAAGCTCGAGCTTGCTGTCAGCGACGACGGCCTCGGCCGCGCTCGTCGCGGCGGCTTCCTGGGCGTCTGCGGCGATTGCGATAGTCCGATCACCTGCTGTATGAATGGCGACCGCCGTCGCATCGACAACCGCCGGGCCGTTGGCCCACGTCGAGCGCCCTGCTGACGCAACGCCAACGAGTACGATCGCGAAGGCGAGTGCCGTGTCCCTTATTTGCGTAGTCATCCTCTTGTCCTCACACTTAGAGCGCAGCAACTCGCTGCGCAATATTGCCCCGTGCCGGAGCCTCTGCAGATACTGTGCCAATCGGGTTTTTCTCCGAAATACAACGAAGTAGGCAAAGCTCATGAATCACGGAATTTCGGGATTTACGAAAAACCGTAATCCGACTTACGAAATTTCGTATAGACTGTGCCAATGCGACAAACGGATTACGAGTGGCTGTTCAGGCGATCGCCAGTCATGGCGACGTTGATCGGCGAGGACGGGGTGTACGTCGACGTCAACGACGCGTTTGCTACGCGGCTGGGCTACGCTCGGGACGAGA
This sequence comes from Woeseiaceae bacterium, assembly GCA_041617855.1. Classification (GTDB taxonomy): domain Bacteria; phylum Pseudomonadota; class Gammaproteobacteria; order Steroidobacterales; family Woeseiaceae; genus UBA1847. The sequence goes on along the minus strand of JBFJOC010000010.1, from coordinate 7,678 downwards.
TCATCGGCCGGCAGCCGGCCGACTTCGTCACGACGAAGTCCGCGCAGCGCATCGAACGCGAGTTTCTGCCGGCGCTGCGCCGCACGGGGAAGCTTGATAGCAAGCCGATCGATTTCGTCGACAAGGCCGGCAACATTGTGGCCTGCGTTACGGATTCAATCGTTCACTACGACGCCGCGGGACGCTTGCTGCAGACGATCGCGCTGTACAGCGAGATCTCCGACGAGGCGCGCGTCAACTTCAAGTACCGTGACCTGTATCGGGCGACGCCCGCGATGCTGCACACGATCGACGGGGAAGGCAAAGTCGTCACCGTCACCGACTATTGGCTGCAGAAACTCGGTTACACGCGCGAAGAGGTCGTCGGTCGCTACGTGACCGACTTTTATACCGCGAAGGACAGGGCCCGCTACCCGAGGCGGCGCCTTAAACAGCTCATCGCAGAGGGTGACTTCGGCGGCAAGGAGCGTCGGCTCGTCACCAAGGATGGCAGAGTTCTCGAGCTCATCATCTCCGCCATCGCACATCGAAATAGTAAGGGCGACGTCGATCAGCTGCTCGTTGCGTCGGAAGATGTCACGGAACGCAATAGTGCAGAGCGCAAGCTGAGAAGCATGCTCGCCGAGAACGCGCGACTGCGCGACGAGCTCGAACAGGAACGCGACTACCTTCGCGAGGAGGTCAATGTCGCCATGAATTTCGGTCACATCATCGGCACGAGCAAGGCCCTGCACGACATGTTGCAGTCTGTCGAGGCCGTTGCCGACACGCCCGCGAGTGTTCTGCTGATGGGTGAAACCGGGGTCGGAAAAGAGCTCGTCGCTCATGCGATACACGGCCGCAGCGCCCGCGCGAACGGCCCGTTTGTCAAGGTCAACTGCGCGTCGATTCCGAAAGAGCTGTTCGAAAGTGAATTCTTCGGTCACGTAAAGGGCGCCTTCACCGGTGCAAACAGGGATCGCCCCGGCCGATTCCAGCTGGCCGACGGCGGGACGATATTCCTGGACGAAATCGGCGAAATTCCGCTGGAGCTGCAGGGAAAGCTCCTGCGAGTCTTGCAGGAGAGCGAATTCGAGCGCGTCGGCGACGACGTCACGCGCTCCGTGGACGTGCGTGTCGTCGCCGCGACGAACCGGGACCTCGAGAAGCAGGTTGTGAACGGCGAGTTTCGCGAGGACCTGTTCTACAGGCTCAGCGTCTTTCCGATCCAGGTGCCGCCACTGCGCGAGCGGGGCAACGACATCGTGCAAATAGCGCAGCATTTTCTCGAGAAAACCTGTCACGACTTCGGCCGTCCCGTGCTGCAGCTGACACAGCGACAGGCCGAAAAGCTCACGGAATACGACTGGCCCGGGAACATTCGCGAATTGAAAAACGTAATCGAGCGGGCAGTCATACTGTCCCGGGGCAGCACGCTCAGACTGGATCTGACGATGCCGGAGCTGGGTTTCCAGGTGAGCGACAGCCGTTACGCGAAGCCGGCCGCGAACGACATTCTTACCGAAGTCGAAATGCGCGAGTTGCAGAGATCGAACATGGTCGCTGCACTGGAGCGGGCTAACTGGCGTGTCTCCGGCGCGGGCGGCGCTGCGGAGCTGCTCGGCGTCAAGCCCACCACGCTCGCGGACCGGATTCGCACCTTTGGCATCGCGAAACCGGGCGCGGCATGAACACGGCGTCGCGCCGGACGGGAGGCCGAAAGCGCTGTCGCCTGCGGTTCCTGCGGGCGACGCTCTTGATAGGTGCGTTGGCCTGCGCGGCGCAGGCCGTCGCGGCATTTGAAACCGAGCTACCCGCCGGCGTCAAGAGTGTCCTAGAGCTGCGCAAGCTGCCGCGCGATTCGCTCAGCGTCTACGTCGAAGACGTCGCGAGCGGCAAGCCTGTGCTTCGTTTCAACGAGGATGTCTCCAGGAATCCGGCGTCAACGCTGAAGCTGCTCACGACGCTTGCGGCCCTGGATATCCTCGGTCCCGCGTACACGTGGACGACAACGATCTACGCGTTGGGCGACGTCGTAGGCGATTCTCTGCACGGCGACCTCCTGATCAAGGGCCAGGGCGATCCGTTTCTGGTGACGGAGCGCGTTTGGCAGATGCTGCGCCGGTTGCGCCAGTCCGGCATACACGAGATCCGCGGTGACCTGCTGATCGACGACAGCTATTTTGACGTACAGGAAGAAGACCCTGCGGTATTCGACCGGCAGCCGCTGCGCGCATACAACGTATCGCCGAATGCCTTGCTGATGAATTTCAAGGTCGTGCGCTACTGGTTCGAACCGGATCATGACGCAAACGCGGTTCGCGTATGGGTCGATCCGCCGCTGGCGAATCTGGGTTTCGACAACAGGCTTTCGCTGACCGCGGGGCCGTGCCGCGGCTACCAGCGGGGTATCTCGATCACGGCAAACGAGGCCATCGACAAGATGACGTTCAGCGGGCGATTCCCCAAGCGCTGTCGGCGCTACGCGATGGACCGGACGGCGCTCGGTCACAACGAGTTCGTGTTCGGCCTGTTTACCTCCCTGTGGCGCGAGTCGGGCGGCACGTTCGACGGCAAGTTCCGAAACGTCGCGGCGCCGGCCGATCTCGAGCCGCTGCTCACGTTCGACTCGCTGCCGCTGTCAGAGGTTATTGCAAAGGTCAACAAGCACAGCAACAACGTCATGGCGCGGCAGCTCTTGTATACGCTGTCTGCTACAGAGCTTGGCGTGCCCGGCACCGAAGACGGAGGACGCAAGGTCATTATTGACTGGCTGACAGGAATCGGCATCGAGGCGTCGTCGTTACGCTTCGACAACGGGGCCGGACTGTCTCGCGATGCGAGACTCAGCGCACGCGCACTCGGTGCGATACTGCGCTACGCCTGGGATCAACCGTACATGCCGGAGTTCGTTGCATCGCTCGCGATTTCGGGCAGCGACGGAACGCTGCGACATCGCTTCGACGATGCGAAGCTCAACGGGCGCGGCCATCTGAAATCCGGTTCGATCGATGATGTCGCGTCACTCGCCGGATATTTCCAGGCCCGCTCCGGCCGTCGCTTCGCAATCGTGGTCCTGCAAAACCATCGCGGTGTTCATCGCGGCCCAGGTACCGAGGTGCAGCACGCGGTGCTGCGCTGGCTGAGCGACCTGTGATCCAGGTCCGCGGTACTTCGCGACGGGATTTAGTAAAATGCGCGGGTCTCGAGGCTTGGCTATGCGCGTGAATGCGATCTCAAGAATACTGTCCGTCGTCGCGACACTCTTGTTCGTGCCGCCGATCGCGATTGCGGAAACAGCTTACGTCACCGATAACCTCCGGCTCGGGCTGCACCGTGCGGCGGACACGAGCGACCGGCCGTTTCGAACGCTGGAGAGCGGCCAGAGTGTCGAGGTCGTTTCCCAGAATCGTAACTACGCGCAGGTCAGGCTGGCGGACGGTACCCAGGGTTATGTAAAGGCCGCGTACCTCGTTCCCGAGAAACCCGCAAAGCTGATCGTTGCCGAGACCCGGGCGGAAAGAGACAGGCTCGGGGCGGAGCTCGAAACCCTGCGCGGGGAGTTTGCCGCGCCCGCAGCAACGATTGCGGCCCTGGAGCAACGGGTCGCCGACCTCGAGGCAGAGCTCGGCGCGCGTGAGGCGCGAATTGCGGACCTCGCGGAGGCGAATGCGGAGCACCGCGATCGGCAGGCGCAGTTCAAGTACAGCCTGCCGATTAGCTGGGTCGGCGGGGCGACCGGCGTGTGCCTGATCGGCGGTTTCTTGCTGGGGCTCTGGTGGGTCGATCGTCAGAGCCGCAAACGCCACGGCGGTATCCGAATCTACTGACGCGACGGCGCTCGGCCAACTACGTCGGCACCTTATATGCCGGCGCGCTATAAGCCGATAAAAACAAAATCGTTCCCGTGCCGTGGCGTCCTGCCTAAGGTGCACTGCAGGGTGCGGCGCTCTCAGAAACTGCGCCGCGCAGACGCCAACGGAACCCTAGCAATGAGCACACTCGCCGCAGGCAGCATCGCGCTGCCGCTCAATGATCAGCAGCTTGCGAAACTCCACGAGGCCGTCGTTGGACTCTCGGCAGCACAGCTCACCTGGGTCAGCGGCTACGTTGCGGGACTCGCGGCCGCCGACGTCGAGCCGGCGGCGCCCGCGGCGGCATCGGCGGCGGAGCTGACCGTACTGTTCGGCTCGCAGACCGGCAACAGTCAGGCGATCGCGGCGGCACTCGCCGAGCGGGCCCGGGCCCGGGGTTTCGCAACGAATCTCGTCAGTTTGGCCGATTACAGACCCGCGAACCTCAAGCGCGAAATGCTCATAAGCCTCATCGTCAGCACGCACGGGGAGGGCGACCCGCCGGATGACGCGGAGCTGTTTCACGAATTTCTGCAATCCGAGAGAGCGCCGAAGCTTACGAATTTACGCTTCTCGGTGCTCGCGCTCGGCGACAGCAGCTATATCAATTTTTGCCAAACCGGCCGCGAATTCGATGCCCGGCTCGCGGAGCTGGGCGGCGAGCGTCTTATGCCGCTCGTCGAATGTGATCTCGACTACGAGGACAACGCCGCGGCCTGGTCCGATGCGATACTCGCGGAGTTACCGGAGCTGCTGCAGCCGGCGTCGTCGGTGCCGCAGCTGGTTGCCGTAAAGAGCATCAGCCGATTCGACAAGACACGGCCTTTTCCGGCAGAGGTCCTCGTCAACCAGAAGATCACGGCGACAGAGTCGACGAAGGACGTGCGCCACATCGAACTGTCGCTCGAGGGTTCGGGCCTCGGCTACGATCCCGGCGACTCGCTCGCTGTCATCGTGCGCAATCCACCCGAGCTCGTCACGGAGCTCTGCACCGAACTGGGGTTCGACGCCGACGAGACCGTGAGAATCGGCAACGAAGTCCTGTCGCTGCATGAAGCGCTGAGCGCAAAGCTCGAAATCACGGCCGGAAACCTGGGCTTTCTCAGAGCATGGTCGCAAATGAGTGACGCGGACGAGCTATCGAGCCTGCTCGCATCGGGCGCGAATAATGCATTGGCCGAGTTTCTCGACACTCACCAGATCATAGACATCGTTCGCAAGTATCCGGCCAAGGTCACTGCCGCAGCCTTCGTCGGCTGTCTGCGCAAATTGAGCCCGAGATCGTATTCGATTTCGTCGAGCCTCGCGGCAAATCCGGATGAGGTGCACCTTACCGTCGCCGCCGTCCGCTATGAGGCCTTCGGCAGCACGCACTGGGGCGCGGCGTCGACGCATCTCGCGGATCGCGTTGCCGCAGGCGACACCGTGGACGTATACGTGGAGGCTAATCCGCGCTTCCGGCTGCCCGCCGAAGACGTACCGATCATCATGATCGGGCCCGGGACGGGCATCGCGCCGTTTCGCGCTTTCATCGAAGAGCGCGCCGCACGCGGAGCGACCGGGCGCAACTGGCTGTTCTTCGGCGAGCGTAGCTTCCGGAACGATTTCTTGTACCAGCTCGAATGGTTAAGGCACCGCAAGAACGGTCACCTGCACCGGCTCGACGTCGCGTTCTCGCGGGACCAGGATGAGAAAATCTACGTCCAGCATCGCCTCCTGGAGCACGCGCAGGACGTGCACCGCTGGCTCGAAGAGGGTGCGGTGGTCTATGTCTGTGGCGATGCAAAGCGCATGGCCGTTGACGTTCACGAAACGCTGGCCGAAATCATTGCGACGCAGTCGGGCGTCAGCCATGACGATGCCGAGCTGCGCCTGAAAGAGCTACGCCGCGCCGGTCGGTATCAGCGGGACGTGTACTGATGTCTGCCGACGGAGTATCGGTCGTCGAGCGCATCAAGGCCCGGAGCGGGCACCTGCGCGGTACGCTTGCGCAAAGCCTGGCCGATCCGCTGACCGGCGCGCTGAGCGAAGACGACACGCAGCTGTCGAAGTTTCACGGTATCTATCAGCAGGACGATCGCGATGTGCGCAGCGAGCGCAAGCGGCAGCGTCTCGAGCCGGCATACCGTTTCATGATTCGCGCCCGTGTGCCGGGCGGCGTGCTGACGCCCGCGCAGTGGCTGAATATGGATGACATCGCGAACGCCTACGCGAACGGCACGCTACGTATTACAGCGCGCCAGGCGCTGCAGCTGCATGGCGTCATAAAATGGCGCCTCAAGGAGACAGTTGCGGCAATCAATGCCGGGCTCATGGATACGCTTGCCGCGTGCGGGGACGTCAACCGCAACGTGATGGCGCCACCGCTGCCGCAGCTGTCTGCGCTGCATCGCGAGGTCCAGGAGCACGCCGGGGCGCTGAGCGCACACCTCACTCCCGCGACCAGTGCCTACCACGAGATCTGGCTAGACGGCGAGAAGCTGACTGACGGTCGTGCCGACAAGGAGCCGATCTACGGTGACACGTATCTGCCGCGTAAATTCAAGTCGACGTTCGCGGTGCCGCCGCAAAACGACGTCGACGTTTTTTCGCAGGACCTGGGCTTCGTCGCGATAGCGGAGGGAGGCGGTATTGCCGGGTTCAACGTCACCGTCGGCGGCGGCATGGGCATGTCCCACGGTGAGCCAGAAACGTATCCGCGACTCGCCGACGTCCTCGGTTTCTGTACGCCCGGCGACGTCCTCAAGATTGCCGAGGCTGTCGTCACGACGCAGCGCGATTTTGGTGATCGCAGTAATCGGAAGCGCGCCCGACTCAAGTACACGATTGAAGATCGCGGCGTCGCCTGGTTTCGCGAACAGGTTGCGGCACGCTCGGGGGTCACGCTCGACGCACCGCGTCCGTTTCGTTTCGTCGCCAACGGCGACGTCTACGGCTGGCAGCAGGACGATCGAGGTCTCTGGCATTACACCCTGTTCGTGGAAAACGGACGCGTCAAGGATTCCGGCGAGCTGCAATTGATGACCGGCCTTCGTGCGATCGCGCGTATGCACGATGGCGAATTCCGGTTAACTCCCAATCAAAACCTGATCATCAGCGATGTGACGGACGCTGGCAGGGCGTCTATCGATGCATTGCTCGATGAGCACGGGATCGACAACAGGATCAGAGCGAGCGCTCTCCGGCTGAATTCGCTGGCCTGCGTGGGGATGCCGACCTGCGGACTGGCAATGGCGGAGAGCGAGCGCTATCTGCCGACGCTGCTCGATCGGCTGGAATCATTGCTGGTCGAGTGTCAGCTCGAGACCTCGCCGATCACCATGCGCATGACCGGCTGCCCGAACGGCTGTGCGCGACCGTACATCGCCGAAATCGGGCTCGTCGGCAAGGGACCCGGCCGCTACAATCTCTACCTGGGCGCGGGCTTTGCGGGTGACCGGCTAAACTGCCTGTTTCTCGAAAATGCCGACGAGAATGAAATCGTCGGTGCTCTCACTCCGCTCATTCGGAAATATGCGAAGGGTCGTAACGACGGGGAGCGCTTCGGCGACTTTCTGGTACGCACGAGTGTAGTCCGCGCGGTGGCCGCCGGCCGCGACTTCCACGCCGCGGCTATGCTCTGAGGTAAGCCGAATGGCGGTGAACGAGCTCTCCGAGCAAGGCAGCCTGCGCGCCGCGATCAGATTCTGTCAGCGGTCGCTGGAGCCTCTGCCCGCCGCGGAACGTGTACGCTGGGCGTTGGAGACGCTGCCGGGGCGGCATATCGTCAGCTCGAGTTTTGGGGCCCAGTCCGCAGTCATGCTGCATTTGATGTGGTCACTGAAGCCCGACATTCCGGTCGTCGT
>JBFJOC010000009.1:0-63057 GCA_041617855.1 Woeseiaceae bacterium | reverse complement strand
TTGGCTGGGTCAGTTTTCGATTCAAATCGACAGCCAGGCTACCAGAGAGCATCCTTCGCTCACGACTCCACGCACCGCCAGAAAATCAAAATGGGCCCTTCGGGCCCGTTTTTGATTTTCCGCTCAGTGACTTGAGCGTTCCGGGCTAGCGTCAATCGGGGTCTTCGAAGGCGTGGACGCGTTGGATCGTGGCGTATCGCCGTACCGGCTCCGCGGTCGGATCGAACCGCGGGACTGCGTCGCCGGCCACGGCAACCCGCTCCATATACCGGCGATGCGGATAATAGTCGTTCACCGCGTAGTGCTGGCAGGATCGGTTGTCCCATATGGCGATCGTTCGGGGTTGCCATTTCAGTCGAAACTGGTATTCGGGAACGCTGGCCTGAGCGTAGAGGATCTCCAAAAGCTCTCTGCTTTCGTGTTCCGACATCCGCGCGATTCGAAGCGTAAATTGCCGGTTTACGAACAACGCCCGTTGGTGGGTTTCGGGATGAGTCACTACCACGGGATGCGTCGGGTTCGGGAACATTTTCTCCATGCGGCGCAGCTGTTCCAGTTTGGTGTCGTCGCCCGTGTAGAGCACCCTGAAATTCTTGAAATCGTGGATGGCGCTGAGGCCGGCGATGTAATCGCGAAATGACGCACTAAGGCCAGAGTAGGCGGCACACATGTCCGCCCAGAGCGTGTCTCCGCCGAAGTCGGGAATTTCGAGGCAGCGCAATATGGTGAACTTGGTCGGTTTTTCGCGAAACGTGAGGTCAGCGTGCCAAACGTCAGTGGACAATACCGGATTATCTTTGTCGTTCTTGATAATCTGTAGTTCCGGCTTGTCCTCGCACTGCGGGCGGAACGGATTGGTCTCAAGCGGGCCAAAGCGCTGGCCCAGCGCTATCTGTTGCTCCGCCGTCAGGTTCTGATTGCGAAAGAAAATGACCTTGTGTTCGATGAGCGCGTCGTAAACGGTCGCGAACGCGGTATCGGACAGCGGACGCTGGAGATCGACGCCGCGGATTTCCGCGCCAATTGTCGGTTGACAGCGAATGACTTCCGGTTGGACGGCGTTCATGGGTGCCTGGGTTACCTTTTCAGCCTACGGACGAACGTCTCCGTTTTTAGCGCCCGACTATCGATTCTTCCCCGAGTGTCGCCGGGTAATTCTTCTAACGCGGCTGCCCCGTCCGTAGTAATACGTTTCGCGGCCAGCCGCCCGCGGAGCTTATTTTACTTCGTATTAAAGGTAATCGTCGCAGAGCTTGCAGATGCCCCAGACTATTATCGAACCATTCAGAATCAAGATGGCGGATCGGGCTGCTGGAGAGCTGCAGCCGCGGAGCGGCGAGTGTGAACGCGTAGCGAGCGCAGGTCGCGAGCGACCCGCTTGCGGGGCGATGCGCGAAAGGCCGAGTAATCCCATCCTCTCCGTGGGCATCAAAACCCGAAAACTTCTTTCGGGGTGTCCTGCACCTTGGCGCATTCGGCTTTGAAGTCGTACGGAACTTCATCGGCGCAGTCGGGCCATTTGTCAGTTGTCATCCAATATTCGACGAGCCCCAGGCGCGCGCACAGTCGCGCGAATCGCGGATCGTTGCGCATCTCGGGCATACCTGCCTGGAACAACAGTGACGTGCGGTAGCCATCCGGGCCCATGATGTCATCGCTGGTCCCGGCCGGCCCCAGCCGGGCCGTATCGGCGGCTCGATATGCTTCGTCGACAAGACCCAGATGCGCTGAATACACCAGGCGCGAGACATCGACGCCGCCGGTCTCTGCGACCTGTGCCTGAAGGCCACGCTTCCAACTGTCGATGTTTTCCGGCGTTGGGTCTCGCTTTGCCTGAACAAAAGGCATCGTGTCCTGGAACTCGCGCATTCCGCGCTTCTCTGCAAGCGCAAGCAGCCGGTCGACCGCTGCCCAGTCTTCCTGAAATGCGTATGCCCGCAGCAGGCTTGAAACGGGGAAGCTCATGTCGGGCACACGAGCGACGAGGTCCTCATAGACAGGGATCGCCTCGGCGACACGTCCTGCAGCCATTCGCGCTAACGCAACGGTATTCGCGGACATCGGGTCGAGCGAGTCCAGGCGATAGGCGTGCTCTGTATCTTCGAGGCTTTCTCGAACGCGACCCATCGTCCGCAGGTACCAGCCAATGTACCGTCGCCCATCGCCCGCCCCGGGGGCCCGTCGTATGCGCTCCAGGATGCCGTCGGCTTCGATGAAATGTCCGAACGGTGGAATAACAAACATCTTTGCCGTCATCGCGTCGACATTTTGTGGATCGAGTGCTAGTGCCCGGTCTGCCTCCTGCGACACGAGGCCAGCGGTCGCCGCGCGTTCGGCGAATGGCTGATAGAAGCTCAAGAAGGCGCGCAAGAATGCCAGCCGGCTCCAGGCTTCGACAAAAGTTGGTGCGCGCTGGGTGACAGTCTCCAACTGGCTGACGTAACTGCGGAGTTCGTCCGGCGCATAGGACTTAGGGCTGGCGCGCAGATATAGGTCGTAGACCGCTGGATCGACATTCCGTGTCGACCTAACGGAAAACGTCTGATCAAGCGCCCTCGCAATATTTTCCGAGATCTCGTCCTGGACGGTGAATACGTCCTCGAGGCTGCGATCATAGCGATCCGACCAGAGCGTCGTCTGCGACGACGCCTCGACCAGATGCGCGCTGATGCGCACGCGCTCCGCCGCGCGGCGAACGGATCCGTCAAGGACATGCGAGCAGCCGAGGACCCGTGCTGCTTCGGCCTTCTGTTCGCCGCGAAGCTGGAAGCTCGACGTACGGCCGATCACCTTGAGATGTGCGCCACGTGAGAGGCGCTGGATGATATCTTCGCTGACCCCGTCGGAGAAGAACTGCATCTCGGAATCGGCCGACAGATTCTCGAAGGCCAGGACTGCCAGAAGGGGTTCGTCCGAGACGGCCCTCCGAATCGATGCCGATGCTTCGGAGGAGGGTAGAGAAGACGAAGGCTTCCCAAACTTCGCGTATGTGCGCCGCAATCCTTTGCCTATCGGAGAGACGATCAGACCCGCCAGCACGACTAATGCGACGATTCCACTGAGTAGCGACTCGTTCTCGGCAATCCAACGCCCGATTTCCCTTAAACTTTCCATATGGCCCGGAACCTGTTCTATCGGCTGCTGAGGTTTCTGGATCATCCATTATGCTATAGCTGCCGGCACCGGAAACTTGACCCCTTCATCGAAAGCATCTTCCGCACAAGACTCACCCCACCGGCAGGCAGTCAGGCATTCGTTGAGTCTCCGGGCAGAGACTCGTGAGTTCCTTTGTCTTTCCAATACTTGCATCACAATGCGGGGCTCTTGTCGGATCGCCTGGAGGCTCGCAGGCTGAGATGCGGCGCCAGCTTGGCCTGAGTCTCTGCAGCTGGTTTTGATGGTCCGGGATCAGGCGGCGGGGAAGCCGAGATATTCGCGTTCGTGGCCCCAGTCGATCGGCAGTTTCTTGATGCGAACAAGCCTGTTAGCAGTTAGCTTGAGCGATTGATTTCCTTCCACGATCGCCTGAATGATAGCCGGGGCCAGATAGGCGATTCGGAGCACGCGGGTGAAGTACGAGGCATTGAAGCCGCTAGCAGCGGCAAGGTCCGAGATCGTTTCTGGTGGCCACGTTTCCAACTGCTGCCGCCCTAGCATTCTCAACACTCGGCCGTGTGCGGGGTTTTCTTACATGACGCAGTCCTGACGGATTTTTGCATTATTTGTCGAGATTTAGTGGTGCTAAATTAGGACAGAATTTAGTACCATTGAGGAAATAAAGCGGAGTGTGCGATGAAACCAAGCAAATCCATTAGACCGATCAGCTTCCTGAAGACACATACGGCTGACGTCGTCCGAGACGTCAATGAGAATCGCGAAACGATCATCATCACGCAAAACGGCGAGGCTCGCGCAATCGTTCAGGACATTGCGACGTACGAGCAGACTCAGGAAACATTGGCGTTACTTAAGCTATTGGCGCAAGGAAAGCGCAGTGTTGAGGATTCAGGGTCGCGACCTTTCAGGAAAGTGATACTAGAGCTGAGAGCAGAGTTGGCCAATCCCAAAGCGTGACTAAGTATCGCGTCAGAATTGTGCGAGAGGCCGAGGAGGACTTGGCCGAGTTAATCGATTACATCTCGAATCACGATTCGATCGATCGCGCCAATTACGTGCTCGAAAGATTGTTGAAAGTCTGGGAACGCCTCGAGCAGTATCCTGAGCGAGGGCACTTTCTCCCAGAATTACGTTCGCTAGGTATCAAGTCTTACCGCGAGGTTCACTTTAAGCCTTACAGGATCATTTACGAGGTGATTGGTCGCGAGGTATTCATCCAGTTGATTGTGGATGGTCGGCGGAGTTTGCAGGCTATTCTGGAACGTCGGCTACTTAGGTGACTTGGCCCAATCGGCCGCAGAGCATCCTCCGCAAAGGACTCGCTCCAAACTCCGTGAGTCCTCTGCGGATCGACGGTACGGGAAAGTCTGCTGACCACAGAGGCCCAGCTGCGCAGGACTCGCAACACCGCCAGAAAAGTAAAGACACCCAACGGGGCCTCTTGCTTTTCCGGCGGAGGGTGACATGTGATTCGAGTCCTGTTGGACTCAAGCAGCAGCGGAGCTGCAATCCCGCGTGCGTACGATTGCAAGCAGCGGGTGCAAGGCAAGAACCCTGCTCGACAAATCGGCGCAGCCGATTTAGACGCACGATGTGCGCGCGAAGGGCGAGGAGCGCATGATCTGGAATGCAGCGAGTATAATGATCTGATTCATCAGTTGGACGAGGAGTCTTGGCATGCTGAGGGGAACAGCGACCCTACGAAATATGCGGGCGAAAAGAATCGTCCCGTACCTGCTGACATTGGCATTGATCGGCGCAACCGGTAGTGCCTCGGCCGACTGGCTGAGTAACCTTAAAGAAAGTTTATTTGGCAGTGGCGAAAAAGAGCAGGAGTTAAGCAGTGACGACATCGGCGGAGGGCTAAAGGAGGCTCTTCGCGTAGGCACGGAAAAAGTTGTCGACAATCTTGGCAAAACCGACGGCTTCAATCTGGATCCGCAAATTCATATACCGCTCCCGAGTCAGCTCGAGCAGGTACGAAACGTACTCGGTAAAATCGGCATGGATTCCATGCTGACCGACCTCGAAGTTCGTCTGAACCGCGCGGCTGAAATTGCGACGCCGAAAGCTAAACAATTGTTTATCGGGGCGATCAACGACATGACGCTGGATGACGTCATGGCTATTTATAAGGGCCCGGATGACGCGGCGACGCAATACTTCAAATCAAAAATGTCGGGACCGCTGGCCGTGCAGATGAAACCCGTAGTCGATGAGAGCCTGTCGGATGCGGGCGCCGTAGAAGCTTATAACGGAGTCATGCAACGCTATAACGCAGTACCATTCGTGCCGAAAGCCGATGCCAATTTAAGTGACTACGTCGTCGAGAAAGGCATGGACGGAATATTCTATTATCTTGCAAAAGAAGAAGCGGCAATCCGCCAGGATCCGGCCAAACGCACGACGGACTTGTTGAAACGCGTATTCGGAAGTTAGCCTCCGCGGGATCAATATTTGCGGCTTCGCGAGCGTCGCTGATTCACGCTTAAGCGCGATAGAAAATAGTCTAGTGAACCCCGAACCATTACGGGCGTCTCTATTTCTGGAAACGGGGCATTTTTTAGCCGAGTGCGGTTAAGGATCAGAATCCTGTTTGACCAACGCAGCCGTTTCGCTGCAACTTGGCCAGCAGCTCCGAAGGTGCCCATTTCTTAAGGCACGCTTGCGCCAGATGCATGACAAGCGAGCGGCATCGCCAACTAGGAAGCCGCCTGCTGACGGACCGTCACAGTTTGCAGCGCGGCTGCAGTTATCAGATAGATTCTTCTATACTGTTCATCTGCTAAAAGGCAGAAATGCTTCAGCCCGCAAGAGCTACGCCAAAGGAAAAAAATAAGTGGACACAATCAACTGGGATGCACTCGGCGCGATAGGCGACTTTGCAGGCTCTATCGGTGTTTTCATTTCACTGATTTACGTCGCCTTACAAATGCGTCACAGTGCGGCCGAGACTCGCGATGCAAGTATTCACTCAGTCATGCAACTGGCCATCCAGTTTCGTGCAGAGTCCTATACCGGAGAATTGGCGGAGATTCGCTTCAAGGCCGCTTCAGGAGAGACGTTGACGGCACTCGAATCTCTCAAGTTCGAGGGTTATCTCTCAGCACTGTTCGAGCTGAATGAGCTGGTGTTCGTTCAGTATCAAAAAAAGAATCTCGATCCGGAATACTTTGATGCCTGGGAGCGGCGCACAGGGGCCGCCATGTCGGTTCCGCGAATTCAGCAGTTCTGGGCCAAAACCAAGTCGGGCTACCGTTCTAGCTTTGTCGAGTATATCGACGGGCTGATGCGGTCCACTGCCTAAACGAATACCAACAGCGACTCCGCTTCCTTTTTTGCATCGTCCAAAGTCGCGTCTTTGTTGGACAACAGGTTTTCCAAAAAGCGCTTGCTCAAATAGTTTTGTATATGGATTTTTACGCGCGCTTTTACAATCGGCGGGCTGATGGGTTTACTGATGTAGTCGACGGCACCCGCATCGAATCCGCGTTCCTCGTTTACCGCATCGCCCATGCTCGTCACGAATATCACCGGGATGTCTTGGGTCTGCTCGTTGGCCTTTAGCGCCTCACACACCTGGATGCCGTCCATTTCCGGCATGACCATATCCAGCAGCACGATGTCCGGTAACTGGACTCGCGCGACCTCCAGCGCCTGCTTGCCGTTGGTGGCGACGCTCAGCGCATAGTCGCCCGCCAGTACGTTCGAGAGAATCTTGATATTCCCGGGCTCGTCATCGACGATGAGTACCCGGCTTTTTTCCATTGTTGCTGCGTTCATCCTGCAATCCTGACTTCCCAGCCCGCATACCAGCAAAGGTGGATTATACTGGCAAGCCAAATACGATACTCATAAAAAAGGGCGACCGACCGTGAACGACGAAGCAAAGGCTCCTAGCGTCGAAGCCCAGCTGTTCTCCCGAATAACGTTTGTCAGCGGCGGTCTGTTTGTCGTTGTCGGCTCGATCGCATTGATCCTGGCCATCCTTTATGCGAGCCCCGTCGCTTGGGGTTTAGCAATATTGATCGACGGTATCCTCGTGCCCATGTCGTATGTCTCATACCGGTGGGCGAAGCAGGGTCACCTGGACAGATCGGCGCTGACGCTGGCCTGCATCTGGTACGCGATCGCCATCGGCATGATCATTGTCGGTGAGCGCCTCTACGGCATTCTGCTGGTTACCGCGATCCTGCCTGTACTGATGAACCTGCCTTACATGTCGCAGCGCTTGCTGCGCAGGTTAATCGTAGCCTCGGTCACGCTCGTGCTGATCGGCAGCGTGGGAGCCCTGTTTCCCCCTGTGATAACGCCGACCGTGCCCGATGAAGCCGTAGCCATGGTCGAGTCATTTTCCACCGTCACCATTACGATGGTGGTCATGCTCGCGATCTGGCAGTCGGCCGGTCGCCTCAGTGACGTAACGGAAGGCATGCGCAATGCGATTGCGGCGCTGAAGGAATCCGAGCGCTCCCTGGAAACCAAGGTCGAGGAGCGCACCGCGGAGTTACAGCAGGCCCTGAAGGAGGCGGCCGACCTCAATGAGATCGCCAGAATCGTGAATTCGACACTGGACGTCGGCCGGGTCAAGGACATTATTTACGATGGCTTGCAGAGTCTGTTCCGTTTCGACCAGATGGGCGTGTTTTTGCTGGACCGCGAGACCGGGCGATTGAAGCTCCGGCTGCAGGCCGGCCTGCCCTTTGCCGGAGAGCTCGACGCGTGCCTGAAGGAGCCCGGCCTGCCGCTGGATGAAAATGACAGCCTGCCGGCGGCATCGGTGATCAAAAATACGTCAATATTCACCGGCCGGATCAGCGCTGACGCTGTCGAAGGCGGCAGCGCCAATGCAAAACTGATCTACAGGCACAACCCAATGGCGTCGCTGCTGGTGTGCCCGCTCGAAATCGAACACCGGGCGATCGGCTGCATCTTCTTCTCTGCCCGCGACGAAGCTTTCGAGCTCAATAAGTCGGACATCAAGACTATCGAGCGCTACGTAACGCAGTTGGGGACCGCGATTCGTAACGCCGAACTGTTCCACGAGGCCGAGGAATCCAGGGCGGAGGCCGAGGCTGCCAACGAAACCAAGGGCACTTTCCTCGCCAACATGAGCCACGAAATTCGTACCCCGATGAACGCGATCATCGGTCTGACCGGGCTGTGTCTGGAGACCGAGCTCACGCCAAAGCAGGAAGATTACCTGGTCAAGGTAGACGGTGCCGCCAACGCGCTGCGCACGATCATTGACGACATCCTGGACTTCTCCAAACTCGAAGCCGGCAAGTTCGAAATCGAGAGCATTCCGTTCTCACTCAACGACGTGCTGGATAATCTCGCCACCATCTGCATGGTGCGTTGCCAGGAAAAGCACCTGGAGCTGGTATTTCAGCGCGACCCGGTCCTGCCCGATACGCTGCTCGGAGACCCAACCCGCCTCGGTCAAATCCTGATCAATCTCGCGGGTAATTCCATCAAATTCACCGAGGAAGGGCAGATCGTTGTGGAAGCACGCCAGATAAAGCGCAACGCCAATCGGGTGACCGTCCAGTTCGACGTGCGCGACAGTGGCATCGGCATGAACAAGGAGCAGCTCGGACGCCTGTTTAAATCATTCTCTCAGGCTGACAGTTCGATCAGCAGGCAGTACGGCGGTACCGGTCTTGGGCTCGCCATTTCCCAGCAGCTCACCGATTTGATGGGCGGCGAAATCGAAGTCAGTAGTGAACCCGGTGTTGGCAGCAGCTTCCATTTCACGCTGGAGTTCCGGGTATCCGATGCGGCGGTGGAAGAACCCGCGAAAGGCGATGAACTGCAGCGGCTCAACGTACTTGTCGTCGATGACAACGAGGCCTCCCGCGATATCCTGAGGGAGTACCTCGAGTCCTTCGGCTACTCGGTGACGCTGGCTGAAAGCGGTGAGGAGGCGCTGCAGATCATGCGGCCGCAGCATAATTTCGACTTGGTGTTGCTGGACTGGATGATGCCGGGAATGACCGGGCTGGATGTCGCCCTCGCCATCCGCGAAGCCGAGAATCCGCCGAAAATCGTGCTGCTGTCAGCGTGGACGATGCCGAGCCGCGAGCATCGGGCTATGGTCGACGCCTTCATGTCCAAACCCGTAAAGCCGTCCGCCCTGCTCGACACGATCATGGGGGCCTTCGGCAAAGAGGTAGTAAAAAGAAAACGATCTCTCGGTGTCGCGACGGGTCCGGAAGATCTTGCCGGAATCCGTGGGGCGCGCGTGCTGGTGGTCGACGATTCCGACATCAACCTGCAGATCGCCTGTGAACTGTTACAGAAAGTGCCGTTCGTGCTCGATACGGCCAGCAGCGGCGAAGAGGCCGTTGCCAAAGTCACCTCGAATCACTACGACTGCGTGCTTATGGACATCCAGATGCCCGGCATCGATGGTTACGCGGCCACCGGTTTGATTCGGGAAGACCACGCTTTCGATGAGCTGCCAATAATTGCAATGACGGCGAACGTCATGGCCGAAGACCGGGCCCGGACTCTGGAGGCAGGCATGAACGGCCATGTCGCAAAACCGGTCGAACCGTCGGACTTGTACAAAGCGCTGCTCGAAGCCATTCCGGAGTCGGTTTACAGTGCGAATTTACCGGCCGACGATGCCGGGCCAACACCCGACGACAAAGACGCGAAACGTGAGTCAATTCCAGAGTCGCTGCCGGGTCTGGAGATCAAGCGGGGCCTCAGCCGTCTCGGGAACAATGAGAAACTCTTCATGCAGCTACTCGGCGACATGGTGAGCGAGTACGCCGGCGCGGCCGATAATATGCGCGAGCTCGTCGCCGCTGGCGATGCAGAGGCACTGCGCGGCTCAGCGCACAAGATTCGCGGTATCGCCAATAATCTCGGTGCAACCGACGTTGGCGCCAGCGCGGAAGCGATCGAGATGGCCGCTCTCGCGGGCGATACGGTAACCGACGATCAGATTGACGCATTGGCGACAGCCGTCGACGAAATTGCGGCGGCGCACGCGGTGCTGCTGCATCGACAGCAGGCCATGCAGCCGGTCGCGGCTGATAGCGGCATAGACCAACTCGAGGTGTTCGCAACCCTGCAGGCAGCCGTAGCGGCCTATGACCCCGGCGCGTCCGATCTGATCGATACATTGCTCGGAGCTCAGGAGGAAGGCAGTCACATGGCTCAGGAACTGTCCCAGGCTCGCGAGCTTCTCGATAATTTCAACTTCGCTGACGCCGCGCCCGTTCTGGCCCGGATCGAAGAGGGTCTGAAGGTCTGACGATGAGACTCGCCGCCCAGGTCGGCGCGTTGGCCGGGCTGTTGCTGCTCGCCGGATTGCCGGTCTCCGCGGCCGTGTCCGTAAGTGATCTGACGGAGCCGGTGACCATTGCGGGCCAATGGAAGTTTCGACTCGGCGATGACCCTGCCTGGGCGGCGGCTGGGTTGGATGACAGCGGCTGGCAGACCACCGGCGTTCCCGCGCACTCACCCGCGGGTTATGCCGGCTACGCCGGCATGCTCTGGTACCGAGTGACGTTGCAGCTCGATCTGTCGCGACCATCCGTTCGCGAAAACCTCGGCGCGCTGGCCGTCATGATGGGTAATATCATGAGCGCCTATGAGCTGTATGCGGGCGGCCAGAAGCTGGGCGGCATGGGACGCTTGCCGCCATCGCCGGAGCCTCACTACGATCAGCACGAGGTCTTCGCGATTCCTGCATCAGCCGTCGGCGCGGATGGACGACTCGTGCTCGCTCTGCGGGTCTGGCGCAGTCCCGCGTTTATCCGTCAATGGGAAACCGGGCCTTATTTTGGCGACTTCCTGTTGGGCAACGTCGGCGACCTGCGGTCGGAACTCCTGCGCCAGGCGCTGCTCCCGAAAGTCGTGCTGGCTGCGCTGTATCTCGTGCTGGGCCTATACCACCTGTTGATAGCGCGGCGCAATCCGGTCCTCAAGGAGTTCTTCTGGTTCGGCCTCTTCAGCGTCGTGCTTGCCGGGTACACTTTCGAGACGAGCCAAAGCAAGTTCTTCATCGACATCCCGCACCTTTGGCACAAGAAGCTGGAATTTTTGTTGCTGTACCTGTCACCGATCCTGTTCGGCAATACGCTGCTGGCAGTCACACGTACGCCCGGCAATCTCCTGACTCGCGGTTTCACTGTTGTCTTCGGATTGTATTTCCTCACGGCGCTCTTCGTGCCCGGTTATTCCGTAATGAGCGTGCTGCTGAGGTCATTCCAATACCTGGCGGCTGTCTGGGCGCTGGTCATGGCCGCAATCATGGCATGGCGGGCCTACCGGGGCAGCCGATCGGCGCGCGTGGTAGTTGTTCTGCTGCTATTGCTGGTTGCCGCGGTCATGAACGACGTCTTGCTGCAAACCGCCCTGATCGGTTCCGGTAATGTTCTTTACATCGTATTTGCACTGATGCTCTTTTTCATGGCGCTCATGATGGCCGAGCGCTATACCGAAATTCTCAAAAATCTGGAGATTGCGGTCGAAAATCGGACGGCGGAACTCGTAACGACGAATCGCGAGCTCGCGGCGGCAGTCCAGACGAAGGGAAACTTCCTTGCAAATATGAGTCACGAGATGCGCACGCCGATGAACGCGATTCTGGGGCTGACTGGTCTGGGCCTGAAAACCGAGTTGACCGAGCAACAGCGCGATTACTTCGGTAAGGTCGAAGAGTCCGCAGAGGATCTCCGGGACATTATCGACAGCATATTGGACTTTTCCAAGCTGGAAGACGGTCAGCTCGAATGCGTCAGCGAACCGTTCAGTCCGAAGACTCTGGCCGATGGCATCCGGCGGACCTGGGCAGAGTCGGCTAACGATGCCGGGCTCGATTTCGAGATACGGCTCGATCCGGACATACCCGAGGCATTGTCGGGCGACGCCCAGCGTTTGAAGCAGGTGCTGGGCATATTCATCAGCAATGCCGTCAAGTTCACCGAGCAGGGACAAGTTAGCGTGAATATAGCTCTGCTCGATGAGCGCGAGCAGTCCGCGCGCCTGCAATTTGCCGTGTCGGATACCGGTGTTGGTATTGCCGAGGACCAGCGCGAGAAGCTTTTCGAAGCATTCTCCCAGGCAGACAATTCGATGACGCGCAAATACGGCGGCACCGGGCTCGGCCTGTCGATTGCGCGGCGACTGGTCGAGTTGATGGGCGGCCATATCGATGTGGATAGTGCGCCCGGCAAGGGCAGCACGTTCAGCTTCGAACTCGATCTGCCGGTTGCAGATTCGGCAATCGTGTCGAAAGAGGACGTAATTGATCTCGACCTAACCCCGATCCGTGGGGCACACGTGCTGCTGGTTGACGACTCGGAGCTGAATCTTCAGGTGGCCGGCGAGCTGCTTCGGCAGGCCAAGCTTTATGTGGACACCGCGAAGGATGGCAAGGCGGCCGTCGAGAAGGTGAATTCGGCGCCATACGATTGCGTGTTGATGGACGTTCAGATGCCGGTGATGGACGGTTACGCGGCAACCGAACAGATTCGCTCCAAAGCGCATTTCAAAAATCTGCCGGTCATTGCGATGACCGCCAACGCGATGCAGCAGGATCGCGCACGCGGCGCGGAAGCGGGCATGAATGCCTATATCCCAAAACCTATCGACCCTGCGGCGCTGTATCGTGCTTTGCTCGAGTGGATCGAGCCCGGCGAACGGGAATTCGACGAACAGCGCTTTGCGGCACCGGATGCGTGCGAGGAGAACGACTCTGAGCTGCCGGACGCGCTGCCGGGCATCAATATCAGCGATGGCGTGAAGCGCGTGGCGGGTAACAAGGCGCTATATGTCAGCCTCTTGAAGGATTTCTGCACGGACTATGCAGGTGTGGCGCAACGCCTGCAGTCATTGCTAACCGATGGAGACACAGATGCTGCTCGCCAGCTGGCTCATAAGCTCAGAGGGATCGCTAACAATCTCGGCGCTCTCGAAACCGGCGTCGCGGCGGAGGAAATCGAATCGACGATCACATCAGGTGCCGCCGTCGACCCGGACGCACTTGCGAGGTTGGATACGGCAATTGCGCAAATCACCGAGTCACAGGCGGCGCTCGCGCCGTTGACGGCGTCTAGAGAGGAGACTGCGGAACTGGATGACGCAGAGCGGCGAGCGGTATTCAACGATGTGTTGCGGGCGGTAGCGGAGAATAACCCTGAAGCGCTGGATCTGCTCGATACGCTGCTTGACGGTACGAGCCAGAACGCGAGCGGCTACGATGAGCTTGTCGCGGCGCGGGCCGCGCTCGACATTTACGATTTCGCGGGCGCCGGTGAGCATCTGCAAACGGCAGCGGGCATCGACGGCACGGCTGACTGATTGGTCATTACGAGACTGCTTCAAGCGGTGCAAAAGATGCGTGAGTTGCGCCAAAAAGTCGGCACAGCACCGGTCAGGCAGGTCTAGCGCCACCTCGGTGAGTCTTGTGCGGATCGGCGGTGCTGGAAACCAGGGCAAGGCGCCGGCGAGAATCCTTCGCGCGAGATTCCCTTCACCGCCAGACATCAAAAAAATGGGGATATTCCTTATTTCACCGAGAATGAGAAACGTCCCCGTTTGTTCCGAGCAATACCCCCCGTTCCGCCAGGCGGCCAGGCATTTTCTGAGCCACTCACTCTAGACTCACCAATGCCTTTTTCTGTTCGGGGCTTGCTCGACCCCCCTTCCGCTCGTTTCCGGACCGCCAGGAGGCTCTCAGGCCGCACCAGGGCGCCTGATCGGTCAGAGGCTCTCGGGTACTTTCGGCGGTTCGGGACCGGACAGCACCTGCTTCGAGGACAGCAAACGACGGACTTCGACGCACCGGCATCATCGGCCGCTGGATCAGTCCGGCAACATCGATTTCCCTGCCACATGGCCGAACCCGCTGGTACAGCGGTAAGCCGCAGTAAGTTGCCCGGATGGGCATGCTCTTTCAAGACATCGATCGATCCGCTTCCGCGACTCATGGATAATGACGCGAGGCGCGTTTATGACTGTGGTTGAGTTTACGGTTGGCGCTGCGTATAACGGCTGTCGAGAGAAGCTAATTTATGCGATCAACCTGCCCAGAAATCGACTTCGGGAATCTCCTTCGCCGCGTATTCGCCACTGTGTTGCTGCCCATGGTAGTTCTAGCGCTTGCCGAAAGCGCCTCGGGGGCAGGGCATACGATAGCTGTGCTGGACTTCGAACTGCACGATCTGACGCTGATGCCGGGCGTTGCGGCTGAGAAAGAACGTACAGCCTCGATTGCCCCAATGCTTAGAGAAGTACTTGCAAGCCAACACGGCATCAAAACGACGTACGTGAGTGCCGAAGCGCAGCTGGCGGCCGAGAAAGGGGCTGGTTATTTGTTCGAGCATCACGATGTTGTGGCTGAGCTTGGTCGACAGGCGGAGACCGACCTGATCGTCGTCGGGCGCGTTCACAAAGCAAGTTTCCTGTTTGTCTACTTCAAAGCCCTGCTCATAGACACGAAGACGAATCAGCCGATCGCGGATCTGGTCGTCGAGGTAAAGGGCACCCAGAAACGGCTGACGAGAAAAGGCGTCGAATCACTCGCACAGCAGATCGCCGACGCAATCAACGAAAGCTGATTACGGCGGTGTTTGCAGGTCAATTTCGGTCTGCTACAGTGCTCGCATAAGAAGAGGCAGCTCAGCCGGCCGATAGGCCAGTCCGTCGGCAGTCCCGTCCGGAGAGGTCAAGTGACGTCGACAAAATCGCCCTATGCGGCGATCTTATTGTGCAGCGCATGGTTGCTGATTGCGAACGCCGCGGCGGCGCAGGAGGATGAGATCGTCGTCGTCGGTGTAACGCCTTCACAAACAATCGGCTTTCCCGAGGACAAGGTTCCTTATAACGTGCAAACGGCCGTCGCTGAAGATATGGAGCGGGCCCAGAGTCTGGCGCTTAGCGACTTCCTGAATAGCCAGTTCGGCAGCGTCAGCATCAACGATGCGCAAAACAATCCACTGCAGCCCGACCTCCAGTATCGCGGCTACACCGCGTCGCCGCTGCTGGGGCTTGCGCAAGGCCTTGCGGTCTATCAAAACGGCGTGCGTATCAATGAACCCCTGGGTGATACGGTCAACTGGGACCTCATCCCGCAGGCGGCGATACACAGCATGAATCTGATCGGTGGCACGAATCCGGTTTTTGGTCTGAACACGCTCGGCGGCGCCATAGCGATACAGATGAAGAATGGCTTCAATACCGAAGGCCAGCAGCTGGACGTATCCGTTGGGTCTTTTAGCCGCAAAGTGATCGCCGCCCAGAGCGCTGGAAACAATGACACATTTGGCTATTTCGTAAGCGCACACTTTTTCGACGAGGACGGCTGGCGCGAGCAGTCGGCATCGGATGCGCTCAATTTTTACGGCAGCGTCGGCTGGCTCGGCTCCGACTCGGAACTGAATGTGAATTTCCAGCACGGCGCCACGGACCTGCTGGGCAACGGTCCGGTCCCCGTTGAGTTGCTCGCCCTGGATCGGAACACGATTTTCACGGCACCCGATCGCACGGAAAACGAGATGTCGATGATCAGCATTGACGGCAGTCACGAAATCTCGGATCGACTCACGTTATCCGCCAATGTCTTTTACCGCGAAAACGAGACAGACGCGTTTAACGGCGATGCCAGCGAGTTTGCTGTCTGTAATTTGGGCGGCACCGATCGTCTGCTCGAAGGCCTCGAAGATGACGATCTCGAAGGGCTCGAGCTCGACGCGGATGACGTCTGTAACGACCAGTTCATCGATGCACAGGCGCTGGAAGACTTTTTGAATGCGACCGCGACGAACCTGGGCTTAGACGAAGAATTTGCCGTGGAGGACCTTAGTGACGACCTGTCCGGTACCGGGTTGCTCGCTGAGGAAGCGATCAACAATATCAGCAGCCGAAATCAGCAAAGCGTCGGCGCCGATGTCCAACTGGTGCTGGAAAGTCGATTATTCGATAAACCGAATCGATTGATCCTGGGCACGGCGTATTTCTCGGGTGATTCGCACTTCGATTCCGTCACCGAGCTGGCGGGGCTGGATCCGGTCACGCGGAGTACATTGGGCCTCGGCACGGGCACGTTTGTCGACGAGCTGGCAACATCGATCGATACGAAGACTGCAACGCTGAGCGTTTACTTTATCGATGCGATCGACCTGACCGACGAGTTCACTCTGACACTGTCAGGCCGGTTCAATGACACCGATGTCGAGCTCAGAGACCGGTCCGGTGAACGCCCCGAACTGAACGGCAAGCACAACTTCTCGCGCTTCAACCCTGCCTTGGGAGTGACGTACAACGTTTCGGAAAACGTCAACGTTTACGGCAGCTTTAGCGTGTCCAGCCGCGCCCCGACGCCTATCGAGCTCGCGTGCAATGACGCGATCTTCGAGCTCGCCGTAGCAATCGCGGTGGCGGAAGGCGAAGATCCCGACGATGTCGAATTCGAATGCCGGCTGCCAAATGCGTTCCTGGCGGATCCGCCATTGGATGACGTGATTACGAAGTCGCTCGAGGCCGGCGTGCGCGGCCGTTTCCACGCAATCGAGTACCACTTCGGCGCCTTTCGGGCTACGAACGAGGATGACATCATCTTTCAGACGACCGGGCGAGCGACAGGCCTGTTCGCAAATGTCAGTGAGACCCGCCGCGTGGGTATCGAGGGCATGCTCGCCGGCGCCGCCGGCCCGCTGGACTGGTTTGCAGCTTACGCCTTTCTCGACGCAACGTTCGAGGATGATTTCGCAGTGCTCAGTCCGAATCATCCGTTCGCAAACGATAACGGGGAAATCGTCGTCCGTGCGGGAGATCGAATTCCCGGCCTGTCGCAGCATTCGCTGAAGCTCGGCGGCGATTATGCGCTCACCGCGAACCTGAGCCTGGGCTTGGATATCATCTATCAATCCGACCAGGTACTTCGGGGTGACGAGTCCAATGAGGTCGAAACGCTCGATGGCTATGCTGCTGTAGCGTTAAGGGGCCGTTATCGCGTTAATGATCATCTGGAATTCTTCGCTCGCGTATCCAACCTGTTCGACGAGGAATACGAGACGTTTGGGTTGCTGGGCGAGGAGCCGAGTGAAGTCGACGTTCCGCTATATGCGGATTTCGAAATTCCGCGGTTCGTCGGACCGGCGGCGCCAAGGGCCGTCTTCGTCGGCTTTAGCCTCCGGGCGCAGTGATGCCGCATTACGTCAGAGCATCTTCCCGTGGCGTGGCTGCGCCGCCTAGCCGGTTGGAGAATCGACGGAGACGTGCGCGCAGCTTTGCGCCATGAAGCGAGGATTGCATTGACGGACGCAAATGAGATGCACAATCCTGACCGGTGGCTCGCGGTCTTGCGGATTGCGACCGGCCTCTGGTTCATCAAGTCGATCTGGGGCAAATGGCTGCTACTCGGCGGGGTCCTGCCCGTGCCGCTGGCATCGCAGCGCTGGATCGACACGCTCCCGCGAATTCTGGAGGGATACGCGGAATCGAATCCACTCGCCTGGGTTCAGAGCCTGCTGCACAACGTGCTCATACCCAACGCCGAGCTGCTGGCGCACCTGACCGCCGTTGGCGAAGCGTGCGTCGGCATCGGCCTGACGTTCGGGCTGCTGACCCGGACGTCTGCCGTCGGGGCCTTGTTCCTGCTCGGCGTCTACGAGCTTGCGGCGTTCGGACAGCCGTTTCCCCGCCATGGTCTGCGGCTTTTCATGATTGTTGCGGCCGTTGCGTTTTTCTTCACCCGTGCCGGCGCGGTGTGGGGACTCGACGGCTGGCTCGGTCGGCGCCGAGCGACGAAGTTCGTGTGACGCGGCGCTTAGCGGCCCGGTATCGGCCCGATCGCGATGCCCCACGGGGTCTCGCCAACGGACACCGTGGTGATGACCTGCATTGACGCCGTATCGATGACCGAAACGTCGTCCGACGGTCCATTGGCCGTATACAGATACCGCTCGTCCTCGGTCATGCCGATTCCCCAGGGCCGTGGCCCGACCTCGACGGTGTCGGTCACCGCGTACGTCTCGAGGTCGACCAATGAAACCGATTTGCCGCGGCCGTTCGCCACGTAGAGACGTTGATGATCGGATGTGACCGCCATGCCGACCGGCTTTGACGTCTCGTCGAGTTCGATCGTTGCGATGACTTCATGGTTTGCTACGTCGATCACCGAGACCGCGTGGGCGAGCTCGGCCGAAACATAGGCACGCGACCCGTCCGGCGAGAACACGGCATCGCGCGGCCGCGTGCCGACGCGGATCGTCGCGAGGACGGTTCCGTCCGTCGTATCCAGCACCGTCACGTCATGATCCGTCTCGCCAGTGACGTAGACGAGGCTACCGTCCGGGCTGACGCGAACGCCCTCCGGCTCTCTGGCAACAGCGATCGTCTTGAGCACTGCGCCCGACGCAATGTCGACGAACGTCGCCTGATCCGCGTCCTCGTTCGAAACGAAGATGCGCGTACCGTCTGCGCTCAGATCGAACTGCTCGGGATCGCTGCCGCCAGGCAATACGCGCTCCAGTTTCCTTTGCAGTAGATCGACGACCGCAATGCCATCCTTGGTCTTATCCACCGCCTTCTTGGCACACTCCTCGTCCGGCATCGTGGGCGGGCATTTCGGTGACCCCGATAGCGCGACGAAGAGCTTGGTGCCGTCATGGCTGACTCGGATACCTCGAGGCCTCCGGCCTACATCGATCGTTGCAATAACCTGATTGCTCGCCGTTGCAATTACCGACACGTTCCCCGAGTCCTCGTTGCTCACGTAGACGAGCTGCCCTTCCGTCGGCCATTGAAACTGCTCGCCGTTCGATGGCGGCGCCGCGGCGGGCTGCTCGACCGCACGGTCGCTCGTCGCCGGGCGGTCACAGCCTCCCAGCACGAGACTGCCGAGGATCAGGTGAAACCAAACGGCTTGCCGAAGGTCGCGTCGCGTTGTGCCCATAAATTTCGCTCTTTTAAGGGTGTATCAGTGAGTTCGATATGCATAGTGTGCCGCATTCTGAACGCAGGGCCACGGACACTGCTGACCCGAGGGGTGCCCGAATGGGAAAAACTCGGATGCAGGGCCTGCTACTGGGTTTCCCCGTCGCCGGTCGTCCAGTTGCCGCCGCCGCTGAGGCACTGTTTTTTAGCTCTCTCCAGGACGTCGGGCGAGCGGTCGTACAAAAAAATCCTGACGGGCGCGATCATGCGTGGCCCGAGCACGAGGCGATCGCAGAATGCGGTGTAGCTGGTGGGACACTTCGGCAGATACTTCGTGGTTACGTCCACGTTTTCGGCGGCCTGCGCGTCAGTTTGCCACCGGCACACGCCGGACTCGAAGGACGTCTTCTCGAGCGCGATGTTCTCGAAGCACGTTGTTACCTTCTTGTCCTGATCGTCGGCAGATTGCTGCGTAACGAGACAGCTCGCGGGCGGTTCTTCCGCAGTCTCGTCCGTGTGCGCAGCGGCCGGCAGCAGCAGCAAAAAGGGCAACGGGCCCAGTGCCCCGAATCGACCTATCCGCGCAAGTTCAACAGCCCGCAGCAGCGGTCGGAAAGTTGATCTCCGGCTAGTCATCATCAGAGAGTCGCGCGGCGCTGGTGGCCTCTGCGGGATCGAGAAGCGGAACGTGGTAGGAGGACAGTACATTGCGAATCGGCTCTGCCGTCTTCTGTATGAGTTCCTCCAGCATGCGCTTTCGTTCGCCGTCGCCGTAGCGAACCCCTGCGGAGATCGAAAAGTCAAAGCGAATGCCGGGTTCCGACTGCAAAGGAATGACGACGATTTCAATGTCTTTTGCCTGTTTCGAAAAATAACCGGCGATCGGCCCCCACACTATCGCCGCATCCAGGCTACCCTTGGCCAGCTCTTTTTCGATGATTTCGCCGGGATAGGCCTCCGGGTCTCCGGACATCGCGACATACGCGACGATCTGTTCGGTCATGCCGTATCGCGACAGCCATTTGACGCCCGGCGTCGGCGTGAATGCGCCGATCTTCAGCTCGTTGCGGCGCTCCGGTTCCAGCCCCACGAAGTCCCGACCAGAGGTCACATCGTCTAATCCACGGCCTTTCACATAGACCAGCGCATACGTCGATCGATAGTACGGCTTCGTCGTCAGCAGCAGGTCGAAACCGGTCGCGACGCCCATCACGACATCGCACTTGTAGTCGTAGCCCGTTTCGTCCATCGCTCGTAGCGTGTTGCGCACGAACCCGCGCCGCTGCGGAAACCAGGTGTATTCCAGCGGCAGGCCGAGCTCGGCGGCCCAGATTTCAGCGATACGGTTTTCCAGACCCTGCAGCGAGCGGGATGAAAAGGGCAAATTATTCGGATCGGCGCAGACGCGAAACGTTTGCCCGGTGTCCGCCATCGCCGTCGTCGCCAGCAGGCCCACAACGGCCAGGGCCGTTCGGCGAAAAAATCTTGCTGTTGCCCCGCGCATCGCTAGTTATTCGGCTTCCTTTTCGGCCGGCCCGGGGGCAAAGCGCCGTCGGCGCGCGCCATCAGATAGGCATAGAGCTCGTCATAGCGCTTGCTGACGTTGGGATTGTCTTTCCAGGGCGGCATGACCCCCATCTGCCCGGTAAAGCCGTTGTGCAACCTGTCGTCGAACAATTCCTTGGTCATGTCGGACTCTTTCATGCGGCCCAGAAGGGCTGGCGCAAATGTGCTTCCCACGGCGTCCTGCGCGTGACATACGTGGCAAAACGCGTGATACGTCCGCCACCCGACGTAGGTGTCGCGGTCGACGTAGCAATAGGGCTGTCCGGCGTCGTCGACCTGGCCGCATTCGACCGTGTAGGGAGCGTCTCCGGCAGGCTTCGCGCTTGCCGCGGGAGCTGCCGTCGCGGCGGGCGCCTCAGTTTCCGACGCCTCGGCGACCTTGGTTTCGGGCGAATCCGTATCCCCGGCGGCGCAGGCGAACAGCAGCACCGGCGTAGCAACAAAAACCGCGCGCGTCAGCAGCCGTCGGTACGATCCGGCGATTTTGCGTAAATTGGTAAACATCCTGAAATCCCGTTGAGCTAAAAAAAGCCCCCGGCCGCACGCAGCCGGGGGTTGTTTTTTTGGAACTGTACGGCTATTCGTCCAGATTAATCCGGAAGCGCGAATACCGTCATTACGCCGCCGAGCTGCGTGAACTGGTCAAGTGACCGGTACGCACCAACAGCACCCAGACCGTCCGTGTCGCCCGTCAGGCCTGCGGCCATGCCGATTCCGGCCCAGCCACCGATGCCCGAAAGGACGCCAACGTACTGCTTGCCGTTGTGGCTCCAGGTGTTGACGTTGCCGATAATGCCGGACGGTGTCTTGAACTTGTAGAGTTCCTTGCCGGTCTTGGCATCTACGGCCTTCAGATAGCCTTCCAGCGTGCCGTAAAACACGACATCACCAGCCGTCGCGAGCGCGCCACTCCAGACGGAGAAACGTTCCGGCAGCGACCAGACGATCTTGCCTTGGGACGCATCCCAGGCAATGAAGTTGCCGAGATGCGTCGTGCCGTCGCCGGTAACGCGGCCGGCCGGATACATGCTCAGCGTGGCGCCCACGTAGGGCTGACCAGCCGTGTATTCCACTTCAAACGGCTCGTAGTCCATGCAGACATGGTTCGTCGGTACGTAGAACAGGCCGGTACGCGGCGAATAGGCGGCCGGCTGCTGGTCTTTCGTTCCCAGTGCTGCCGGGCAGATGTTCTGCGTATTGACGTCTTCGCCGTTCTGGTGCGTGCTGTACTTCGCGACGACCTGCGGCCGACCGGTCTTCATGTCGACGTGGGTAGCCCAATTGACAGCCGGATCGTACTTCTCGGCAACAAGCAGCTCACCCGTCACGCGGTCGAGCGTATATGCAAAACCGTTGCGGTCGAAGTGCACCAGGACCTTGCGATCCTTACCCTTGTGCTTGATATCCGCGAGGATCATCTCGTTGATGCCGTCGTAGTCCCACTCGTCGTGAGGCGTCATCTGATAGACCCATTTCGCCATGCCGGTGTCGAGGTCGCGAGCGAATATCGTCATCGACCAGCGATTGTCACCAGGACGTACGACCGGATTCCAGGTGCTCGGGTTGCCGGTGCCGTAGTAGACCAGGTTCAGCCCTGGATCATAGGAGTACCAGCCCCAGGTCGTGCCACCACCGATCTTCCACTGGTCGCCCTTCCAGGTGTTCGTGCCGGAATTCTTACCTACCGCCTTGCCCAGATGGGTCGTCTTTTTCGGGTCGATCAGCGTCATGTCGTCAGGACCGGCGCTGTAACCCTTCCAAGCAAGCGATCCGTCCGCAATGTTGTACGCAGCGAGGAAGCCGAGCACGCCGAATTCGCCGCCGCTGATGCCGGTCAGGACCTTGTCCTTGACGACCACGGGGGCATTCGTGTTCGTGGCTCCCACCTTGGGATCGCCATTCTTGACGCGCCAGATCATCTTGCCGGTTTCGGCATCGAGCGCTACGAGATGGGTGTCGGCCTGCTGCAGGAAGATCTTCCCGTCACCGTAGGCCAGACCCCGATACACCGTGTCGCAGCACATCACCGGAATCGTGTCCGGATTCTGCTTCGGCTCGTATCGCCACTTGATCGTCTGGTCGTCGAGGTTTATTGCAAAAACCTTATTTGGAAACGGCGTGTGAACATACAAGGTGTCACCAATAACGAGTGGACCGCCTTCATGCCCACGGAGCACCCCGGTAGAGAAGGTCCAGGAAACCTGCAGATCACCAACGTTCTTGCTGTTGATCTGATCAAGCTTGCTGTACCGCGTACCGGCGTAATCGCCGCCCCAGATTGCCCAGTTGTTCGGGTTATCCATGAGCCGCATCAGCTCAGTGTTTGCGCCCGAAAGACCGGGTAAAATCAGCACAAGAGCGGTGCCGATTGCTACCAACAAACGCTTTGTCATGTCGTTACTCCGATGATCGATCCAACGTTATTTCGAAGGCCGGGCTCGATCAGGCCTGCGACCCCCATTTTCAGCATTGCCAGGTATCGTCCGGACGCCGGCAATTCGCTTCCCCTGTAGTTACTCTCCGCGGTGTTACTCCTTGTCAGCGGTATCTGCTTTGACTGTCGTGAGGCATGCCTTTTCGGCGGCCTCGGTGACATCTCTTAATTTCTTGACCAGCAGGCTGGCGCGGTCGGGATCCCGGAAAACGCCGCCGCGTTCGCCAGGTGTCGATCGGAGCTGACTGTATACCTCCGCCTCCGTGAAATCCTCGTAGAGGATGTTCTCTGCAATTCTGTCGATGAGGCACACGCAGGAATACATCGTTTCGTATGTCTGACCTCCGCGGGCGTCCATGCAGCGGAGTACGTATTCTACGCGAGCCTGCGTCGGAAAGTCGTTCGAAACGGCGAGGGAGGGCAGCCAAATCGCACACAAAATGGCGGTGCCAACCATGTGCCGCATGCGCCACGACTCCCGGTTAAATCGCTATTATATTGCCCGTAGACAGACTCTAGCAAAGCCCGACTGTACTGTCAGCCCGACCGCCGCATTGTTACAATTGATCGTATTTATCGCCGACGAAAATGTGTTCAAAAATCAACCGTAGCCATAAACTTATTCAAGCAGTTTCGTGGAAGCGACTCTGAACGCCGGGCAGCGTCTCCAGGATTGGCGAGACGAGGCGCTGGCGATCGAAGCGGCGGTCAGGACGGTGATGGTCGGGCAGGAGCAGGCCATACGCCTGCTGTGCATTGCAATCTTCACCCGCGGCCACGTCATGCTCGAGGGCAGCGTCGGGGTCGGCAAGACCACGTTGCTACGGGCGCTTGCCAGGGCGCTCGGAGGCGGGTACGCGCGCATCGAGGGTACCGTCGACCTGATGCCGAGCGACCTCGTTTACCACACGTATGTCGACGCAGACGGACGGCCGAAGGTGGCGCCGGGGCCGCTGCTCAGTCACGGTGAGGAGCTTGCGACGTTCTTTTTCAATGAGATCAATCGCGCCCGTCCGCAAATGCATTCGCTGTTGCTGCGCGTCATGGCAGAGCGCAGCGTATCCGCATTCAATCGGGAATATCGCTTTCCCCACCTGCAGGTCGTCGCCGATCGTAATCGGGTCGAGCGCGAGGAGACGTTCGAGGTGCCGGCGGCCGCGCGCGATCGGTTCCTGATGGAAATCGAGATCACCTCGCCCAGTGAGCCGGTTCAGCTGCAGCAACTGATGGTCGAGACACGATTTCACGATACCGAGCGATTGCTTGAAAGGATCCCGGAAGGGATCCTGGATTTCCGCAAGCTGAACGGCATGGCCGAGGCCATCCAGGAAACGATCAGAACGAGCGAAACGATACGCGCGTACGTGCTCGAACTGTGTCGCGCGACCATGGACCCGCAGGCTTTCGGCGTCATCATCGCGGATACGGACATGACGCAGCTGCTGCAGGCCGGCGTGAGCCCGAGAGGCATGAGCTATCTGCTGCGCGCGGCACGCGTTGCCGCCTGGCTGAACGGTCGTGAAAGCGTGCTACCGGAAGATGTGCAAGAAGTCTTCTACGCCGTCGTCGCGCACCGGATATTTTTTCGGCCGGCGTTCGAATTACGTCGCGGGGAGCTCGCACGGGAACTTACGACGCAGATACTGCGCACGGTCGCTGCGCCTTAATCGGCTGGCAGTCGCTGAACGGCAACGCGACCATGGAAAATGCGTCTGTTTTTCAATACCGGCCGCCGTGGCGGGCGGGATCGAGCTACCCGGGCAGCCACCCGGGCATGCAGCGCGGTGGCGGCTACGAGGTTCTAGGAACCGCGCCACTGTACGCCGGCGACCCACGTCGCTTCGACATTCGTGCGTCCATGCGCGACCCGTTCGGCCGGTTGCTGGTGCGGATCTACAGGCAGCGCAGCATAGTGCCCGTGTACGTGCTGGCCGACGTGTCCGCGTCGATGGGCTTCGTCGGTAATGCCGACCGATTTGCGCTGCTGATCGAGTTCGTCGAGTCCCTGGCGCACTCTGCGTATCTCGTCGGCGATCCGTTCGCATTTATGGCCTGCGACGGGACGATACGCGACGAGTTGTCTTTGTACCCAACCCGCGCCCGTGGTGCCGGCGCGGACGTCTGTCAGCGTCTGCGACGACATGTGCCGAATGGCGACAGTGCCGCCGGCCTGGTTGCCGGAGCGCAGCGGATCGCCGGAACGCACGGTCTGGTATTTCTGATCTCCGACTACTACTTCCCGTTGACCGATCTGCGCCGGGTCCTGGATCAACTCAGCGCCCATGCGGTCGTTCCGGTCGTATTGATCGACAGCGTCGAGGCCAGGATTCCGGGCGTCGGAATTACACATCTCTACGATCCCGAGACTGGGCGACGACGCACGCTCCTGCTGCGGCGGGCATGGTCGAGGCGCTTCGAAGCTTCGGTAATTGCTCATCGCGACGCGC
Source organism: Woeseiaceae bacterium (assembly GCA_041617855.1). Lineage (GTDB taxonomy): Bacteria > Pseudomonadota > Gammaproteobacteria > Steroidobacterales > Woeseiaceae > UBA1847. Next base: position 37,596 of record JBFJOC010000009.1, on the reverse strand, counting down.
TGCGTCACTGTCTGGCCGAATACGACCTACGGCCACTCGACATCGTTGATTGCTTCGATGCGGAGGCGGTGAGCCGGTATTTCTATGAATGACAGACCGTTTGGGCCGATTGCCCGCCGACGCGTAACGCTGTCGGTGTTGCTGCTCGCGTGGTTGCCGTGCGCGCCCGCTCAGGCGCAGGCGATTGCGGATATTCGCGTTATTACGCCACGCGATTTCGGCTACACGATCGGCGACACGATCCGGCACGAACTGCGTCTGACACTTGCGGCCTCACACGGCCTCGACGAGCGCTCCCTCCCTGAGCCTGGCCGACTCAACCGATGGCTGGACATCGCAAAAGTGGAACTGCAGGAGGATGCGCGCGGCGAGCATTTGCACTATCGAATTCTCGTCGATTATCAGATTATGAATGCTCCGCGCGAACTTTCGCGCGTGACCATACCGCAGCTTGAATTCCGGGCGCTGGGCGAGCCGAACGCGATACCGGTCTTTTTACCGGAGTGGACGTTTGCTGTCGGGCCGATTGTCGCGCCTGCCGAAGCGGCCAGATTTGTGCTGCGTCCGGATCGGGACCCGCTGCCCGCCCCCGTCACGGGCAGAATCGTTCGTGTCGGCGCGATAACGGCGATTCTGCTTGCACTCGGCGGTTACTGGCTGTACCGGCAGTTTTTGCTGCCGCGTTTGCGGCGTAGGCGTTTTCCGTTTACCGCTGCGCTTCACGAATTGCGCGGGATTTCGCCGGCGACGGCTCGAGCGCGTGATTACCGTCGGGCCCTGCAGGCATTTCACGCTGCCGTTAACGCCACCGCCGGCCACGCAATTTTTGGCAGTAATCTGGATGATTTCCTCGCGGCGCATTCGGAGTACGTCGATCTCAAGAACGAGCTGGTGGCAATTTACGCCCGATCCCAGGCGGTGTTTTTCGACGACCTGGACGTGGCCGATCCGGACGCGTCGCTCCTGCAGTTGGTCAACCTCTGCCGCGTCTGCAGTCGCATCGAGCGTTCCGCGGCATGACGGTCGGCGTCACGCATCCGTGGGTGCTGTCGCTGCTTGTGGCATGTGCGTTGCCGTTGTTCGTTCGCGATCGGGCGCTCGTGCAGTATTCCAGCCTCAGACTCATTCCAACCGACACGCTGTCGACCGCGTTCGCTATCGCTCTGCGCGTGCTGAAAAGCGCATTGCTGGTAATTGTCGTGATCGCTTTGAGCGGACCGTATCTGCCGGAAAAACAGATCGAACGAATTGGCGAAGGCGCGCAGATCGTGCTGCTGTTGGATCGCAGCCGCAGCATGGACCAGCCGTTTGGCGGCCGGCCGTTTACCAATCCACTCATTACCGAAGATTCGGATGCGAAGGGCGCGGTTGCGCGACGGCTGTTGTCCCAATTCGTAACGGACCGCCGCAATGACAAGTACGGGATGCTTGCCTTCAGCGCCGAGCCCATACAGGTGCTGCCGCTCACCGACAAGACGGACATAATTCGTGCGGCCATCGCTGCAGGAAATATCGGCCGCGGGCTGTCGGAGACAGACGTCGGTGCGGGGATCGTCGAGGCGTTGCGCTTCTTCGAAAATCAGCCGTACACGGGATCGCGGGTCGTGATGCTGGTGTCGGACGGAGGTGCGCGATTGGACCGTACGACGCGCACACAGATCGAGGACATGCTGCGGCGAAATCGCGTTGCGCTTTACTGGATCTACATCCGTTCGAGACACAGTCCCGGGCTCGCATCCACGCCGGGAGCCGCGCGCGATGACATCGCGCCTGCCCGGATACTGCACGAATACTTCACGACGTTGTCGACTCCGTACCGCGTATTCGATGCGGAAGATCCAAACGCCCTGGCGGCGGCAATCTCGGAAGTCAACGAGCTGCAGAGCCTTCCCATACGGTACGTCGATACGATACCGAAGAAAGCGATATCGCGATGGTGCTACGTCACCGCATTGCTGCTTATTGGCCTTTTGTTGCTGATCGACCGGTTGGAGATAAAAAAATGGTAGGCCGAAAGCTGAATTTGCCATTCATCGCAATTGTCACCGGTCTGCTGGCAGTCCTGGCTTACGATGGCGTCCGGCTCTACCAGGACCTGCGTTTCAACGCGGCCCTGGCAAATAACGCCGCGGTGAGCGCCGACGCGGCCAATGACTCTTACCGCCAGTTCGCGGGTGCCTACGTGCTGCAGCAACGCGACGACTTCAAGGCTTCTGTCGAGGCCTATGCCGCGATTGCCGCCAGGCCGGGAAGCCGCCTGCAGATGGGGGTCACGTTCAATCTGGCAAATCTGTATTTCCGGGAAGCCATCCGCCTGCGGCAGGCGGGCGATGACGATCTGGCGATGCCGCTCGTCGAGCTGGCGAAACAGAATTACCGGGAAATCCTGCGAACTGACAGCGTGCATTGGGACGCGAAATACAATCTGGAGCTCGCGCTGCTGATTGCACCCGAGACGGATCCCGTCGATGCCCTGGGAGAACGTAATCCCGAGCGAAGCCCTCGCGCAATCAGCAAAATCCAGTCGCGCCAGGCGTTGCCCTGATGTCATCGCGACTCGTTCCTGAAGCCACAAGCATGCCTGCCTGGCCATGGCTCGTTGCGGCTTTTGTCCTGATCGGTGTTGCTGCCGGCCTCTCGACGTTTCGCGTGCCGCAGGCGACGTTTCGGTACCTGTTCGTCATCGACATAACCCAGAGCATGAACGTTGCCGACATCGACTACGAAGGCACACCTACGAGCAGACTGGAATTCGCAAAGATCGCCGTGGCGGAAGCGATCGGCGAACTGCCGTGCGGTTCCGAGGCGGGGCTCGCTATATTCTCGGCGCACCGCACGTTCGTTTTTTTCACGCCGGTAGAAGTGTGCGAACACTACGACGCACTGCACGGAATGTTGCGAAAGATCAATTGGCGGATGGCCTGGGAAGCGCGCAGCGAAATCGCCAAAGGGCTGTACTCGGCGATGCACGCCGCGCTGCATAGCGACAAAGATACGCATGTCGTATTTCTTAGCGATGGGCACGAGGCGCCGCCTCTTCACGCGGAAATACGGCCATCGCTCGACCTGGAGCCGGGCTCGGTGCGTGGTTTCGTTGGCGGAATCGGTGGCCCGGTTCCGGTCCCGATCCCGCGTCTCGACGCCGACAACAGGATCGTCGGCTATTGGAGCCATGACGAAGTCATGCAGATCGACGTTTACAGCACGGGCCGCGCCGGGACGCAGCAGGGCGAAGGCATGGTCGGGATAAACATGGTGGACCTATCGCGTCGTATCGCACTGGGCCAGGAGCATTTGTCGGCGCTTCATGAGAGCTATCTACAGGATCTCGCGGTAATGAGCGGCCTCGATTATTTTCACGTCGACACTGTCGAAGATTTTTTGCGGAGCCTCAAGCGGGATACGTATGGACGGCGCACGGCGGTGGCGACCGACCTGGGTTGGATACCCGCGACGCTCGCCTTCGCGCTTCTGCTCTATTGCTTTATCGTGCTGCCCGGGCGCGCTCCGGGCACAAATGCTGGCAGGCGGACGTCGCCTTCATCTTAGCTGTTCGATTACGGAACGGATCGAGTCGACCACAAGCTGCGGTTCCCGCAAATGGACATAGTGATCGTCCGTGGCGGCAATAACGTGTCGGCCACGTGTCGAGCGCCGGGCGAGCTCGGCCTGCATGTCCATCCACAAACGGTCTCGCCTTGCCCTCGTCCCGGTCGATTCGTGTATCCGATGCGAAATAACGACCAATGGAATATTCGACAGCATGCGCAGGTTGCGAAGTTGTTGCGCGCTAGTTCGAATGTGTCGAAGTTCGCTGAGCAATGCCACCATACTGCGTCGCGATCCGGCAAATGAGCGGGCGACGGGCACGACGTCGCTGGGCAGGGCAGCCGGAATCTGGAACGCGTTGCCGATGAAGAAAGAGCCGCCACGCGGCGCGGTGGCCTTGACGCCCGCCGTTTCGAAGCGTCGGTATTGATCCTCGTGCGACGAATCTACGAGCACGAGACCGGCGACTTTTTGCGGGTTCAGGTAGCTGTACAGGCGGACATTCAGCCCCCCGAATGAATGGCCTACGAGCAGATACGGCGCCGGTACGCTGGCATTGCCGAGCAAGACGTCGAGTTCGCGGGAGATGTTCGCGCTGTCGCGCGGCATGGGCCCGGAATCGCTCCATCCATAGCCGGCGCGATCATAGGAGCACGCGCGGGTGAACGCGGCGACCTGAGGCTGCACTCTCACCCAGTCCAATGACGTGCCGCCCAGACCGGAATCGAATATAACGGTTGGCGATCCTTCGCCGACGCAATTCAGGTGCAGACGATGGTTGCCAACCCAAAAATAGGTACCCGGTGGGTCCGGCTGCGCCCGCAAATTATCCATGGTCGCGTCGCTGGGCTGAATCGAAACGGTAAGGAGGACGACGGCCAGGATTGCGCTTACGATCGTCCTCATCCCGACTAATCTCGTGCTAACCGGCGAGGTTCCGCCGCGACGCGTAGCGTCTCCGTGAAGTGCAGGTTTTTCGTATCCGTCACCTCCGCCAGCAGTTCCCCGTTACCCTCGGGTACGAAATAAAAACGGAAGCTCGGATTTTCGCTGATGCCGAAGCCGGTTTCGGCCGAAAAGATTTCCTCGCCCTCGTAGCTTACCTTCACATGCCGGACGAAGTGGGCGGGCGCATACAGGCGCGTCACCTGATCCATCTGCAGTCCATTGAGATTCGGGTGGCTAATCATGAGCTGGGCGTGGACCGGCTCGGAAGACAGGGGCTCACCATGTGTCTTCAGCTTCATCTTGCCGAGCCTCGCCATGGCGGCGTCCAGGTCGGACCCTGCCGGCGCAGAGCAGCCGCCCGAGGCTTTGACGAACCGCCGGCTCATGTACAGGCTACCGTCGTCGGTTTCGGCGATGGCGCGGACCGGACTGTACCTGTCGATCCGGACACGAAACGCGAGATCGGCGCGTCCGCTCTGCGGCGTGAATTGAAATTTGCCGGCAAGCGCGCCGGGATTCTTGTCGATGATCAGCCAGATGGTCTTGATGTACCGATCTTCGGTTTGTGGGATCTGCGCCTTGATCGCTACCGGTACGATCGCCGCGTCCTTCGCACGTTTCGGCACGTCCAGTACGATCAGATCGTCTGTCTGAGTGATGGGCCGATCGCCGAAATACGCCTGTTTCAGCCCGCCCGTCCAGATCATGTCTTCCTCAACGGTAGTTGCCGCTGCGGTCAGCGGTGCGAGCATCAGCGCGAGGGCCGCCGGCGCGGTCCACGCTCGCCTGAAATTGCCTGTTCGCCATGCCGTCATCGGGTCAATCCTCCCATTCGAGTTCCGCATAGGCGGCGCCGACATTGCGTTCGTGGTACTCCTCCACCAGGCGCCAGTCCGCGGACTCCCGTAGCTTAATTTTATCCTGCGCCGCCGCCAGGCCGCCACCTCCTGCAATCCAGGCCCTGACGTCCTCGCGCAGCGCCAGCAGATAGTCCCGCGTTGGAGCGGCGGCGTTCGGCCACGCCGCGCTCGCGGGGCCGTGACCGGGTACGACCCGCGACATGTCTGACGCGGTCAAGCGCTGCAGTTCGGCAAGCCAGCCGTTGATGCTGCCGTCGAGGACCGGCAGGTGCTCGAGAAACACCAGGTCCCCGACAAACGCCGTATTCGTCAATTCGTCCACCACGCTTAAATCATGATCCGTATGTGCGCTGCCGTGCGCCCGCGCAGTCAGGATGCGATCACCGATATCGAGTTGGACTTCGTCATTTACCGTGCGTTCCGGAAATACGATGTTCGCGGAGCCCAGGGTGCGCCCCTCGTACGCCGATGCACGTGCGAGGTAAACATCACCGCGCAATGCCATCGCCCGGGACAGCTTTACGTGGCCGACGAACTCGACGCCGGGCCGGTCGAAGGCAATGTTGCCGAGCACATGGTCCGGGTGAACGTGCGTATTCAACACGTAGCACACGGGCCGATCGGTGACATTGCGGATCGCGCAACGCAGCGCGCGGCCCTCGGCGGCGCTGCCCCCGGTGTCGATGACCGCGACGCAGCGCTCGCCCACGACAAAGCCGATGTTGGCCACGTTGTCGCCCGCAAAGACAACGGCACTGCGGCCGGGCCGCACGTAGACGCCGGCGGCAACCTCGGCAACGGCGGCAGCCGGCTCGCAGGCGCCCGGCTCCGGCGGCGACACGACGGCACAGGCCTGCGCAAAAAGGACAGGGGCGACCGTCCAGACGGGCCAGCCGCGGCGCCCCCGTGGCCGGCGTTCGCTAGGCATGGGCACTTGCTAACATATTGAGTCATAATACCCAATGAGCCGCCAGCCGCGGAATCAAGGGGGTTATCGAGCGGCGCCCGTCCGCCAGGTCGGCGAAATTTATCGCGCGGCAGCCTTGTAGACTGAGTCTAAAATCGGTAGCTTGCGCTGCTCTGAGATTCGGCCACGACCATTGCGTGCCAGTGGGGAATTGTCCGTCAGCAGCCGGTGCCGAAGCGTTGCGCAGATCGCTGCTACACAGCGTCAAGCGCGGCGCGCCGAAAAACTGCCGGATAAGAAAACAATATAGGCGAGGCATTTCGCATGAATCGAGCGATCAGTTATCGGGTGGCCCTAATTCGCTACCTAGTTGCGACGGCTCCGCTGCTGTGCGCAGCGCAAGCGTTCGGCGTCCAGGCAGGAAGTGCTGGTGGCGCTGAAGAATTGGACGAGATCGAGGTTCGGGCAACGCGCATGCAAAAGCCCATCCGCGAGATCCCAGCGGCGGTCAGCGCGATTGCGAAGGAGAGCATTCAGCTCGGTCGCCAGCAGCTCGGCCTCGACGAATCGCTGGCCGCAATTCCGGGCCTGTTCATGCAGGACCGGTACAACTTCGCGCAGGATCTGCGCATCGCAATCCGCGGCTTCGGCGCGCGGTCGAATTTCGGGATTCGCGGCGTCAAGATACTGGTCGACGGAATACCGGAATCCCTGCCGGATGGTCAGGGCCAGTCGGACGGCATCGATCTCGGCTCGGCCGAGCGGATCGAGGTCATTCGCGGGCCGTCGTCATCGCTGTACGGCAATGCCTCCGGCGGGGTCATCAGCATCACGTCCGAGCGCGGCCCGGCCGATCCCTTCGTCGAGACCCGCCTGTCGGTCGGGGACTTCGACTTCACGAAGGTGCAGCTCAAAGCCGGGGGCGATACGGGCCGGCTGAATTATCTGCTCAACGTCTCGGACATGCAGTATGACGGCTATCGGGCGCACAGCGAGACCGAAGATACTTCGCTGAATGCGAGACTCGTTTACGCGATCGATGACGAATCGGAGCTGGGGGTCGTCGTGAACGTGACCGATCAACCGCTGGCCAACGATCCAGGCGGTATTGATCTCGCGCAGGCGCAGGCGGCTCCTACATCGGCGCGACAGCGCAATGTGGATTTCAATTCGGGAGAGGCGCTCGATCAACAGCGCATCGGGCTAAGCTACACGAAATCGATTGGCGATAGGCACGAAATCCAGGCGCGCAACCACTATGTCTGGCGCGATTTCGAGAACAGGCTGCCGTTCACTGGCGGCGGCGCGGTACGGTTCGATCGTTTCTTCGTCGGCGGCGGCGCGAGCTATACCTACCGAGGCGAAGTGGGCGGCCGCCCGAACAACGTGATCGTTGGACTGGACATCGATCGCCAGGACGACGAGCGCAAACGCTTCGACAACAACATGGGTGTGCTCGGCGACCTGACCTTCGATCAGACCGAGCTGGTGACGAACATAGGCTTGTTCCTTCAAAACGAGTTCGTAGTGAGCGACGCTCTATCATTGACGGCAGGGCTGCGCTACGACGAAGTGGAGTTCGAAGTCGAGGACAAATTCCTCGGCGATGGGGACGACTCCGGCAAACGAACTCTGAGTGAGACCAGCCCAATGCTTGGCGTGGTGTATTCGCCCTCGGAAGCGACGAGCATTTACGCGACGTTCTCGACGTCATTCGAGACGCCGACGACTACGGAGTTTGCAAATCCCAGCGGCGCGGGCGGCTTCAACCCAAACCTGGATCCACAAATCGCCGAGAACTTTGAGGTCGGCATTCGGGGATCGATCGGGCAGCGGAGTTCTTACGAGCTCGCGCTCTTTACGATTGACGTTGACGACGAGCTGATTCCGTTCGAGCTGGCGTCGCAGCCGGGTCGCGATTTCTTCTCCAACGCCGGCAAATCCTCGCGCGAGGGTGCCGAGATCGCGTTTGCGAGCGAACCCTTCGACGGGCTGACGATATCGCTCGCCTACACCATCTCGGATTTCGTGTTCGATCGGTTCATCGACGACAACGGCAACGATTTCTCCGGAAATGAGATCCCGGGCGTCCCGGACGACTTGTTCCGAGGCGAAGTCCTGTACAGGCATCCGTCGGGTTTCTTTGGCGCAATCGACGTTCTCGACGTCGGCGATTTCCACGTCAACAACGCCAACACGGTCGTCAACGAACCGTACACGGTCGTTAACCTGCGCGCAGGATTCTCGGACCTGACCTTCGGCGCCTGGACGCTGTCGCCATTTATCGGCGTAAACAATCTCGGCGATGAGGAGTACGCTGCGAATATTCGGATCAATGCATTCGGCGGTCGTTACTACGAGCCAGCGCCGGATCGGCATTTTTATGGTGGTCTGGGGATCCGCTACGATTTCAGCAGGGCGCGGCAATAAAGACCGATGCGTGCACGCCAGCCGGCCCTGATTGCTTCAATCGACGCTATCTAACGAACTGATATCACAGCTCATCCAGAATCTGTTGACGCTTGGCCGCGTATTCAGCTTCTGTGATCAGGCCCTCGTCTCTTAACCGGTTCAGCGTCTGCAGGCGTTCCTCGAAAGAGCGCTCAATGGGTGGCGGTTCCGCCGCCGCCGGGGGCGCCGATTCTTTCGCCGACTCAGGACTCTTTACGGCAGCAGGTGCTGCTGCGGCGGGCCGGGGCGCGATCGCCTCCGAGCGATCCCGCGTTTCTTCTATTTCTTTGCGCGTTGTCGCCTGTTCTTCTCGCTCGCGCGCCGCCGTCTTTTCGTCAAACCCTATGGATGCCGTGTTCAGGTTAACGACGAACCAATCAGGTCGTGTTGTGCCGCTCAGCTGCTTATTCTCGATACCCTGCATGGGAACAATTGGCACCTTGATTGCGTTGGAATTCTTTGCGCGGCTGCCCTGGTTGAAATGGTAACGGACGATGCCAACGTGCGTCGGATCGTAGGCTGCTTCGAAGCCCGCGTCCGCAGGCCGGTCGTAGTCGCCGATGATGATGTTCAGTCCATCGTCCTTGTAAAATGCCGTGCCGGCAATGTACATGCGTCTTGGTTTCAGGCCAAAACGTCTCTTTACGCTCTTCTGCAAGGCAAAATGAATGTCCTGGTTGGGCAGCGCATGCGCCAGCCCCGTTGCCAGGTTTTGACTCAGCACACGGACCTGCTCGACTGTAAATACCGGTTGTTGTTCTTCGGAACCACGTTTGTTTGGGATTTTCAACGCCTCTAGTGCTTTGCTTATATCCTCTTCGTTTAAATTGACGGGATGATCGTTGGCGTCGTAATTTGTGTCGCTCCGCTCTGCGTATTTGATGAATTCATTCGCGCCCGCTTCCCAGATGGTTGCGTCATCCGCCAGCAAGCCGGTGGAAGCGGATATGGCTGTCACGACTACGTGGACGACGAAACACCGGATGATGAAATTTTTTCTGTTCATTTTTATACAGACTTCAGGCCGACGACGCATCGACAAGCTAGCACCTGAAAAGAGCGAGCGTCAAATTGTAAGCAGTCGCTACCTGCTATCCGATTCGCGGATACCTGTTGCGCCGTCAGTGTCCTTGGGCATCTTGGCAGCGCTTACAAAAAAAGCCTCCGAAGAGGCTTTTTTTGGTACCGCATAAAGTTGCTCGGTCAGCAGCCCTCAGAAGAAGAACGTCAAACCGAACGTAACAAAACTGAGGTCTTCCGCACCGCCATATAAGGCTTGAACGGCGGCATCGCCGTCCACGTCGAGACTCAAGTTTTCGTACTTGATATAGAGGATCAAATCGCTCCCGAAGTACTGGTCGTACGACAGTCCAATGTGTTGGACCTCAGAACCCGTTATGCCGTCCGCATTTCCGGCGCCATACTGGTCGTTGTAGGTCGCATACTCGAAGTAGAGAGCGGTGTCACCGGCGCCGAGCCACTGCTTTTTGATGCCACCCTTGAACCAGTAGGCGTCAGTATCATCACCCGTTCCTGCAGCCGCACCGTCAGCCTGCTCAAATTGAACAGCGAGCGTACCAAACAGGCCGGTATTCGGGTCCATGAGGCCGCCTTGAAACTGTAGGTTGTCAGCGCCGTCTGTTGCGCCTACGACGGCACCGCCGTCCGAGTTCATAGCGTAGCCGATATGGAACACGGCATTGAGGTTGCCCAGTTTCCCGTTGTATTTCGCGGCGACGTCGACAATATCGTCATTCGCATAACCGACGGCCACGCTAAAGTTACCCCATGCCGGGAAGTCATAGCGAATGCCGTTACGATAAACACCGTTACAGTCGATGCCGATACCCCCGGCGCCAGTTAGTCCATTAGCGGTAAGACAGTTCAGGAAACTGCCCCAAACCGTATTGGATGCGCCAGCACCTAGGCCCCGGATCGTGAAGCCATTGCCCCGGAACACGGGGGATATGCCGGACCACAGGGTCAGGGACGGGTCCGCCAGCACCGCGATATTGTCCGTAGGCATGCTCTGCAGACCAAGGGTCAACTTGCCCCAGTTGCCTCCGACATAGGCACTGCTACCGAGCAAGCCAATATCGCCGCCATTAAAGGTATCGATATTGTCTTGATTAGCAAAAATTAGTGGTGTGACGGAACCACCACCCGCAAAATTTGGAGTACCAGACAATGGTTCGATGATTACCTCAAAACCGGCGTTAAGGCCCGTGTCATTCAGCTTTTTGGAACCGGCAAGCGTAATACGGCTACCCAGAGTCGTACCGTTGTCCGAAAGCTGAGCGACGCCGCTGTCAATGCCGTCGTCCCATGCTGTCATGCCCTCGTTGATCCACCCCGAGATGCTCCAGGAAGGACCGTCGTCATCGTCTTGAGCCGTTGCTGTCTGCGCAGCGAAAAACAAGCCTGCTGCCGCAATCAGGTATGCTCGTTCTAGAAATTTCTTTTTGATCACCTGAGTATCTCCCCTCGTTGATACGAAAAGACCAGACTGCTTATTCCCAAAAACCAAGAATTTCAGTTTTCGTTTTCCGATCCTGGACCCCGTCTGCGGCAGGCCAGCGCTCATTAACCACGCTGGCTATTCCTCACCTCGTCACCAGACTGGGGCGAAGATTGGATTCTACTTACGATTTCCCACCTCGATATACCCCCTTTGCGCTTGCTTGAATCCTGACTGGAAGGTCGTAAGTCATGACGAGCATGCTTCGGCCTCCGATTTTCTTGACCAGTAGCTACATGCCTAAGCCAGATCAGCTCTCTTCTAATATAGTACCGTTCGGCAATGGATCTGCGATCGCTCAATCGTCGTCCAGTTGTGAGCAAGCAGCAGCAGCAACAAGGTGGCCGATCTCTGAGGCAGTCCTCCCTGCCGCGGCTCAGTTTGGCGTCTTATTCGTTACGCGTGAGCATGCTTCAACCGTGCTTTGGGTTCTGCGGCAGATGCTGCGTAAAGCATTGTTTTCCGCATATTACATTATGTCATCGACTTTAAGCACACATTTCGATATTGTTCCATATAACAATGACTTAATATCCGCGAACACGTAATCTCGACACGCGCCCGCCTCGTTACCAGGTTGCCGGCCCGGGGAGCCTCGGGAGTCCTGCGCTGACAGATCTCGTGCCCTGTCCCGGGACATTGCGACCTTTTCGCACACAGGGCATGCTTCAAACATGCAGAACAATGCAATCCCTCGAGTTCGTACAGCGTTCCTGGTGCGGTGTCGCATCGGGCTCTGCCTTGTGATCTGTGGAATATTGTTGCAGCCTGATCCTGCGCGAGCCGAGGCGACTGACGTCACCGTGCGCGTCGTTGCCCGCAACGCTCAGTTCGTCGGCGATCTCATCGACGGCGCATTCGTGACGATTAGCGATGCCGTGAGCGGCCAAATGCTCGCGCAGGGCGTCACGGCCGGGAGTCCGGGCAATCCCAGACGCATCATGAATACGGAGCGCCGGCGTGGCGAGCCAATGGCGATGCAGAGTGACGCGAAATTCGAAGCAACACTCGATATCGACAAGCCGCGCCTGCTGCGTGTTTCCGCCTATGGCCCCCGGGATCGGCGGTTTCAGGGAAACACGGCGTCGGCGACACAGTGGGTCGTTCCGGGCAAGCACTTAAGCAGCGGTGACGGCTGGGTGTTGGAACTTCCAGGCCTGCTCGTTGCGCCGAATCTTGTGGCGAGCACCGTGCCGCTGTCCGCAGCGATCGAAGGCGTTCAGATCGAGGCCGAAGTCATGCTGATGTGCGGGTGCCCCATCAAGCCGGGATTCTTTTGGGACCCGAAGGACTACGAGGTGGTCGCTATCGTGTACCGGGGCGATGACGAATTCGCCAGGATACCGCTCGGCTATGCCGGCGCAGCCAGCGACTTTGCGGCGACTTTCACGTCACGATTGCCCGGCGTCTACGACATTAACGTTTACGCCTACGATGACGAATCGGGCAATACGGGCGTAGGCCATACCCAGCTGACCGTCACGGGGAACTGACAAGGGACGGGCGGCTGCAAATCGACATCGTCAGTCGATAGAAGCGGCTTCCCGATTCTTGACGCTGTCCAGCCCGATCAGCCCTGCGCGCCCGGTCAGCTCAACGAAACTGGCGCCCGCTATGTCCGAATCGCTGATGTCGAGACCCGCGACCGAGGCCCTCGTGAAGTCCGCGCCGGTCAGCTCCGCGCCGCGAAAACTCGCGTTGTCTAGCAGCGCGCCCCGCAGCGAGGCGAATTCGGCATCCATGCGCATGGCGTTCACATGACGCAAGTCGGCGCCGTCGAGATTTGCCATTCGCAACACCGTGCGTACCAGACCCATCGACTGGTTCTTCATGTCCGCGCCCATGTCCGCGTGGCTGATATTGGCATTACGAAGGTCGGCGCGTTGGAGATTGGCAACGATTCGCGCGCCCGAAAGATTTGCTTCCTGCAAATTTGCGCGGCGCATCTGCGTCGACGCGAGGCTGGCCCCGCGCAGGTCGGCGCCCCGCAGATCCGCGTCGATCAGCCACGCGGAATCCAAGACGGCGTCGCGGAGATCTGCGCCGCGGAGATTGACGTTGTTCATCCGCGCCCAGCGGAGGTCTGCGCCTTTGAAATCCACGTTGCTCAAATCGAGGCCGGAAAGCCGCTTGCCGCTGAGATCGACCGGTTCATCTTTGTTTGCACACGACAACAACGCCAGTAGTTCTTCCCGAGTCATCTCCGCTTCGGTCATCTCCGGGCTGCTCATGTCAACATGATCCATCGCGTCCTGACCGAGCGTCGGGACGGAGATAATCGGCAGACAGGCGACGGCAAGCCAGGACCAGTAAACGCTACGATAAGTCATCATTTTCGATTCCCGGGAGCGATTCGCGTCCATTATAGATGTGACAGCCTAGGTCCGGCGTCGGGCGTATTGGAATCACCGGGCGGCGTGGAGAAATTTGGTTCCGCGTCGGCGTGCGTCGACTGCATCGGGCGGTCGCGCCGGGCTGTGCTTCCACGGCCCCGCGATGCGGCGTCCGCCACACAATTTCCAGGTAATTCAAGCAATTAGAATTATTCTAAGTAGATCGCGGCGATTATTTTCGGAAACTGTGAGCCGCATCACACACTTTTCAAAATTGAATTGCCCAACCGTGCGGCGCAGCACGGCCCGCGACCCCGATTTCGCGCAAACTGGCTCTCAGGTTGCGGCCGGTTGAGGCCAAAAAAACTGGCCTGCCGCTGGCCGCGAAACGTTGCAGAGCATTGCGACTCACAATGATGGCGGTAGGCGGTTGTGGAATTTGATTCCATATTAGCGATTCTTCTGAGCTGGGCATCCCATCTGTCCGGTTACCCCATGCCCGATGAGGTTCCCGAAGTACGCTTCGAGGAGCACGCCTTTTTTGTCGAGCAGGTATGTGGCGGCAAAGAGTGCAACGTCGTTGGCTGGTACAACGACCAGGACATCGTTTACATCGATGAACAGTATCGCGACGTTGAGCAAGGTTTCGCTTCCGGCCTGGTTGTCCACGAGTTTACACATTATTTGCAGCACAAGAGCGGGGCGTTCGATTCACTATCTTGCGAGGACAGCGTCGCAAGAGAGCGAGAGGCTTATGATGTGCAAAATCGTTTCAATATCGAGTCGCTGGGCAACGTCAACTTGATCTTGCCAGGGCAGACTGCCTGCAGCTATGCGAACGCCAGCACGCATGTCCACGGGGATGAATAGCCCCGCGTTCGACAAGCGGGTCTAGGGCGCCTTCGAGCCAAAACCAGGCCCAGTTCTCTAGAAGTCCCCGGCGCCCGTCGCCACGCCGTTCCGCAGAGACCGGGAAATCCCGGGATGCACGATTTGCTATTCTAAGCGTGGCCCCCAACGCTGCTCGTAGCGCCGGCCTTCGACGAGCAAATCCATGAGCGAGACGATCAAGCTGACCGAGTACAGTCACGGCGCAGGTTGTGGCTGCAAGATCTCCCCAAAGGTGCTTGATGTCATCCTTACGGGTGGAGCGAGTATCTCGGATCCGAGGCTCCTGGTCGGCAACGCATCCCGTGACGATGCCGCGGTCTACGACCTCGGTAACGGTCGGGCTGTGATCAGCACGACGGACTTTTTCATGCCGATTGTCGATGATGCCTTCGATTTTGGGCGCATCGCGGCCACGAACGCGATCAGCGACATCTATGCCATGGGCGGCACGCCGATGATGGCGATCGCCGTGTTGGGCTGGCCCGTTGCTCGGCTAGCGGCGGAAATTGCCGGCCGGGTCGTCGAAGGCGGCAAGCATGCGTGCAATGCTGCCGGCATTCCGCTTGCGGGAGGTCACAGTATCGATGCGCCCGAGCCGATGTTCGGACTCGCCGTGACGGGTTCGATCGAGACGCGGTATCTCAAGCGTAACGACACGGCCGCAGTCGGTGATCGCCTGTATCTCACGAAACCGCTTGGCATCGGTATTCTGACGACAGCAGAGAAACAGCAGCGGCTGCGTCCCGAACATCGCAATATTGCGCGCGACGCGATGTGCGAGCTGAACGATATCGGCATGGCGCTGGCCAGGATCGACGGCGTCACGGCGATGACCGACGTTACCGGTTTCGGTCTGCTCGGCCATTTGTGCGAAATGTGCGCAGGTAGCGGACTTTCCGCACGCGTCGAATTCGATCGAGTTCCGCTGCTGGAGGCGGCGGAGCACTACCGGCTGCTTGGCTGTGTCCCCGGCGGCAGCGATCGGAACTTCGAGAGCGTAGGCGACAAGGTCACCGTAATGACCGAAAGACAGCGCCAGATTCTCTGCGATCCTCAGACCAGCGGCGGTTTGCTCGTTGCGGTCACGCCCGCCGCCGAGTCAACGGTTCAGGCCCTTGCTGCGGAGAAGTCGCTAACCCTGTCACGCATCGGGGAACTGGTTCTGGCGCGGCCCGACACGCTCGTCGAAATCGTATGAGCAGGTGCCTGACAACGTGATATAACAGCGCTGAACACAGCATCAACGGCGGAGGCAGAGCCCGGCGAGCGTCAGGCGTCGTCTACCCGCCGGCTCAAAGAAAAAATGTCGCAAGTTCTAAGACAGTTGCCCGCCATCGATCGGTGGTTACGATCCCCGCATGCAAAGGCCCTCTGCGTGGAGTTCGGGCGCAGCGAGGTCGCGGTGGTCATGCGTCGCCACCTTGACCGCATTCGCCGCCAGGTGGGACAGGGTGTGGCGGCGCCGTCGGGACTCGAGGATGCGTCGTATTTCGATCTGCTGCGCGCCGATCTCGTCAAACGACGATGCGACAGCCTGCATCGTGTCATCAATGCAACCGGCATCGTGATTCATACGAATCTCGGACGGGCACCGCTTCCCGACCAGGCTGTGGACGCAATGCGCGACGTGGCCTCAGGCTACTCCAGCCTCGAGCTGGACCTGCAGTCGGGAAAACGAAGTTCGCGCTACGCGCATGTCGAAACGTTGCTGACACGATTAAGCGGTGCCGAAGCGGCGGTCGTCGTCAACAATTGCGCCGCCGCCGTCATGGTGACGCTGAATACGTTTTGCGCCGGTGGTGAGGTCGTGATCTCGAGGGGCGAACTGATTGAAATAGGCGGTTCTTTTCGCATGCCGGACGTGATTGCGAAAAGCGGTGCGAACATGGTCGACGTCGGCACGACGAACAAGACCAGCATTGATGATTATGCGGGCGGGGTGAGTGAGCAAACCCGCGCGCTGATGACGTCACACCCCAGCAACTACCGGATCCTGGGGTTCACTGCCAAGCCCGATCTCGAGGCGCTGGTTGCCTTTGCACATCAGAAAAACCTGCTGCTGATCCACGATCTGGGCAGCGGTGCGCTGGTCGATCTCGATGTCGCCGATTTGTCCGGCGAACCGACAGTACAAGCCTGCATCGCCGCCGGCGCCGATCTGGTGGCGTTCAGTTCGGACAAGCTGCTCGGCGGTCCTCAGGGCGGCATCATTTTGGGCCGCGCGGAACTCGTTGCCCGGATCAAGAAGAATCCGATGCTGCGCGCAATGCGTATCGACAAGCTTTGCCTGGCCGCGCTGAACGCCACGCTGCGCCTGTATTTGCCCCCCCACGACCCGCTGCAGGAAATCCCTGTCCTCAGGATGATCTGCCAGAGTAAGGCACAGGTCGAAAATCGCTCGCGGCAGATGCTCGATCAGCTCAACGCAATCGGCGGACTAACGGTGACGCTGCAGGATGACGAGAGCTTTGCGGGGGGCGGCTCGCTGCCGATGGCCGCCATTCCCAGCAGCGTCATTCGGTTGCGCCATGAGGGCATTGGTGCCGCCGAACTCGCACGCCGATTGCGCACCGGACGGCCGCCGGTCATCGGACGCGTCGCAAACGACCATTTCTTGCTCAGCCTCAGAACGGTGCTCGATCGCGATACGGAGGCGTTGTTGAGCGCCGTCGGGCGTGCGGCTGCGTGACCGGGCAGCTCACGCTTGGCGTAATCGGACACGTCGATCACGGCAAGACCGCGCTCGTGTATGCGCTGACGGGAATCGATACGGATCGCCTGAAGGAAGAAAAGCAGCGCGGCTTATCGATTGTGCTGGGCTTCTCGTATCTCGACGGTGCGCGCGCGACGATCGATCTCATCGATGTGCCTGGTCACAGGGACTTCGTGCGCACCATGATATCCGGGGCAACCGGCATCGACGGTGCGCTTCTGGTCGTGGCTGCGAATGAAGGCATCATGCCGCAGACGCGCGAACACATGGCCATCGCAGGCCTGCTCGGCGTCGAGCGTGGCCTGGTCGTAGTCACGAAGGCCGATCTGGTGTCCCGTCGCGACCTCGGGCGCGCGTGCAGCGAGGTTCGGTCGTTCCTTCGGGGCACGTTTCTCGGGACTGCGCGGATCGTGAGTTGCTCCACCGTGACCGGCGATGGCCTCGAGGAAGTGCGAGCGGCGTTGGAGGCGTTGCAGCCTGTCGGTGACCGAAGCACCGGCAGCGGCTATCCGTATCTGCCCGTCGATCGCGTATTCGTCATGCCCGGATTCGGACCCGTGGTCACCGGAACATTGCGCGGCGGTCACCTGCAGGCCGGTATGAAAGTAGGGCTCTTGCCCGCCGGGCTGCCTGCAACGATTCGGGGATTACAGGTGCACAACGCGCCCGTCGACCGGGCCTCCCCCGGACAGCGCGTCGCCGTGAATTTGCGGAACATAAGGCGGACGGAAATTCGGCGCGGCGACGTTGTCGTGAGGTCCGATCACCCCGGTCCGACCCGCCGCGCCGACGCGGAGCTGTGCCTGCTGGCGAGTGCCGAAACGCCGCTCCGGAACGCGGCAACGGTTCGCATCCTCGCCGGGACGAGCGAGGCTCTGGCTAGAATCCGGCTGCTCGGAAAGGACGTAATCGAGCCGGGCCGCCGCGGATTTGCGCAGCTTCGATTTGCCGAGGAGATTGCAGCCCAGCCGCAGGAACGATTCATTGTACGCAGCGCCTCGCCGATACGAACCATTGCCGGCGGCCGCGTACTCGACGCGGATCCCGGTCGACACCGCCGCTTCGATGCCGGCGTGATTCGACGTCTGCAGGTCCTCGCGTCGGGCGGCCCCGCACAGAAATCGCGCATGTTGCTGGCCGAGGCGGGCTGTGCCGGCGCGAGTCTTCGGGCTATCAGCGCTTCGCTGGACCTCGATAAACGCGCCGTACGCACGGCGTTGCTGGATGCCGGCGCTATCGAGGTTGCAGCGGAATCGTTCGTGGATCCGAACGTCTTGGGATCGCTGACGCGTCGCGTTGTCATCGAGCTGCGGCGTTATCACGAGTCTCACCCGAGCCATCAGGGTATGGCTACGACGAGCCTTCGCGCGGCGCTGCCGCATAATCTTTCCGATACCGTTTACGCGCACGCCCTCGGCATGCTGGCGGCACAGGGCGAAATCGAATGTCATGCCGGTACCGTCAATCTTGCCGGGTTCGATCCGCTGGAGAAACTGACAGAACGGGAACGCCGTCTCGCCGCCGAGCTGGAAGAAACGTATCGCGGCAGCGGGATCATGGCGCCACCGGTCGATCGCGTCGTGGGTCAGGACAAGACCAAGCAGGAACTCGTCAACCTGCTCTGTGATACCGGCCGCCTCGTTCGGCTCAGGAGCAATTACCGGTACCGCAGATACATACTGCATGCCCAGACGCTCGACGCCGCCATCGCCGAGGTGAAAACACACTTTGCGTATCCCCGGCAGTTTACGCTCTCCGAGGTTCGGGATCTGCTCGGCGCGACGCGCAAATATACGGTGCCGTTGATGGAGCATCTCGATGCAACCGGTGTTACGCTGCGCATCGGCGATGTTCGCCAACTCGATGTTCGGGAGCAACATTGGACGGGAGGTGAATGAAGTCTGGTGACTTCCCTGGTCTTCAAAACCAGCGACTCGCCGAACGCGAGTGGTGGGTTCGATTCCCATCCGCCTCCGCCACCCACGCTTCTTGATACGTCGGTCGTGGTACTCTATCCTTCAGTTACTCTCGCGGTATAACCATCTGATTTTATTGTCGAGAGGCGAGGTAAGGAGGGCCACGATGAGTACCAAGCTGACTCGTCGGCAGTTCTTCAAGGTCTGTACAACCGGTCTTGCCACGTCGAGCGTGGCGGCGCTCGGCTTTGCACCTGCGGCAGCCGTTGCGGAAGTTCGCGCATTCAAGTTGAGCGGCGCAAAGGAAACCCGCAACACCTGTCCGTATTGCTCGGTCAGCTGCGGAGTCCTGATGTACAGCCTTGGCAGCAATTCGAAGAACGCCAAGCAGGAAATCTTCCACATCGAAGGCGACCCGGATCATCCGATCAATCGCGGCACCCTGTGTCCGAAGGGAGCGGCGTTGCTCGACTTCGTGCACAGCGACAGCCGGCTCAAGGTCCCGGAATACCGGCCGAGCGGGGCAAGCGAGTGGCAGCGGATCTCCTGGGCGGAAGCGTTCGAGCGCATTGCTCGTCATATGAAGATCGACCGTGATCAGAATTTCGAGACGACGAACGAGCACGGCGTGACCGTAAATCGCTGGCTGTCCTGCGGCATGCTCGCGGCGTCCGCGTCATCGAACGAAAGCGGCTATCTGACACACAAATTCGCCCGCGCAGCGGGCCTTTTGGCATTCGATAATCAGGCGCGCGTTTGACACGGACCTACGGTGGCGAGTCTCGCCCCTACGTTCGGTCGCGGCGCAATGACCAACCACTGGGTTGATATCAAGAATACCAACCTGGTGCTCATCATGGGCGGCAATGCAGCCGAGGCGCACCCGTGCGGATTCAAGTGGGTTACCGAGGCCAAAGCGCACAATAAAGCCCGACTGATCGTCGTTGATCCCCGTTTTACGCGCTCCGCGGCGCTTGCGGATTTTTATGCGCCGATCCGCGCCGGCACGGATATCGCGTTCCTGGGCGGCGTGATCAACTACCTGATCGACACCGGCAACGTCCACGAGGAGTACGTCAACGCATACACCGACGCGACGTTCATCGTGCGTGACGACTTCGACTTCGCGGACGGGATCTTCTCCGGTCACGACGCAGCCACCAACAGCTATGATCGCACTACCTGGATGTACGAAATCGGCGACGACGGCTACGTCGTCAGCGATCCGACGCTCCGGCACCCGCGCTGCGTATTCAATTTGCTGAAACAGCATTATTCGCGCTACACGCCCGACGTGGTCAGCAACATCACGGGTACGCCAAAGCAGGACTTCCTCACGGTCTGCAAGCTGATTGCGGAGACGGCGGCAGCCGATCGCACGATGACGATCATGTATGCGCTCGGTTGGACGCAGCACTCGAAAGGATCGCAGATGATTCGCTGTGCGGCGATGCTGCAGCTGCTGCTGGGTAATATCGGGCAGAGCGGCGGCGGCATGAACGCGCTCCGCGGCCACTCGAACATTCAGGGACTGACGGATCTCGGACTGCTGTCCGACCTGCTGCCGGGTTATCTGACGCTGGCGAACGAGACGGAATCGGATTACGGGGGCTATATCGCGTCCAGGGCGTTCCAGCCGCTGCGCCCGAATCAAATGAGCTATTGGCAGAACTATCCGAAGTTCTTCGTGAGCCTGATGAAAGCCTGGTACGGTGACGCGGCGACGGCGGACAATAACTGGTGCTTCGACTGGCTGCCAAAACTCGACCGCGTGCATGACGTGCTGCAAGTGTTCGAAGACATGCACCGGGGCGACCTGAACGGTTACATCTGCCAGGGCTTCAACCCCCTGGCGGCATTCCCCGACAAGAAGAAGCTCGGCGAGGCCCTCGCCAAGCTCGACTATCTCGTCATCATCGATCCCCTGGAAACGGAGACGTCGGAGTTCTGGAAGGATTACGGAGACTTCAACGCGGCTGATTCCGCAAGCATTCAGACCGAAGTCTTCCGCCTGCCGTCGACGTGCTTCGCCGAGGAGCAGGGTTCGCTGGTCAACTCCGGCCGCTGGTTGCAGTGGCACTGGAAAGGCGCGGAGCCGCCCGGCGATGCGAAAGGCGACGCGGCAATCATTGCCGGCATATTCCTGAGGCTTCGCGAGATGTACGCAGAGGAGGGCGGCGCGTTCCCCGAACCGATCCTGAATCTGACATGGAATCATCTGAACCCGGAGGAGCCGTCGGCGGAGGAGTTGGCGCGGGAATTCAACGGCAGGGCACTCAAGGACCTTCGCGAATCGGCAAATCCGAACGTCGTCACGCGCAGGGCGGGCCAACAGCTCAGCGGCTTCGGTGAGCTGCGCGACGATGGGTCGACGGCCTGCGGCTGCTGGCTGTTCTGTGGTGCCTGGACCGAGGACGGCAATCTCATGGCGCGTCGCGACAATTCGGATCCGAGCGGACTCGGCAATACGCTCGGCTGGGCATTTGCGTGGCCCGCAAACCGGCGCATCCTCTACAACCGGGCGTCGGCCGATCCGGACGGCCGCGCCTGGGATCATAAGCGTCGCGTCATCAGCTGGGACGGCGCCCGCTGGACCGGCATCGACGTCCCGGACTTCAGTCGTACGTCGCCGCCTTCGCAGGGCATGGGACCCTTCATCATGAATCCGGAGGGCGTGGCGCGACTGTTTGCAGTCGACAAGATGGCGGAAGGACCGTTTCCCGAGCACTACGAGCCGTTCGAATCGCCGCTCGGGGCAAACCCGCTGCATCCGAGCAAACCCGGCGCGCGCAATAATCCGGCCGCAAGAGTGTTCGAGGGCGATCGCGCGAATATGGGCGACGTGGGAGAGTTCCCGTATGTCGCTACGACGTACCGACTGACGGAACACTTTCACTACTGGACGAAACACGTCGAGATCAACGCCATATTGCAGCCGGAACAGTTTGTGGAAATCGGCGAATCCCTGGCCAGGGAGAAGGGCATCGAAGCCGGTGACAGGGTCCGCGTTTCCTCCAAGCGCGGCGAGATCGTAGCGAAGGCCGTCGTCACGAAGCGGCTCCAGGCACTCACGGTGCAGGGGCAGACCGTGCACCACGTCGGCCTGCCGATACACTGGGGGTTCAAAGGGCGCGCCCGGCCGGGCTATCTGACGAACACGCTGACGCCGTTCGTCGGTGACGCGAATACGAACACGCCGGAGTTCAAGGCGTTCCTGGTCAACGTCGACAAGGTCTGAGCAACGCCATGGCACTGCAATCTCTCGATATCAAATCTCGCTCGGCAACCACAACCGAGAGTCCATCGGTTCGCAAGACAACCCAGGTGGCCAAGCTCATCGACATCTCCAAATGCATTGGCTGCAAGGCATGCGAAGCGGCGTGCATGGAGTGGAACGATCTGCGCGATGCCGTGGGCGAGAATAATGGTGCCTTCGACAGTCCGCGCGATTTGAGCGACCGGTCGTGGACCGTCATGCGCTTCTACGAGGAGCAGCCGAACGAAAAGTTCGAATGGCTGATTCGCAAGGACGGCTGCCTCCACTGCGAAGATCCGGGCTGCCTGGCGGCCTGTCCCGCACCGGGCGCGATCGTGCAATACGCAAACGGACTCGTGGACTTTCACGAAGAGAACTGCATCGGCTGCGGCTACTGCATCGCGGGATGTCCGTTCGACATTCCCAGGATCTCGAAAAAAGACTCTAAGGCCTACAAATGTACGCTGTGCTCGGACCGGGTTACGGTAGGGCTGGAGCCCGCCTGCATCAAGGCCTGTCCGACGGGTGCGCTCGTGTTCGGTTCGAAAGAGGACATGACGCATCATGCCGAAGGGCGCGTCGCCGACCTCAACGAGCGCGGTTTCGCAAACGCAGGGCTGTACGATCCGGCAGGTGTCGGCGGCACGCACGTCATGTACGTGCTGCAGCATGCGGACAGACCGGAGCTGTACGGGCTGCCGGCCGATCCCGCGATCAGTCCGCTCGTCAGCCTCTGGAAAGGGCTGGCGAAGCCGTTTGCGCTGGCGGCACTCGGCCTCGCAGCGCTTGGATCGCTATTGCACTACGTTCGAGTAGGCCCGAACGAGGCCGAGGAACCGGCGAGCGATGAGAGGGCAAGTCAATGAGCCGTCGAATCGAGCGCTACTCGGCAAACGAGCGTGTCAATCACTGGTTCACGGCGATTACGTTCGTGATCCTCGCGGCGTCGGGTCTGGCGCTGTTTCATCCATCGATGTACTGGCTCACGAACCTGCTCGGCGGCGGGACCTGGACTCGGATCCTGCATCCGTTTGTCGGCGTTGCGATGTTTGTCTCGTTCGTCTTCATGGTCAGGAGTTTTTGGGCACACAACAAACTTTCTCGCAGTGACTACCGTTGGCTGGCACGTTGGCGCGACGTTCTCAACAATCGCGAAAGCGAGCTTCCTGACGCAGGCCGCTACAATGCGGGTCAAAAATTGTTGTTCTGGGTCATGCTCGTGACGATGCTGCTGCTATTGGTATCCGGCATCGTTATCTGGCAGCCGTATTTTGCACCTGCGTTCCCGATCACGCTGGTGCGACTCGCGGTTTTGACGCACGCCTGTTCCGCGTTCGTACTCATTCTGGGCATCATCGTGCATATCTATGCGGCGTTCTGGGTAAGAGGCAGCATTCGCGCGATGACGCGCGGTTACGTGTCGCAGGCCTGGGCAAAGAAGCATCACGCCGCGTGGTATCGTGAGCTCAGCGATTCCTGACCGAGACATGTCCGATTCCGTATTGGCCGACGGTGTGCCGTCGATACCGGAATTCCGGCCTGTAGAGCCAACCATATTCACCGGGCGCGCGGCGCGTCTCAGCGATCTCGCGCCCGGTCACGCACTTGGCGAATACCTGAACTTTTCGGCGGCGATCGTCCGCGCTCAGGCGGCCGAACTCGAGCAGCACCCGAATGCGCCGATCCCGGATCCCGCGCGCATCGAACAATGTCAGCAGCACGGCTTACCGCCGCTGTCCATCGATAATGCGCTGACGGGCGACTGGCAGAAAGGCCTGCGCAGGATAGTGACGACGCTGAATGTCGACGCCCTGCCGTCGCCGGCGGCCGCCGTGGCTGCAGCGCTCCGAGATACGGCCAAAGAAACGCTCGAGCGTGAAGCGGCAAGCGTGTTGGCCGGTGCTTACAGCGAGGTCGAGCCCGGTCGTGTGCCGTTCATCGGCGCCGCGCTGCAGGCCCACTGGGTGAAAATGGCGCTGGCCCTGGGCTCCAACGCCCGCGGCCCGGACACCGAATTCGGCCTTTGCCCGGTCTGCGGCTCACCGCCCGTCGTCAGCGTCGTCCGGAGCGGCGGGGCCGAGCAGGGGCTGCGCTATCTTGTGTGTTCGCTGTGCGCGAGCGAATGGCACGTCGTGCGCATCAAGTGCACATCGTGTGCTTCGACGGAAAACATCTCGCTGCTCTTTATCGAGGGGACAAACGACGCGGTCAGGGCGGAATGCTGCGATGACTGCAAAACGTATCTGAAAATACTGTATCTCGACCGGGACAATCGTCTGGAAAGCACCGCTGACGATCTCGCAACCCTGGCGCTCGACATGCTGGTCGATGCAAAAGGCTATAGCAGAGTCGGCCCGAACCTGCTCTTGTCGCCCGGCGGCATGCATTGACCACGTCTGCGGATAGCGCGCGCTTCGGCAGTCAGGCAAGTGACCAGACGACTCTCCGGACGCTCGGTCGTTTTCAAAACTCGTACTCGATGCTGAATTTCAACGTACCGTCTGCGGTATTGTCATTCAAACCGATGAACAGCCCGATACCGAGACTGAGCTCCGACGGCTCGGCGCCGCTGCCGACGTCACGCTGGTAATAGGCGATCGGCCCGAGCCGGTGCAGGTTGTGGTCGCCGAACAGCCGGGTCTCAACACCGGCGGCGCCCGTGTCGCCGATGCGCTCCACGGTGCCGTAAGCTTCGAGCGCCAGCAGCCAGGCATCGGAGGCGGAGTATGCAAGCTGCAGGGCATAGGCAAAGTCGAGTTTGTCATCGTCACGTTCGCCGCCGAAGAATTGCACGACGGCGGGATTCAGCAACAGCGACCAGCGCTCGCCCCGCGTTTCCACTATCGGGCCCAGGACCAAGGAATCCGACTCGTCGCTGTCTACCGTGTATTGGTACTCCGCCAGAAGGCCGAGCCCGAAGCTCGAGGGCCGGGGTGGCAGGAATACCCAGACACCTTCGATCGCGAGCTCCTCGAGCTCCAGGTCGCCAAAGTCGTGCCGCCCCGCCGGCGTGCCCGGATCGTCAACGCGCTGTTGCTCGAATTCGATCCCGACGCGAGATCGAAAGCGCGGCGTAATGCCTAACTCCATTTCCAACGCGTAGCGTTGTCGGGCAACGCTGTTGATGTCGAAAACGAATTCGTCGGGCCCAAGCCCCAAAAATTTACGTTCGGGCTGACCCCACGAATATGCATTTTGGCTCTGAAATTCCCAACGGCCGACCTCGACATCGAGATCCTTTACTTCGAATTGATTGACAGCCGGTTCTGCGTACACACCAGCAGGCGTTGCGAATCCCGGTAACGTCGCCGCAAGGCACGTGGCGCGAAGCAGCCTCATTCGACTCGGTGCCACGCGAGGCATGCGGCCCCGGTTGCCGATGCCGCCGTCAGCGCCAGCGCGTTGCCATCTGGTTTGCAGTGGCTGGCAAGATTTGCCACCGCCAGCGCAGTTTTACGATCGGGGTCCATGGTCAATCAACTTGCACAGCCCGGGAAATGGAAAAGAAATGCGGCAGAACTGCCAGGAATTATCTTTACGAACAGAATATCACGCGCTGGAAATCCTCGGACTCGTGCATCCGGTATCCGGGCCCAATAAATGGGCGAAGGCGCCAAAACATAAACCGAAATCGGTATCTGCGTTCAGTTCTGTCATGCAGACCCCTGGAAAACTCGTTGAATGCGCGGGAACCGGCCGTATGACGTACGGGTTATCGACTATCATCTGAATCGGAAGCGCCGAACCCGACGAACCTGAGAAACCGTTTCATCCAGGTGAGTTTGTCATTCAGGAGTCGCTGAAACCAGACGGCATGGCGCTACCGGCTTTCGTATACGTATTGATGCATTATTCGGCGAGCACCGGCGCGGGAGATGTAGCCAGCGATAGCCGATTCTTGCCGGGGCATCGACTTGACATGTTCACTACTAAATTTCTCTGCTATTTGGTTTCGCACGTTTTTCTGACACTTGCGTCGAGCATGCTGTCGGTTGCGGTGGGCTGGCATATCTACCAGGCAACAGGCAATCCCTTCGATTTGGCCCTGGTCGGTCTGATGCAGGTTCTGCCCATTATCGGTCTTTTCATTCTTGCCGGCTGGGTCGTCGACAATTTTCCGCGCAATCGCGTTTTATTCGCTTGTGCCGTCTTGCAGGGTGTCGCTTACCTCGGTCTGGTGGTCAGCATAGACGGCGAAGCGCTGAACAAGGCTGCCGTCTTTTCCTTGTTGTTCCTGATCGGTGTGGCCCGGGTTTTTTTCGGGCCGGCCATGCAGTCGACGCTGCCCAAAATCGTGAAGCAGGAGGATTTGACGCGTGCCGTCGCCGTCTCGAGCACCGTGTGGACGAGCGCAGGGACCGCCGGGCCGTTCCTAGCGGGCTTGTTGATCGCCTGGTTCGACACCGGCGTTTACTGGGCCCTGGCTTTCCTGGCCTTCTTGGCCAGTTCCCTGTTCCTGGCGTTGCCTAAAATTACCGTCGTTAAATCGGCTGGTCGCGGCGCGGCGCAGCTGCTGGACGGTATTCACTACGTCATGAAAAATCCGTTTGTGCTTCCGAGTATTTCGCTGGATCTGTTCATCGTGCTGCTCGGTAGCGTCGTTGCCCTGCTGCCGGTTTATGCGATCGATATTCTGAACATCGGGCCGGAAGCGCTGGGCCTGCTCAGGGCGATGCCTGCGCTGGGCGCGGTCGTTGCCGGGGTTCTGATGGCCCGACTGGGGACGCTGCGTCACAGCGGCAAGCAGCTTTTCATCGCGCTGGCCGTGTTTGCGTTGTCCATCCTTGTATTCGCGGTGTCGCATAGTTTCTGGCTGAGTCTGATGGCTCTGCTGATATACGGCGCGTCGGACATGGTAAGCGTGAATATTCGTTCGACGCTCATCCAGTTGGCAACGCCGGACGAGCTTCGCGGGCGCGTCAGCGCAGTAAATTCGCTATTCATTGCCGCCTCCAATGATCTCGGGGATTTCCGCGCCGGCACCGTGGCGACGATCGTCGGTCCGGTTGCGACCGTCCTGACGGGAGGCCTCATGGCACTGGGCGTTACCGTCGGCGGCTATGCGTTGTTTTCCAAGTTGCGGCAGTTGGACCGGATGACGGAGGCCGAGTGGGGCGCGTCGCGGAGCAATGATGAGCAGAGCGCTGCGTACGAATAAACGCTAACAATTCGGGACAGTGACCGATGCCTGGAAGATTCGGCACTGTCCCCGACTTTCAATCGTCAACTGTCCCCGTCTTTCTCGGAACCAGACTCGAGTATGGTTGCGAGGATGACCGAGTCCGGATGTCGCTTGTCTGGCGGCACAAATGGAGAGCTTCCTTTTTTCCACCGAAAAAGTGGATGTCTCCGTAAGTTCTTATTCGATGCACCCCGCGGCGCAGCCAGTAATTAGAACGCGCAGCGACTGCAAGACGTGAGCGGCCACGTTCAAGGGGCGACGCCCGCAGGGCCCGGTAGCGTCATCGTTCCCGCCACCAATCCTGGCCCAGCGATGTTCAATCCGATGCGTCGTATTAACGCTGCGATCGCAGCGTAGCAATGAGCACGACCGACTAAAATAGTACATATGGCCCGCAAAGGACGCATCATTTACGAACTGCAGCGACGACGCGTTTTTCGCGTGGCGCTCGTTTATATCGTCTCTGCCTGGGTGGCGGTCCAGGTGGCGAGTGAAGTGTTTCCGGGGCTTGAAATCCCGGATTTCGCGATTCGTTATGTTTGGCTCGGTCTGATACTGGGATTCCCGGTCGCGTTGGTCTTCGGGTGGTTCTACGACATTACCGCACGAGGGCTTGTAAGGACTCCGCCGGCCGATCCGGCGCAGGATGCTGACCAGTCATTACGCAAGTCAGACTACGGCATTCTGGCCGTAATGCTGATTTTCCTGATTGCAATTGCGGTTCAGATGACCGAGCGAATCCGCCTGATTCAGCCGGAGGATCAAATAATTGATCGCGAGGACGCAAACGTGATCGTCCAGTCACAGCGTCGATTCGGCGACGCCGATTCAGCTTCGCAGATCACTGTCGCCGTGCTGCCGTTCGCTGACCTGAGTCCGGAATCTGACAAACAATATTTCGCCGATGGCGTGCACGAGGAGATCATTTCCAGGTTGTCGACTAATCGATCATTGGATGTGGTGTCACGAACCTCGGTTATGGCTTATCGGCATCCGACAGCGAATATTCGGCATATCGGTGCCGAGCTCGGTGCCGGGGCAGTGATCGAAGGCAGCGTCCGGTATGCCGGCAAGAAGGTGCGGATAACGGCGCAGCTGATCGATACCCGTAATGACACTCACTTATGGACCCGCAGCTTCGATCGCGAGCTGACACTCGAAAATCTCTTTGCGATTCAGGATGAAATCGCCGAGCAGGTTGCCGTGGGACTGAAGGCACAACTACAAGATGACGATTCCGCGCTACCGACATCGGACCTCGGTGCCTACGATTCGTTTTTGCTTGGCAAGTATCACTATCGCAACTTTACGGCAGACGATTTGTTGCTTAGCGTGCAGCATTTTGAGGCCGCCGTGCAAAGCGATCCGAGCTTCGCTCATGCATGGGACTGGCTTGCATATGCCTGGAATCATGCGGGAGTGCTGCAGGGCTGGACGACGCCATCTGAAGCCTATCCGAAGGCGCGCGCCGCTGCGGTGCGCGCACTCGAATTGGACCCGACATTGGCGACATCGAGGGCGCTGCTCGGATTCTTGCGGGCGGTTTACGACTGGGAGTGGGAAGTTGCACTCGTGGATCTCGAGCGCGCGGCAAAGGCCGACCCGCACGATTCCGGCACCGTGTGGAGTTACGCTTTTGTTCTCTCCGTCGTCGGCCGTCACGACGAGGCTATCCGTCAGGTAGAGAGCCTCGCCGATCTGTTCCCTGAACAACCCAGACTCCGGCAGCAGGTTGCCTATCGTCTCAACGATGCGGGGCGATATCTCGAGGCAATAGCAGCAGGCGAGAGGGCTCTCGAGCTCGGCGCAGATGCGGGGCAAATCGAGGATCTGATTGGAGTTGCGAGATTCGGGCTGGGCGAAATCGAACAGGCTGTGGCGCACTTCGAAAGCGCGATCGAATTGCAGGGCCGAACGCCCGATGCCCTGGGCCGGCTAGGTTCGACATATGCGTTAGCAGGCCAGGAAGGACGGGCGCGGGACATACTCACCGAGCTCGAAGATCGGCGGTCCTCATCACAGATATCCCCGGTAATCCTGGCCGAGATACACGCGGCGCTGGGAGAATCGGATCGCGCCATCGCTCTGCTTCAAGAGGCCGTGAATGAGCGTCATCGAGGCGTCCTCCGGGTGGCGCAGAGTCCGTTTTTCGAAAATCTGCGGGGCGATCCGCGGCTGCGACAGCTGATGACGCAGGTCGGTTTACCGACATGGCAATAAACAGAATAAAGCTGGGGCACACGTCGGTATCCGATCACGCCCGTTCCGGTGGACAGGACAGTTTGTGAGGATCCGTGGCGCTCGGAACGAATGGTCTTGATCGAGTGCATACGCCCGACCCGAGATACAGTATCGTATGGCGCATAGCCAGGAGAGGGTATTCGTGACCGATGCTACGGCGGATGAGCTCGGAGCGCAGATTGCAGGCTGATGGTGGCCCGGCCGAGGCAGCGACGCTAAGCGGTCTGGTCGAACAGTTCCGCGGCGGGGGAGCGGCGCCGGCCGTTATCGCACTCGACGAGTCCGGATCCGTAATCACGCAGACCTACGCGGGTATTGCCGACGAGATTTCGCGCCTGGCGGCCGGACTCTTAAGCCGAGGCCTCAGCAACGGCGCGATGATATTGCTGTGGGCGCCGAACAGCCCCGAATGGGTTATTGCATACCTTGCCATCATGACGTCCGGGAATGTCGTTGTTCCCCTTGACGATCAAATATCTGCCGCCGAATTGGACGCGGTCATGCGTCACAGTCGTCCGGTCTGTGTCGTCACCGTGGCTCGCCACCTGCAGGAACTCGAAGCGTGCAACGCGGACGCGCGCGCCAGGTGCATTTTGCTCGATGAGGATCGCGACGATTCACCCGGATGGCGACGGGTCTGCGCCGATGCCACGGCGAACACGTTCCCGGCCGCCGAGCCCGACCGCGTGGCCTCGATGCTGTATACGTCGGGGACGACCGGGACGCCGAAAGCGGTGCCGCTTACGCATGCAAATCTGACGTCGAACGTCAACGCGCTGATCGCCGCAAAGCTGATTTCCGCCTCTGATCGCGTCCTCGTTCCGCTGCCGCTGCACCACGCCTACCCCGCGACGGTCGGCGTGCTCACCACACTGGCCAGTGGTGCGGCCCTGGTTCTGCCGTCCGGAATCTCCGGGGCCGAGCTCACGGCGGCGGCGAGGCTGGGTCGAGCGACCGTGCTGCTCGGCGTGCCGCGGCTCCACGCCGCCTTGATCGAATCGGTCGAAGCGGCGGTCCGCGGCCGCGGCTATGTCGCTCGCGCGCTGTATCGCGTGCTGATGCGCGTGAGCATCGCGCTGCGCCGCGGCCTTGGAATCCGGGCCGGTCGACTGCTTTTCCGTCGCGTTCACGAACGCATCGGTGCGGATTTGCGGATCATGGCGTCTGGCGGAGCCAAGCTCGAAGCGGCGCTGGCATGGAAGCTCGAGGGCCTGGGCTGGGAGGTATTGACCGGTTACGGCCTCACCGAGACGTCGCCGGTCGTGACGTTCAACACGCCCGGTCGCAAACGGCTCGATTCGCAGGGCGTACCGCTTGCAGGTGTCGAGATCGATTTCGAGACGGTACCGGACCAGGCTCACGGCGAGATCCTCGTGAAAGGGCCGAACGTCTTCTCCGGCTACTGGAAGAACGAGGCCGCAACGCGGGCCGCGTTCACCGAGGACGGGTGGTTTCGAACCGGCGATCTAGGCTATCTCGATACCGAAGGTTTTCTGCATGTCGTCGGCC
The DNA here is from genome assembly GCA_041617855.1 of Woeseiaceae bacterium. GTDB lineage: Bacteria > Pseudomonadota > Gammaproteobacteria > Steroidobacterales > Woeseiaceae > UBA1847. The sequence goes on along the minus strand of JBFJOC010000009.1, from coordinate 6,322 downwards.
GCAGCAAGGAAATCATCGTCCTGCCGGATGGCGTGAACGTTTCGCCGGAAGAGGTCGAGCGCGTCTATGAAACCAGCCCGTTCATTCGAGAAGTGGCGATTCTAGAGAAAGAGGGCTCGCTGGTTGCGCTGATCGTTCCGGACGATGAGGCGATTCGTCAGCGTGGGGCGATGCGCGAGAAGGAGCTGTTGCGGGACGAGATCGAGCAGGCGATGCTGGCATTGCCGTCTTACCAGCGCGTCGCCCAGTATCGTCTAACGCGCCGGAGCCTGCCACGTACCCGGCTCGGAAAGCTCCAGCGACACCTGCTGCCCGAGATCCTGGAACAGGCGATCCGGCCCGCAGCTGCGCCGCCGCAGGCCGAATTCAGCGCCGAAGACCGGCAGCTGCTGGAGTCGACGACGGTAAGCGCAGTCTGGCAGTGGCTCGAGGAGCGATTTGAGGCGACGGGCGTCGCCCTGGATTCGAGCCCGCAGCTCGACCTGGGCATCGATTCGCTGGAGTGGGTCACGATCACGAGCGAAGTCGAGCAGAAATTCGGCATCGCGCTGAGCGCGAGAGCGTTGAGTCAGGTCGTGACGATTCGTGACTTCCTGAAGGCAATCGACGCCGCGGAGCGTCAGCCGAGCATGCCGCGGGGTCCCGCCCCGGCGGAAAAGCAACGCTACCTCGAGGATCCGCCGCTGCCGCTCAGGGTGCTCGGGTGGCTATTGCTGGGTCTGAACCGGATCCTGATGAAGGCCCTGTTTCGGCTGCGGGTTGTAGGCGCGAGCCAGCTGCCGAGCGTCGGTCCTTTCGTGATCACGCCGAATCACGCCAGCTACCTCGATCCGTCGGCGGTCGCCGCGGCGTTGCCGCGACGCCTCTTGAGGAACGTCTGCTGGGCGGGCTGGGCCCGCAAGATGCACACGGGGCCGGTGTCGCGGACGGTCAGTCGGGCCACGCGCGTGTTTCCGGTCGATCCGGATCAGGATCTCGGCGGCGGCATTCGCCTCGGCCTCAAGGCGCTCACGGACGGCCGTGTTCTCGTGTGGTTCCCGGAGGGCAGGCGATCACTGGATGGCGCGATCCAGCCGTTCATGCGCGGCATCGGCGCGCTGCTCGAGGAAACCCGGGTGCCGGCCGTACCGGTGCGTGTCTACGGCAGTCTCGAGGCCTGGCCGCTGACGCGCCGGTGGCCCAGGCTGCGCCCGGTGACGGTCGTGTTCGGCGCGCCGCAGACCGTCGACACGCTGCTGGCGGAAGGGAAGGGGCACGACGCGCCGGCACGGATTTGCGATCGGCTCGAACGCTGCGTAAAAGATCTGACGGTCTAGCAAACAAGACGGCGGTCGCCGCAAGTCATCACAAAGAGGTAAGCGTCGCAAAAAGACCCGCTACGAGGGCGGGGCTTCATTCATCAAACTTGGATTCGCAGCGCTGAGCGTTAACGGGGGATTCTGATGCCGGTGCGGCGGAGGAGACTGTCTTGAGCCTGCTGCAAGAATCGATCATCTACCTGTTGGCCGCCGTCGTCTGCGTGCCCATCAGTCGGCGCCTGGGCTTCGGCTCGGTGCTTGGCTACCTCGCCGCCGGCATCGCCATCGGCCCGTTCGGTTTCGGTTTCATCCATGATGCCGACCACATTCTGCATTTCGCGGAGCTCGGTGTCGTCTTTCTGCTGTTCATCGTCGGCCTCGAGCTGCAGCCGTCGCGCCTCTGGGTCATGCGCAAGATGGTCTTCGGGCTCGGTCCGGCGCAGGTTCTGGCAACGGCGGCTGCGCTGTCGATCCTCGCGGTCGTGTCCGGTCTCGATGCACGGGCCGCCATCATCATCGGTCTGATTCTCGCGCTGTCCTCGACAGCCTTTGTGCTGCAGCTACTCGCCGAGAAGAACGAACTGCTGAGCGCGCACGGCCGTGCAGCATTCTCCATTCTGCTGTTCCAGGACCTTGCGGTCATACCGCTCATTGCGATCCTACCGATCCTCGGCGGCGCGCAGGTGGGTGACGGCGGCATCGATCTCGGGGCAGTGGCGCTGCAGATCGCAGCCATCATCGGACTGATTATCGGGGGCCGCTACCTGCTACGCCCCGTGCTCAGGGTTGCCGCGGGTTCGCGCATTCCCGAAATTTTCACGGCAACCGCGCTGCTGGTCGTGGTCGGCGCCGCGCTCGTCATGCAGCTCGCCAATCTGTCGATGGTGCTAGGGGCGTTCATCGCCGGTATGCTGCTGGCGGACTCGGAATATCGCCATCAGCTCGAAGCGGACATTGCTCCATTCAAGGGGCTGCTCCTCGGACTGTTCTTCATCGCTGTCGGGATGTCCGTCAATCTGGGGCTGTTGCTGGCCGCGCCCGGCAGAATCCTGCTCGTCGTTTTGATGCTGATGGCGGCCAAAGCGCTCGTGCTGTTTCCGCTCGCGCGCACCTTCGGGCTGTGCGACAGGCGCAGCGCAACAAACCTTGCTGCGGTCATGTCGCAGGGTGGCGAATTCGCCTTCGTGCTGTTTGGCATCGCGGTTCGCGAGCAGCTTCTGCCGTCGGCGCTGGTCGACGAGTTGATACTCGCGGTTGCGGTGTCGATGCTGTTGACGCCATTGTTATATCTCGGCACGGAGCGGCTCAATCAGAGGCTCGGTGTGGCAGTGCAGCCTGCTTACGACGAACCCGACGATCAGCACCACGAGGTCATCATTGCCGGCTTTGGCCGCGTCGGCCAGATAGTCGGCAGGCTCTTGCGCATCGTCGGCAAGCACTTCACGGCGCTCGAGATCGATGCGTCGCAGGTCGATGTCGTCAGGCGTTACGGCAATGTCGTGCACTATGGAGACGCGCGGCGCATCGATCTGCTCAGGGCCGCCGGGGCCGAGCATGCGCATATTTTCGTGCTTGCGATCGACGACATGAGCGCATCGCTGCAGACAGCAGCGACCGTGAGGCGGCATTTTCCGCATCTCAAGATCATCGCCAGGGCGCGCAACCGACGGCATGCGCACATGCTCATGGATCTCGGCATCAAGCACATATTTCGGGAAACACTGATGAGCAGTATTGCCCTTGCAGAACGAGTGTTGGCGAGCCTTGGCGTGGAGCCCGCCAGGGCGAGTCGGGTTGCCGAGGCTTTTCGCGAGAGCGATCAAAAGCTGCTGCTCGCCCAGCACGCCGTGCATCACTCCGAGGAAGATCTCATCCAGTCCGCCAAGGACACTGCGGCGGAGCTTGCGGCACTGCTCCGGGATGACGCACGTTGAGACCCGACGGCTTGCTGTTCACCGGAAGCCCGGCAGCAGGCCGCTGATCGCGGCACCGATCAAAACCAGCAGGAATGCCGCGGCGTCGAGGCCCGGAATCGGCGTGCTGCCGAATCCGAACCGACCGAGCAAGCCTACGCCGCCGCAGATCAGGATGGCGCCTACGACCTGGCGCGATGCCGGGGGTGCGGGAGCGTCGGCACCGCGCGTGCGCCGCTCGAGCGGCGATAGCAGCAGAGCGGCAGGGAGCAGCAGCGCATACAGGCACACGATCCAGAGCGGGCGAGTCAGCCACCAGTCGGCGTCGCCCGGCTGCGGGCCGAGCCCGACGCCGCCGGCCAGGTAGGCCACGGCCACGACGCCGACCATGACCGTCAGATGCCACAGGTACAGCGTCATGATCATGCTGTTGATCAGTACCGTCGCGGCCCAGACACGCTCTGCCAGCAGAATTCGGCGCATCGGTCCCTCGATCGACAGCAGCAGGCCGAGCTGCATGACGCCGAGGACGACGAGCGTGATCTTGGGCGGCAGCGAGTTGCTCAGGTCCTCGTCCGGCGACCCGACCATCGCCAGCGGATACGGCCCGCGGGTGACAAGCAGCACAAGCAGCCCGAACGCGAGCACAGCGTAGGCAAGCAATCGCGCCGGGCTACCCAGGCGGCCGTCCCGCCACGCGTAGCCGAGCTGATGCACGGCAAGCCAGACCCAGAAATAGTTGCTCCAGCCCGCGAGGCGAAAGTCCAGCACAAAAAATGCCGTATCGACGACAGCGCCTGCCAGCACGAATGCCCAGAACGACGCAAATCCCCATCGGCGCCACGCAGCGTAGCTGGCCGGCGCCAGGACGACCAGCATGATGTAAATTGCGAGAAACCAGAGCGGGATCAGCGCGGTCCTCGAGGCAAGCCGAACGACCTCGCCGCTGACGTCCGCGAGCTGAAGCAACCCCGCCAGCGCTCCCCAACCCAATAGCAATGCTAGCAGCGGAGTAACGAGCCTGTTCAGCCGGCTCGCAAGCCAGTTCGCGTACGCAAGATCCTGCGCACGGGCCTTGGCCTGCGAGGCCGCATTCGAGTAGCCGCCGACGATGAAGAATATCGGCATTACCTGGAACACCCAGGTCAGCCACTGCGTCTGCGGCTGAATGACGAGGATTTCATTCGACTTGAGCGTCGCGTCCGCGTAATAGAAGCCCGCAATCAGCCAATGCCCGGTGACCACGACGAGTATCGAGACGGCGCGCAGAAAATCGACGTAGCGATTGCGGTCGCCCGGCGTCTGCGCGGCCAGCGCCTTAGCCTGCGACCAGAGCTTCACTCGCTACCTTCCGCACTGCCATGATCCCTGCCGTTTCGTAAATTTACAGCATACTGTCCCGAGCGGGGCGCTGCACCGACCGTGCCCACGCATGCCGTACTGTCGGCATGCGCGCCGACGACCGACAGATCGCGGAATGGCACGCTATCGTCTATAACTTTATTAATTGGACGAGGCCGAATTGAGCAGGCGGGTCGGAAACGGAGGTGTGTTATGCCCAAGTACCTGATTCAGGCATCCTATAATGCCGACGGAACCAAAGGGCTTCTGAAAGAAGGAGGCTCGAATCGCAAGGCGGCGGCGACGAAGGCGATCGGAGAGGCTGGAGGCAAGGTCGAGTGTTTCTACTTCGCGTTTGGTGATCACGATGCCTACGTGGTCACGGATTTCCCGAACGAAATCGCCGCGGCGGCAGTCGCCCTGAAAGTCGGGGCATCAGGACTCGTAGATGTATCGACGACCCCGCTGCTGACGGCGGAGCAGGTCGACGCGGCGTGCGACAAGGGCACGACGCTGGGCTATCGGGCGCCGGGCACCTGACGCGCGCGTTCTTCGCGGGGCGCAATACCGAAGGAAAGCGGGCCGGCCGCTTCGCGGCCGGCTCTAATCTCATCGATGCGTCGCGACGCAAGGCGCCGCGGTCAGCCTGTACGCAATAGCCTCGCAGCATTGCCGCCGACGATCGCCTCCTTTTCGGCATTGCTCAAATCCGTGGAATCGAGAATGACGTCCAGCGTGTCGGGCCAGTGGTACGGTATGTCGGTGCCGTACAGCACCTGGCTGGCGCCCATTTCGGCCACCAGGTGCCGCAACCCTTCGTCCGTAAACACCATCGAATCGACGAAGATATTGCTTCTCAGGTACTCGCGCGGGCGTTTTTTGTTGGCGCAATCCGCGTTCGGCCGCACGTCGCAGGCGACTTCGGTGCGACCCGAGTACGAGGGCAGATAGCCGCCGCCATGCGCCGCGCAGACCTTGAGCCCGGGGAAGCGGTCGAACGTGCCGTCGAAGATCAGTCCCGACAGAAACACGGTGGTCTCCAGCGGATTGCCGATGATATTCGGTAAGTCTCCGCGCCCCTCGAACTCATCCGGGTCGATCAGGAAATCGGCGCGCTGCGGATGCATGAACACCGGCACGTCGAGTTCCTCAACCTTCGCCCAGAACGGATCGAAGCGCGGCGATGACGGTACCTCGCCGTCGACGTGGCCGCCGATGGAGGCGCCGCGATGGCCGAGATCCCGCACCGCGTGCTCGAGCTCCTCGGCGGCGAGGTCCGGATGCTGCAGCGAAACCGCGCTCAAAGCGACGAAGCGATCGGAGTGCCTAGCGACCCACTCGGTCATGCCTTCGTTCATCGTGCGGGTGATACGGCGAGCCAGCTTGCGATCGGCTGCGTACCACCAGTACTGGCCCACGTGGATCGCCTGGATGTCGATACCGCGTTCGTCGAGCAGATCGAGGCGATCCGGTCCCAGCACCCGGCTGTCCCGGACCTTCCTCTCAAGGGGAGTAGCGACAACGACAGCTTCGATTGCCTTGATCTCGCAGTGTGCGTGCATATCGATGACCGTCGCCGGAAAGCCGCCGATCAAGGCCCTGCGCCGCGCGGACTGTGCCGCAGCGAGCGGCAAGTGGCCGACCACGTATCCGCCCGCGGCCGCATAAGCCAGAGACATCAAAAATCTTCTGCGGTCCCGCATGATCTTCGCTCCCGTCTGCAAAATTGAATCCGAACGCCGCGACTTTGCTTCACCAGAAAGATGTCAG
>JBFJOC010000008.1:0-65316 GCA_041617855.1 Woeseiaceae bacterium | reverse complement strand
TCGGCCGCCGTAACGATCAGGAATGCGTCGTCGGCAAGCCTCGTCACGGTCAGATCGGTTTCGATGCCGCCGCGCTCATTGAGCCACTGCGTGTACACGAGCCTGCCTGCGCGCTGATCCACGTCGTTGCAGCAGACGCGGTTCAGCACGGCAACGGCGTCGCGGCCCTCGAGCCGGAATTTCGCAAACGACGACTGGTCGAAGAGCGCTACGCTGTCGCGGACCGCCCGGTGTTCTGCCGCTGAATGCGCGAACCAGTTCTGTCGTCCGTAGCTGTACTCGTATTTCGGCGTCACTCCTTGAGGCGCATACCAGTTCGGCCGCTCCCAACCGAACGCCTCGCCGTGGCAGGCGCCACGCGCAACGAGACGATCGTACAGCGCCGATTTGCGCACGCCGCGCGCCGTTGCGTACTGCCGGTACGGCCAGTGTGTCGCGTACAGGAGCCCGAGGCTCTCGCTGACGCGTTTGCGCAGGTACTTGCGATTGCGTTGAAACGGCATGTTGCGCCGGACGTCGACCTCCCAGAGGTCGACGGGGGGATGGCCGTCGCGAATCCACTCGGCCATGACCTTGCCGATGCCGCCCGCCGACTGCAGACCGATCGAATTGAGCCCGGCGGACACGAAACAGTTATCAAGCTCCGGCGCCTGGCCGATGTGATAGCGCACGTCGGGCGTGAAGCTCTCGGGGCCGCAGAAAAATTTCTGAATGCCAGCCTCCTGCAATGCAGGAATGCGCCGCATCGCCGCTTCGAGCACCGGCTCGAAGTGCTCGAAGTCGCCGGCAATTTCGTCGAAACAGAAGTCCTCGGCAATGCCGTCCATGCCCCAGGGTTTCGCGGTCGGCTCGAACGCGCCGACGAGCAGCTTGCCCGCGTCGTACTTGTAATAAGTGCACGCATCGTAGTCGCGGAGCACGGGCAGATCCGGAGTCAGCCCGACGACGGATTCAAATAAAGCGTAATAGTGCTCGCAGGCGTGCAGCGGCACGTTGATACCGATGCTCGCCGCCAGGTCGCGCGTCCACATGCCCGCGCACAGCACCACGTTCCGCGCGTCTACGTCGCCGGCCGGCGTAGATACGCCGGTGATCCTGCGCCCGTCGTGGCGGATCGCCGTCACCTTCGTATTCTGAAGAATCTGCGCACCGTTCGCGCGCGCACCTTTCGCCAGTGCCTGCGTGATGTCGACGGCGTTCGCGTAGCCGTCCGACGGAATATGGATGCCGCCCCGGAGATCGTCGCCCGATATGATCGGATAGCGCTCGACGATCTCCTCAGGCGTTACGACGTTGACTTCAAGGTCGAAGACTTTTGCCATCGAGGCGCTGCGCCTGAGCTCTTCGAAGCGCTCCTCGTTCGTCGCAATCGAGATCGACCCGCACTGCCGGTAGCCCGTCGCCTGCCCGGTCTCGTCTTCGAGGCCGCGATACAGCTCGCTCGTGTACTTCGCCAGCTTCGTCATGTTGATCGACGTGCGCAGCTGACCGACCAGCCCCGCGGCGTGCCAGGTCGTGCCGCTCGTGAGCTGCTGGCGCTCCAGCAGCACGACGTCGGAGAAGCCGAGCTTTGCTAGGTGATACGCGACAGAGCAGCCGATGACGCCGCCACCGACGATGACGACGTTCGCCTGTTTCGGGAGCTCGGCCACGGCGATCAGGCGCGCAGCCGCTCATTCTTTGGATCGTATACGACATCGGCGAGCACGCGCGCCCTGCGGCGTTCACCGAGCAGTGCGATCTCAAGCTGCGTGCCGGGCTCCGCCAGGTCCGGCGTCACGTAGCCGAAGCCGAGGCTCCGTCCGGTGCAGTGCCCGAAACCGCCCGAGGTGGTCAGGCCGATACAGTCGTCGCCCATGAAGATCGGCTCGTTGCCGAGCGCGTCCGCATCGCCGGCGTCGAGCTCGAAGTAGATCAGCTGCAGCGTGCGCTCTTCGTCGCGCTGCGCGAGCGTTGCCGCCTTACCGTTGAACTCATCCTTGTCGAGCTTGAGAAATCGCTCCATCGCGGCGTCGATCATCGTGACCTCGTTCGTCAGCTCGGCGCCCCAGCCGCGGTAGGCCTTCTCGAGCCGCAGGCTGTTGACCGCGTACAACCCGAAGTCGGCGATGCCGTACTGTTCGCCGGCTGCCCACACCGTGGCGTAGAGTGCCGGCAGGTCATCGATTGCCGGGTGCAGCTCCCAGCCGAGCTCGCCGACGTAGTTGACGCGCAGCGCGCGCAGGTCGATGCCGGCCACGGATATCTCCATGCCGGTGAGCCAGCGGAATGCTTCGTTGCTCAAATCTGCATCGGTGAGCTCGGCAAGCACGTCCCTCGATTTCGGACCAGCTAAAACGAGCACGCCGCGCTGATCGGTGACGTTCTTAATGGAGACGTTTTCCGAATCGAGCCGTCCCTGCTCGAGATGATCGAGATCGCGCAGCTCCGCGCCGGCCGCAGACAATAGATAATAGCGGTCGTCGGCCAGCCGCGTGACGGTGACTTCGCCCAAGATGCGCCCGTTACTGGACAGGATGTGCGCGAGCACGATGCCGCCGCTCCTCGTCGGCATGCGGTTCGCGCAGAGGCGGTTCAGGAATGTCTCCGCGTCCGGGCCGGTCACGTCGTACTTCGCAAAGCCGGTCAGGTCGAGCACGCCGACGCGCTCGCGGACCGCCAGGCATTCGTCGCGCACGACGTCGAACACGTTGCTGCGACGATAGCTGTAGGCCTCGTCGCGTCCATCGGGCGAATACCACTTCGGTCGCTCCCAGCCGAACGTCTCGGTGAACACGCCGCCCTTGGCTGTTAGCGTCTCGTACAGCGGGCTCGTGCGCCGCGGCCGGCCGGCGGGCAGCTCCTCGCCCGGCAGCGGCGTCGCGTAGGTCATTCGGTAATCCTGAAACGCTTTGGCGCGCGCGTATTCCTCGTCCGCAAATACGCCGAGTCGCCGCGGATCGAAGCCCGTCATGTTGATCTCGGCATCGCCGTGGAGCATCCACTGCGCCAAGTACTTGCCGCAGCCGGCGCCCTGCGCGATGCCGAACGACGAGCCGCAGCAGAGCCAGAAATTCCTGAGCCCGGCTACCGGGCCGAGGTACGGCGGACCGTCCGGCGGGTGCGGGATCGCGCCGTTGACGATGCGCTTGATGCCGGCGTTTTCCAGAATCGGCAGGCGCTCCATCGCGCGACCGAGCCAGGGCATCAGCCGGTCCAGGTCGTCGGCAAACAGCTCGCTGTCGGACTCCCACGGTGGGGTGCCGGACGGGGCCCAGGCCTCGGTCAGCCCTTCGCCCTCGTAGATGCCGATCAGCCCGGACTTCTGCTCCTGGCGGATGTAGGCCGAGGCGTGCGGATCGCGGATGACGGGCATCTCCTCGTCGCGCGCGACGAATTCGTCGACGTTGCCGGTGACGACATAGTGATGCTCCATGTTGCAGACGGGCATGTCGCTCCCGACCATCTGTGAGACTCGCCGCGCGAACGATCCGGCGGCGTTGACGACCGTCTTGGCAACGACGTTGCCTTTCTCGGTCACGACCTGCCACTCGCCGGACGGCAGAAGCCTGATGTCAACGACGCGATTGTGGCGTTCGATCTTCGCACCCATGTTCGTCGCGCCGCGCGCCATCGCGTTCGTGAGACCGGACGGGTCGGCATGGCCGTCCCCGGTCGTGTACGCGCCGGCGATGACGCCGTCGAGGTCGAGCCACGGCACGATGCGCCGGATCTCGTCGGGGCCGATGATCTCCATCTCGAAGCCGACGCTCTTCGACATGCCGTGCAGGTAGCGAAACCAGTCGAGATCGTCCTCCTCACGGGCAAGCCGGATGCCGCCAGAGGAGTGCCAGCTCACGTATTGTCCCGTCAGCTCCTCGAGGCGCGGGTACAGGTCGTTGCCGTGGGCATGAATTTTTGCCAGGTTGTAGTTGCCGACCAGGCTCGGGCACTGGCCCGCCGCATGCCAGGTCGAGCCGGATGTCAGCTCGCCCTTCTCGATCAGCAGGAGCTCTTTCGCGCCCTCCTCGGCCAGGTGATACAGCAAGCCGACGCCCATGATGCCGCCGCCGACGATGACGATGTTTGCGTGCGTTTGAATGTCCGTCTCCGGTGGAGAAGGGCCTCGGTGTCGGCTGATACTCACAGAATCGATTTTTGTTGACAAGCGCGCACCGCAACCCGTCGCGCCGTTCTGGCGATCGCCCGAGACGGCGCCGCCCATCACGGCTCCGGCCGCCGAGTGTCGTAACGTAGAACGACTCATTGTTACAATAGGCCGCAATCGCAGATCCAGGTATGCAGCGGCTGGTTTGCAGACATGGGCTTGTGCAAGGCCTCAACGAAACGATTGGCAGGTAACGCGATATGCCAGAACTCGATCTAAACCGCGACACGGTGCAGTTCATCATCGACAAGGCCCATGAGTTTCATTCCCAGGATGACGTGACTTTTGACGATGAGCCCGTGGTCCTCGATGAAGACTGGGCCATGCAGGTTGCGGCGGATTACGCCGGCGATCCTTATTATCGGGAGCTGAAGACGACGATCGACGACCTCGAACCCGACCAGCAGGTATCCCTGGTAGCTCTGATGTGGCTCGGCCGGGGCGACTTTTCTATCGACGAGTGGAATGACGGTCTGCAACAGGCGGAAGACAGCTGGACCGATCACACTGCCGATTATCTTCTCGGCACCGCGATGCTGGCCGACTATCTAGCGGCCGGCCTTGAACAGTTCGAATCCAGCGAAGAAGAGTAGCGCGTCGTTAAGGGCGCGCACCGTGGACAATTGTTTTGCTTCGACCGCCGTTGCCCTGGCGAGAGGCGGCAGCACCGGATCCGTGTTTACCCGTTATCGTTCATGAAAGACGCGCAATGCGTCCGGTTCCTGCAGTGGGCGCTGCCGCGCCTGCACCTGCACTGGCCGGGCTTTCGCAAGGTGCGCCGCCAGGCCTGTAAACGCATCGCTCGACGTCTCCGTGATCTGGGGCTGGCCGATGCCGACGATTACCGAGCGTATCTTGAGCAGCACGACGAGGAATGGGATCGTCTCGACTCACTGTGCCGCATCACGATTTCCCGCTTCTACCGCGATCGCGATGTCTACGCGACGCTGGCCCGTGAAGTCCTGCCGGCCCTCGCACGCCGAGCGAAAAGGCGCGATGCGCCTGCGCTGCGTATCTGGAGTGCCGGCTGCGGCTCCGGCGAGGAGCCCTACACGGTTCGCCTGGTCTGGGCGCTCGAGCTCGAGCCGCAATTTCCCGAGCTTGCGATCGAGATCATCGCGACGGATGCCGATCCAGAGATGATCCGCCGCGCGCGCAGGGCTTGTTACGGCTACAGCAGCCTGAAAGATCTCCCGGAAGCCTGGCGCAGCCGCGGATTCTACAGAGAGAACAACAGTTACTGCCTCAAGCCCGCCTATCGGCGCGACATCGAATTCCTGCAGCGGGATATTCGCAAGGCGCGGCCACCCGGCCGCTTCGATCTGGTGCTGTGCCGCAACCTGGTGTTCACGTATTTCGACCCTGCGCTGCAGCGCGCCACGCTGACGCGATTGTTGGCGGCGATGCAGGAGGGCGGAGCGCTCGTTCTCGGCAGTCACGAGAAGCTGCCCGAGGGCGCAGCGGAGCTCTCAGCGTGGTCTGAAAAACATCGGATCTATCGTAAGGGCGGGCGTTATGGCGAGAACAGCGACTGAGCCTGTTCGCCTATTCCGAGTCGGCTTCCAAAGCGTCAGCTTCGTCAAGTATCGCATCGATCTCGGCATCGGCTGCTTCGAACGACTTGGCCGGTGACTTTTCTGCGGTCACGTCGATCTGTTCGATCGTCGCAAGCCGGATTTGCAGAGCCTCGATACTCTTACTCTCCTCTTCCGTCGTCTCGGCCCACGCCACGCTGCAGGCGAGCGACGTCATCACGATGAGTGGCATTCTCATATGTGCCTCCTTTGAATTTGCTCCTTCGATTCCACGCACGCTGACAGCAATCAACGCTCGTGGTCCCAGATGCCGTCCTCGTTGACGGCATAAATAAATCGGTACTGGCCGTGGTTAGCACGCCGGACGCTGTTGTCCGACTCCAGCAGCCAGGCGCCGCCGTCGCTGCGCCTGACGGCAAGCACGGCATGATAGGCCCGTTCCCAACGGTCGTAGGTCACGAGTACGCGCAGGTCGTCGGCGTCGAAGCCGAGTTCGCGCAGCAGGAAATATTTTGCGGTCGCATAGTCCTCGCAGTCTCCGCCACGCTCGAGAAACTCGAGCAGCGTAGGCCAGTGATTGCGGAGCTTTGCCTCACCGCCGAGCACCACCGACGGCGACAGAGCCCTGCGATCGCGCCGGTACCGACGCTTATTCACGTAGCGGTTGACGAGCCGCAGCTGGCGGTCCGGCTCCAGGCTGGCTCCCTTCTGCAAGACGAGCCGCAGCGATTTGAGTTTGCCTTGGCATGCGGTTTCTGCGTCCAGGCATCGCCTGATCGCGGCCCGCTCAGTCGCATGCCGCTCCAGCGCTTGCGCCCACGCCGGCAGGGCGGACGCGCCGGCCAGATAGTGGCCCGGCGTGTCGAAGCTGTACCCGGCCGCAGCGCTGACCGATACGAACGCCGCCAGAAGCCCCGACGCCACAGCGCCCGATACCTTCGAGGATCTCCCGCGGCGCCGCATCGAAACGAGCTTTTGATTTGCGTGCATATTTATGTTGCTTGGCTTACCAGCCACGAATTTTCGCATTTCAGTCGCTGCTGCGACCAGACGCTGGCGGTTTTGTTTGCGCCTTGGCCGCGCTGGCACCCCTGGCTAGCCCGACGCCGCTGCGGCGCCGTATCGTCGGTCACCTCGGCTCAGGTGTAAGCTAACAATAGCATCGATTATCGGAACCGGGGCCGAGTACGCAGATACGCATCGCGAGCGTCCATCGGTAGAATATGCGAGCGGCCAAAAAAACCAGATTGCCTGAAGGTGACACCATGCCCCTGGAAATGAATCGAGAAGTTTTTATTACCTGTCCTGTGACGGGCTCCGGTAACACGCAGGATCGATCGCCCCACGTGCCGCGCACGCCCAAGCAGATCGCCGACAGCGCCATCGAAGCGGCCAAGGCCGGCGCTGCAATCGTACATATCCACGTCCGCGATCCGGAGACCGGCAAGCATTCGCGCCGCGTCGACCTCTACAGGGAAGTCACGGAACGCATTCGCGACTCGGACACCGACGTCGTCATAAACCTGACGGCCGGAATGGGCGGCGACCTGATACTGGGACCCGCCGATGCGCCGCTGCCGCTGAACGAGGCGGGCACCGACATGGCCACGGCCGAGGAGCGCGTCGAACACGTTGCGGAATGCCTGCCGGAAATCTGCACGCTGGACTGCGGCACGATGAACTTCGCCGAGGCCGACTACGTCATGACGAATACGCCGGGCATGCTGCGCGCGATGGGACAGATGATGACGGATCTCGGCGTATGCGTCGAAATCGAGGCATTCGACACCGGGCACCTGTGGTTCGCGAAGCAGCTTGCCGACGAGGGCATCATCAAGCCGCCGATACTCGTCCAGCTCTGTATGGGCATCCCGTGGGGCGCGCCCGATGATCTGTACACGTTTCTGGGCATGGTCGCGAATGTGCCCGCGGGCTGGCATTTCTCCGCGTTCTCGCTCGGCCGCAACGAAATGCCCTACGTCGCCGCTGCCATACTCGCCGGCGGCAACGTGCGGGTCGGGCTGGAGGACAATCTATATCTCGAGAAAGGCGTGCTCGCCACGAACGCGCAGCTCGTGGAGCGGGCCGTCAGGATCGTCGAGAACATGGGCGCCAGCGTCATGACGCCCGCGGCCGTGCGCGAGAAACTCGAGCTCTCGAAACGAGCACCGCGATGACCGAGCCGCCGGGTTCGCCGCGTCGCGCCGCGGTCATCGGCGGCGGCGTGATCGGCGGCGGCTGGGCGGCGCGCTTCCTGCTGAACGGCTGGGACGTTGCGGTATACGATCCGCATCCGGACATACGCGGACAAATAACCAGCGTGATCGATAACGCCCGTCTCTCGCTGCCGGCGCTCGCGGACCTGCCAATGCCTGCCGAAGGCGAACTCACTTTTGCCGCATCGATAGGCGAGGCCGTCGCCGACGCCGGGTGGATCCAGGAGAGCGTGCCCGAAGACCTCGAGATAAAGCTCACGACGTTGGCGGAGGTCGACCAGCATGCGCCGACCGCATCGATCATCGCGTCGTCGACGTCCGGCTATAAGCCGAGCGCTCTCGCCGGCAACGGCATCGCACCGGGACGCGTTCTCGTTGCTCATCCGTTCAATCCCGTGTATCTGCTGCCGGTCGTCGAAGTCGTCGCGGCCCCCGGCACCGATGCGGGCCCGGCGGTTCGTGCCGCCGAGCTTCTGACGTCGCTCGGCATGAAGCCGGTGCGGGTTCGAAGCGAGATCGACGCGCATATCGCCGATCGTCTACTCGAGGCCGTCTGGCGCGAGGCGCTGTGGCTGATCAAAGACGACGTTGCCACGACCGCGGAGATCGATGAGATCATGCGCTGCGGCTTCGGCCTGCGGTGGGCGCAGATGGGGCTGTTCGAGACGTATCGCCTCGCCGGCGGCGAGGCGGGTATGGCGCATTTCATTCGCCACTTCGGTCCGGCGCTGAAGTGGCCGTGGACGAAACTTACGGACGTGCCGGAGCTGACGGAGGATCTCGTCCAGAAAATCGCGCAGCAGTCCGACGAGCAGTCCGGCGACTTCGGCTTCCGCGAGCTCGAGCGCATTCGGGACCGCAATCTTGTCGGCATACTGAGATCACTGAAGGAGCGCGACTGGGGCGCCGGCGCGGTACTGAACGCACACGACCGACGTCTCTGCGAACTGGCGCCGCCGCTGACGCCATCCGGGACCGGCGCTCCGCTCCGGCTGCTGGACGCGTCGGTGCTGCCGGCGTGGATCGACTACAACGGCCACATGACCGAGTACCGCTATGTGCAGGTGTTCAGCGACAGTTGCGAGGCGCTGCTCCGGCGCGTCGGCATGCACGACGCCTATGTCGCGGCCGGGCACAGCTGGTACACGGCGGAATCGCACGCGCAGTTCTTCGACGAAGTCGGAGTCAATGCGCCGATTTATACAACCGTGCAGATCCTCGCTGCGAACGGCAAGCGCCTGCACGTGTTCTATCGCCTGCACGCGAGCGAGGACGATCGCCTGCTCGCGACGCTCGAGGCTATGTATCTGCACGTCCATATGGCGTCGGGTAAAGTCGTCGCGGCGGACGACGAGGCCGCCTGCGCGCTTCTCGAACTGGCGGCCGCGCACGCGGATCTGCCGACGCCGGAATCAGCGGGCCGCCGCGTCGGCCAGCGCAAATAAGGACTAAATCATGGACTTTGCATTGACGGACGAACAGCAGCTTATCGTCGACACGACGCGCGCGTTTGTCGAGAACGAGCTCTACCCGCACGAAGCCGAGATCGAACGCACCGGCCATCTCGACATGGACCTGGTCAGGGAGATCCAGACAAAGGCGATCGAGACGGGACTTTACGCCGCCAACGTTCCGTCGGAATTCGGCGGCGCCGGACTCGATACGCTGACCTGGCTGCTCTACGAAAAGGAACTGGGTCGGGCGAACTATGCGCTGCACTGGACCTGCGTGGCGCGGCCGTCGAACATTCTGTGCGCCGGAACCCCGGATCAGATTGATAGATATCTGAAGCCGTGCGTCGCCGGCGAAAAATGGGACTGTCTCGCCATGACGGAGCCGGGCGCAGGCTCCGATCTGCGCGGCATAAAGGCGACAGCGAAGCCCGATGGCGACGACTGGATCCTGAACGGCACCAAGCATTTCACCTCCCACGCCGATATCGCCGACTTCGCCATCGTGTTCATGAAGTCCGCAGACGAAGAAAGCCCGCGCGGCAAGCGCGCGCTGATCACCGCCTTTTTTGTCGACAAGGGAACGCCCGGTTTCACCGTTCGCGACGGCTATCGCAATGTCTCCCACCGCGGCTACACGAACGCGATCCTTCAATTCGACGACTGCCGCATTCCGGCGGAGAACGTTCTGGGCGAGGTACACAAGGGATTCCAGGTCGCCAACACCTGGCTTGGCGCAACGCGCCTGCAGGTGGGCGCGACCTGTCTCGGGCGCGCGGAACGGGCATTTGCTCACTCGGTCGAGTATGCCGCTCGCCGCGAACAGTTCGGGCAGCCCATCGGCAAATTTCAGGGCGTATCCTTCAAGCTCGCCGACATGGCCACTGAAATGAAGGCGGCGGAACTGATGATCCTCGAGGCAGGCTGGAAATACGATCAGGGAGCCGTCACCGATGCCGACATGGCAATGGCGAAACTAAAGGCAACCGAGATGCTCGCCTTCGTCGCCGACGAGGCAATCCAGATCCACGGCGGCATGGGACTGATGGAAGAATTGCCGCTGGAGCGCATCTGGCGCGACGCTCGCATCGAGCGCATATGGGAAGGCACGTCGGAGATTCAGCGCCACATCATAAGCCGCGCACTGCTGCGGCCCTTCGAGAAATAAACGGCAAAACACCATGAGCAGAGAAGACATCAAGACCCGAGTCGAAGGGGGCATCCTCGAAGTCATCGTCGACCGGCCCAAAGCGAACGCGATCGACCGCGCGACGAGTATCGCGATGGGCGAGATTTTTTCCGATTTTCGCGACAACTCCGACCTGCGCGTCGCGATCATCACGGGCGGCGGTGAGAAATTCTTCTCGGCCGGATGGGATCTCAAAGCGGCCGCGAGCGGTGAGGAGGTCGACGGCGACTACGGCATCGGCGGTTTCGGCGGCATGCAGGAGCTCGAGGATTTCAACAAGCCCGTGATTGCGGCAATCAACGGTATTTGCTGCGGCGGCGGGCTCGAGATCGCGCTTTGCGCGGACATCATTCTCGCCGCGGAGCACGCCACGTTCGCGCTGCCGGAAATCCGTTCCGGCACCGTGGCCGATGCGGCATCGATCAAGCTCCCGAAGCGCATCCCGTATCACATCGCGATGGAGATGTTGCTCACCGGCCGCTGGCTCGATGCCCAGGAGGCACATCGCTGGGGCTTCGTTAACGAAATCGTCGCCGCTGACGGGCTCATGGAGCGCGCCTGGGAACTCGCGCGGCTGATCGAGTCGGGCCCACCGCTCGTTTACGCGGCGATCAAGGAGGTCGTGCGCGAAGCCGAGAACATGAGGTTCCTGGACGCGCTGCGCAAGATTACGAACAGCGACTTCAAGACGGTGAAGACGCTGTACACGAGCGAGGACCAGCTCGAAGGCGCCCGGGCGTTTGCCGAAAAACGCGATCCGGTCTGGAAAGGTCGGTAGCGGGTAACACCGGTGGCGACGTCTAGGACCGCGGCGCTGAAGCGACTGCTCGCGCCGCAATCGGTGGCGGTCGTCGGCGGCGACAGCGCAGCGAAAGTCGTGGACCAGTGCCGGGGGATCGGTTTCCGCGGCGACGTCTGGGCCGTCAGCAGACGTCGCAGCGAGCTTGGCGGAGTACCCTGCGTTGCCGATATCACGGACCTCCCGGGGGTTCCGGACGCGGTCTTCGTTGCGGCACCGCCCGAAGCGACGCTCGAAGTCGTTGCAAAGCTGTCGCGCCTCGGTACGCCGGGCGCCGTCTGTTTTGCCGCCGGCTTCGCGGAGATCGGTACCAGCGGCGCGGCGCTTCAGGACCGCCTGCGGGAGGCAGCCGGGGACATGGCCGTCATTGGCCCGAACTGCCACGGTTTCATTAACTATCTGGACGGCATCGCGCTCTGGCCCGACGAGCACGGCGGCGAGCGTGCCGAACGCGGCGTCGCGATCATTTCGCAAAGCGGCAACGTCGCGATCAACCTGACGATGCAGCGGCGGGGCATCGACCTCGGCTACGTGATTTCCGTCGGCAACAACAGCGTGCTCGGCATGCACGACTTCATCGACGTCTTGCTTGAGGATCAGCGCGTGACGGCGATCGGCCTCCACATCGAGGGTCTCGACGATGTGGCGGCGTTTTCCCGCAGCGCGATCAAGGCGCTGTCACGCGGCATACCGATCGTCGCGCTGAAAGCGGGGCGCTCGAAGCGCGGCACCGCTATCGCGATGGGTCACACGGGTTCCCTCGCCGGCTCAGACAAACTGTACTCGGCCCTGTTTACGAGGCTCGGCATCGCGCGCTGCGACACGGTCGCGCAGTTCCTCGAAACTCTCAAATTCATTTCGCAGGTCGGGGCGCTGCCCGATCGCACGCTCGGGTCGATGAGCTGCTCGGGCGGCGACGCAGCGATCGTTGCCGACACTGCGGAATCGCTGGGCCTCGAAACGCCGGCATTCAGCGATGCATCGACGAGCAATCTCCAGGCGCTGCTCGGGCCGAACGTCAACGTGACGAATCCGCTCGACTACCACCTGTACGTCTGGGGCGATTACGACAAGCTGCGAGCGGCGTTTGATGAGGTGTTGAGCAACGGCTTTGCCTGCACGCTCCTCGTTCTCGACTACCCCCCGGGTGAAGACGGGCGCGACGAAAACTGGCAAATCGCCGAACGCGCCCTGACTGCGGCCGTTGCCGCGACCGGACAGCGGGCCGTAATCGTCTCATCGCTTCCGGAAACGCTGCCGCGCGACGTTCGGAATCGCCTGAAGCATGCCGGCATCGCACCCATGCAGGGCATCGAGGATTGCCTCTACGCGGTCAGGGCGGCTGCCTCAATCGGCGCGGCACAGGGCTCGGCGGAGAACATCCGTGCGGTCTTGCGACCACGGCAAGCGACGCGTCAAGCTCGACTGCTCGACGAATGGGAAAGCAAACAGGAGCTCGCCCGTCATGGCGTGGTGATACCCCAGGGACAGGTCTGCTCGGCCGATGACGCCGCGACCGCTGCGGAGTCCCTCGGCTACCCCGTCGTTCTGAAGGCGTTATCGAGACAACTCGCGCACAAGAGTGAAGCCGGAGCCGTCGCCCTGAACCTGTCCGACAGCGTCGCCGTCCGGACCGCGGCGGCGGGTATGGCCGGCAGATTCGAGCGATTCCTCGTCGAGAAAATGATTCAGCCAGCGGTGGCCGAGCTCATTGTCGGCATTAGCCGGGATGCGACGTTCGGCCTGACGCTGCTGCTGGGCTCCGGCGGCACTCTGGTCGAGCTGGTCGATGACACGGTCTCCCTGTTGTTACCAGCCGCGCGGAATGACATCCGGGCGGCCATCGGGTCGCTGAAAGCGGGCCAACTGATCGCGGGATTCCGCGGCGGGCCCACCGGTGACCTGGAGGCCGTCATCGATGCGGTCGAGGCGATCCTCGAATACGCAGAGCGGGCGTATGCCGACCTGCTGGAGCTCGACGTAAACCCGCTGCTGGTGCTGCCGAGCGGGGCCGTTGCCGTCGATGCCTTGATTCGTAAATCGTGACACGGCGCACGCCAGTGATCTCCGTCGGCATGCGTTTGACGTCCGTGGACGCGGCGCACAAACTCGATCGTATTCGCGCGCTGGGAGCGGATCACGTAATCGATTATGCCCGACAGGACTTCACGAAGATCGGCCAACCCTTCGACCTGATCATCGACTGCCATAACTTCAGACCGATGAGGGACAACAGGCGCGCGCTCAACCCGGGAGGAACCTATGCGATGACCGGCGGCTCGATGGCGCGCGCCCTGCAGCTTTGGGCTCTGAGTTCTTTTCGCGCGTTCAACCGGGGGGACAAAAAGATTTGCCTCGTTGCCGAGGACCCGAACAAACCCCTGGCAGATCTGAAGGCATTGATCGACGCTCGAAGGCTTCGTCCCGTCATCGACAGCGTCTATCCTCTCCGTGATATACAAGAGGCGATGCGGCGCTTCGCGGAAAGCCGACGCGTCGGGAAAATCGTCGTCTCGGTTCTATGATCGCACGTTTGTCTGGCTCCCGAAACGGATTTTTCGAAAATGATGATCGATCTTCCCAAGATTTACACATCAGCAAGCACGCTATCGGTTCAACAAAACTACATCGACGGCCGCTATCGAAGCAGCGAGAGCGGCCGCACGATGGTGACGCGGTTTCCCGGCGACGACCACATCGTTTGTGACGTTGCGATCGCGGATCGAGCCGATGTCGACGCCGCGGTCGCAGCGGCCCGTGACGCGTTCGCCGGCTGGTCGCAGACCCCCGCGGTGGAACGTGGCCGGATATTGCTCCGCGCCGTATCGCTGCTGCGCGAGCGCAACGCGGAGCTCGCGGAGCTCGAAACCCTCGATACCGGCAAGCCGATTGCGGAAACGAGCGCCGTCGATATCCTCACCGGTGCGGACGTCATCGAGTACTTCGCCGGCATTGCGCAGTCGATTTACGGTCAGCACGTCGACCTGCCCCCGACCGCGTTTGCGATGATTCGCCGCGAACCACTCGGCGTCTGCGCGGGCATCGGCGCATGGAATTATCCGATCCAGATCGCAATGTGGAAGTCGGGGCCCGCCCTCGCCTGCGGCAATACGATGGTCTTCAAGCCGGCCGAGCAGACGCCGCTCGCTGCGCTCAAGCTGGCCGAGATCTACACCGAAGCCGGGCTGCCGCCCGGCGTCTTCAACGTCGTGCAGGGCGACCGACAGACCGGCCAAACCCTGGTGACGCATCCGGACGTAGCCAAGGTATCGCTGACGGGGTCCGTGCCGACAGGCAAAGCGGTCATGGCGGCGGCGGCCGCGGACCTTAAGAAAGTCACGCTCGAGCTCGGCGGCAAATCGCCGATCATCATCTGTGACGACACCGACATCGACAATGCGCTGAACGCCGCGCTCGTCGGGAATTTCTACTCTGCCGGTCAGGTGTGTTCCAACGGCACGCGCGTATTCGTGAACGCCTCGATCTACGACGAATTTGTCGAACAGCTCGGCGAACGCACGCGGGCGATTCGCGTCGGCGATCCATTCGATCCCGATACGCAGATGGGCCCCCTCGTCTCAAGGGAACATTACGAGAAAGTGCTCCAATACATGACGGCAGCGAAGCGCAGCGGCGCCCGGCACGTTTGTGGCGGCGACACGTTCAGCGAGGGCGCACTGAAGAAGGGTTACTACGTGACGCCCGCCGTGTTCGCGGACTGCGAGGACGACCAGGAGTTTGTGCAGGAAGAGGTTTTCGGCCCGCTCATGGCGGTGCTGCGTTTCGAAACGGATGGGGAAGCTGTCGCGCGCGCCAATGCGACGCCGTATGGGCTATCCGGCGCTGTCTTTACGCGCAATTTCGAGCGCGCGCACCGCATCGCCAATGCGCTGCAGTCCGGGATCGTATGGATCAACGATTACAACGTGACGCCCGCCGGCGTCCCTTTCGGCGGTTACAAGGAATCCGGCATCGGTCGCGAAAACGGCCTGCAGGCGATCGAGCACTATACGCAGGTGAAGACGATCTATGCCAACCTGGGTGACGTCGCGCGGGTCTACTGAACGGGCGTGATATGGTGCCGACTCACGCGCCAGCCAGGACTCATCGGTGAAACCGCGAGATTCGTTTCAGCTCATCGACAAGCCGACGTTTTTCGGCGCTCTCGGGCTGTTGCTCGCCGTTACGCTGCCGCTCGTCATGTATCCGGAACAGGGCGGCTTCTGGGTCGGGCTGGCCCGCGGCTTTCTGACGAACAATCTCGGCTTCCTGTATCTCGCACTCGGCATCGGTGCGGGCGTTTTCATGGTGTATATTTCGTTCAGCGACATCGGTCGAATCTCGCTCGGGCATCCCGACGAGCAGCCGGAATTCGGCACGCTGTCCTGGGCCGCAATGCTGTTTTGCGCCGGCATCGGCGCGTCGATCATGTACTGGGGCACGATCGAGTGGGCCTACTACTACCAGGCGCCGCCGTTTCACGTCGAACCCCGTTCCGCCGAGGCAGTGCGCTGGGCCGCCGCCTACGGCATCTTCCACTGGGGACCGCTCGCCTGGTCGATCTATCTGATCCCCGCCTTGCCGATCGCCTATTTCTATTACGTCCGCCACCGCAACGTTCTCAAGGTATCCGAGGCGCTGCTGCCCGTGCTCGGCGAGCGCATGGCACACGGCAAGACCGGCAAGCTCGTCGACGTCCTGTTCGTCTTCGGCATGCTCGGCGGCGGCGCTACGACGCTCGGGCTCGCCGCGCCGCTGATCAACGAGGGGGCGCACGAGCTGTTCGGCGCGCCCAGGAACATCGGGACCCAGATCGTCGTGCTGCTGTTGTGTACGTCGATCTTCGGGGCCAGCGCCTATGCGGGTCTCAGAAAAGGCATACAGACGCTTTCCAATATCAACCTGTGGCTTGCGCTGTTACTTCTGGCGTTCGTCTTCATCGCAGGTCCCACCGTCTTCATGGCAAACACGGGGATCGATGCCCTGGGCAGAGTCCTCAGCAATCTCGTACGCATGGCGACATGGACCGAGCCGTTCGGGCATTTCGAGAATTTCGAAAATTCGCGCTTTCCGCAGAACTGGACCATTTTCTACTGGGCATGGTGGTTGGCGTTCGCGCCCAGCGTGGGTTTGTTCATTGCCCGCATATCCCGAGGGCGAACGATTCGCGAGATGGTCGTTGGCTCCATTTTTTTCGGCACGCTCGGCTGCTTCCTGTTTTTCATGGTGCTCGGCAACTTCGGCCTTTACTTACAGCTGTCCGGCCAGGTCGACGTCGTCGCCATCTTGAACGATCAGTCGCCGACCGCCGCTATTTTTGCCGTCTTGGGAGAGCTTCCGCTGCGCTACCTCGTCATCGGAATTTTCACGCTGCTGGCCCTGATTTTTACCGCAACGACGTTCGACTCGATTTCCTATATTTTGGCATCCGTCGTGCAGAAGAAGCTCGAGGGCGAGCCGCTGCGCTGGAATCGGCTGTTCTGGGCGTTTGCGCTGAGCTTCATGCCGATTGCGCTGCTTTTGCTTGGCGGTCTCGAGACGCTGCAGACGGCGAGCATCGTCGGCGGCGCGCCGCTACTGATCGTCGCGTTACTTCTCTGCGTCGCCATCGTCCGGGTCGCCCGGTTCGACCTCCGAAATCACGCGCACTTTTCTATTGATCACTTCCACATCGACGACTTTGTCGACGATGGCCCCTGGACCACGACGCAAAGCGGGAAGCCCGCTGACGGCGGCGCCGGGGAGGAGCGCTGACCGGCGGGCGCCAGAGCCGTCGAAATTGTTTAATTCGTGTCGTTTTTGGCCAGACGGACGTCGCACGTAATCATGTGCGGGATCTGATTCCCGAACCCGCTGTACTGATAAAATTGCTGGTCATATAACAATTTAGCGGCGCAAACGCCGCGCCTCACCGAGACGGTCATGAGCACCAGACCACGCAGACGCAGAGCCGCGGGTCGCGAGGCCAAACGCGCTGCAAGACGGCAAACATCTGCGGCTACAGCGCCGTTCATTGAGCGCAAGATTCCGTATTTCGAGCTTCTTTCCGATGAGTCACTCGAGCTCATCGAACACAACGCGGACACGGTGCTCGAGGAAATCGGCATCGAGTTCAATGATTTTCCCGACGCGTTGACGCTGTTTCGGAACGCGGGCGCAGCCGTCGACGGCGAGCGCGTGCGCTTTCCGCGCGGGCTGTGCCGTTCGATCGTGCAGGCCTCCGCGCCCGCCGAGTTTACGCAGCACGCCCGCAATCCGGCGCGCAGCGTCATCATCGGCGGTCCGCGCACGGTGCTGGTACCCGCCTACGGCCCGCCCTTCGTGCGCGATCTCGACCAGGGACGCCGGTACGCGACGCTCGAGGACTTCCGGAACTTCGTGAAGCTCGCGTATCTGAGCCCCGGCTTGCACCACTCTGGCGGCACCGTGTGCGAGCCGGTCGACGTACCCGTCAACAAGCGCCATTTCGACATGGTGTACAGCCACATCAAGTTCAGCGACAAGCCGTTCATGGGATCCGTAACGCATCCCGAGCGTGCGCAGGACACGGTCGACATGGCGAAGCTCGTCTTCGGCGACGAGTTCGTCGAGCAGAACACGGTGCTCACGAGCCTGATCAATGCGAATTCGCCGCTGACCTACGACGCGACGATGCTGGGCGCGGCCACGGTCTACGCGCGCCATAACCAGGCCACGGTCATCTCGCCGTTCATGCTCGCCGGCGCGATGTCGCCGGTCACGGTGGCCGGCACCGTCACGCAGATCCTCGCCGAGGCGCTCGCCGGAATGGCGTACGTGCAGCTCGTCAAGCCCGGGGCACCGGTCGTGTTCGGCACGTTCGCCGCGGCGGTTTCGATGCAGTCCGGCGCGCCTACGTTCGGCACGCCCGAGCCCAGCCTCGTGCTGTTCGCCTGCGCTGCCCTGGCGCGCCGGCTCGGCGTCCCGTTTCGCAGCGGCGGAGGCCTGTGCGCGTCGAAGATCCCTGATGCACAGGCCGCCTACGAATCCGCGAATACGCTGCAATCGGCGGCGCTGGCCGGCGTCAACTTCATGCTGCATACCGCCGGCTGGCTCGAAGGTGGCCTCGCGATGGGCTATGAGAAATTCATCCTCGACGTCGACCAGGCCAACATGATTGCGGTGCTCTTGCAAGGCGTCGATCTTTCGGACAACGGCCAGGCCCTGGACGCGATGCGCGAAGTCGGGCCGGGCTCGCATTATCTGGGCGCCGCGCACACGCGGGCCAATTTCGAGACCGCGTTCTACCGCTCGATCGTTGCCGACAACAACAGCTTCGAGCAGTGGGAACAGGAGGGTTCGCTCGACGCGGCGGCGCGCGCGAACGCGATCTGGAAAAAGATGCTGGGCGAATACGAGGCCCCTGCTCTCGATCCGGCGATCGACGAGGCCCTGACCGAATTCGTTGTACGCCGCAAAGCGGAATTCGAAGACCGCGACTATTGAAGACCGCGACTATTAATGGCTGAGATCAACCGTAATGAGTGACGAAGATCAGACACTAAACGGCGAAGACGAGGAGATCATCCTTGCGGAGCTTCCGGACGACGAGCTTGTCACTCAGATGCACGACGACCTGTACGACGGGCTTAAAGAGGAGATCGAGGAAGGTACGACGATCCTGCTCGAGCGCGGCTGGTCCGCCGAAAACGTGCTGAACAAGGCCCTCGTCGAGGGCATGCGGATCGTCGGTATCGACTTCCGCGATGGCATTCTGTTCGTGCCGGAAGTCTTGCTCGCCGCAAACGCGATGAAAGGCGGGATGGAGATACTCCGACCCCTGCTCGCGGAAACCGGCGTCAAGCCGATCGGCAAGATGGTGATCGGCACGGTGAAGGGCGACATTCACGACATCGGGAAGAACCTGGTCGCCATGATGCTCGAAGGCGCCGGCTTCGAGGTCATCGACATCGGTATCAACAACGCCGTCGAGGATTACTTCGCCGCGCTCGAAGCGCACAAGCCGGACATACTCGGCATGTCCGCGCTGCTAACGACGACGATGCCCTACATGAAGGTCGTCATCGACGAGATGGTCAAACAAGGCATCCGCGACGACTACATCGTTCTGGTCGGCGGCGCACCGCTGAACGAACAATTCGGCTTGGCAGTCGGTGCCGACGCGTACTGCCGCGACGCGGCCCAGGCCGCCGAGGTTGCGCCGCGTCTTCTCAAAGAGCGCCGCGAGGCCGTCGATGCCTGATTCCGTTCTGGTCATCGCCTGCGGCGCACTTGCGCGGGAAATCAATGCGCTCCGCGAAACGTGCGGCTGGACGCATATGCATCTCGAGTGCATCGATGCGCGCCTGCACAATCGGCCTGCGGAAATACCGCTTGAGCTGTGCGACAGGATTCGCAAACACCAGGGCCGCTTCGAGCGGATCTTCGTCGCCTATGCCGACTGCGGCACCGGCGGCGAGATCGACCGCGTCCTTGCGACCTTCGAGGGACAGATTGAGCGCCTGCCTGGCGCGCACTGCTACCAGTTTTTCGCAGGTGGCGATCGCTTTGCAGAGCTTGCAGCCGCCGATCCGGGCACGTTTTACCTCACCGATTTTCTCGCTCGTAACTTTGATCGCCTGGTCATCGAACCCCTGAAGCTGGATACGCATCCCGAGCTCCGTGACGAGTATTTCCGCAACTACAGTCGTCTCGTATTCCTTTCCCAGACGAACGACGCCGGCCTGCTCGAACGTGCGCGGCGGGCCGCGCGCCGCCTGGGTCTCGCATTCGAGCACGTACACACCGGTTACGGCGAGCTGGAAGCGACGTTGCGCCTGCAAATGGCAGCGGCCGGCAGTGGTTAAGAAAATTATCGTCTTGTGGCGTGACATCCCGTCGCAGGTCATTGCCCAGCGCGGCCGGCGTCGAGAGAAGGCGCCGCTCGGCGAGCGCTTCCAGGAAGCGATCGACCGTGCGGCCATGCGCGCCGGCAAGGGCAGCAGCGACGCCTATCTGAACGAGTGGCGGCGTGAGACGACGATGGTCGACACCGACCAGGATTTGCACGCGTTTGCGATGCACGAAGCGGAGCGCCTCGAGCGTGAGTTTCCGGACAATCGCCTCGAGCAGCTGATCCGTAGTCACGGTGCCGCGGACGGGCGTTGACCGTGTACGCATTACGCAGGTGGTCGGTGAGGCATGCCCGTGGGCTGAAAGCGCTTTATGCCATCTTCGAGGCGGTGCTCGTGCGATTGGATCCGCTGCTCAGCCGAATCGGCTACGAGCGCCTCGACAAACCATTCCTCGCCGCCGAAAAGGCCACGAAGGGATGGCTTTTGGATTCACAGTCCTGCGGCCAGTGCATCGTCGGATTCACCGGTCTCTCCTGTCCGATGAACTGTCCGAAGCAGCTGCGCAACGGCCCCTGCGGCGGCGTGCGCCCGGACGGTGGCTGTGAAATCAAGCCCGACATGCCCTGCGTCTGGGTGCTCGCCTGGGAGGGCAACAAACGCTTCGCGTCGTCGGACTACCCGATCCAGGTCGTGCAGCCTGCCGTCGATTTCCGGCGTTTCGGAAGATCGGCGTGGCTACGCGAAATTCGGCAACGCGCGGACGAATCCCGCAGAGGTGCGGCATGAGATTCGACGACGAGCCGCTGATTCCCGGCGAGAACCTGCCGATCCGGCCGGGCCACGTATCGCCCGGACGCCTCGAGAGGGTGCTGCGCGCCGGCGCGTTCGCCGTCACGGCCGAGATTGCGCCGCCTGATTCGGCAGACCCGGAGGACGTGTACGAGCGGGCGTCGCTATTCGACGGCGTCGTCGACGCGATCAATGCGACGGACGGCTCCGGGGCGCACTGCCACATGTCGAGCGTGGGCATGTGCTCGCTACTGACCCGGCGCGGCTACGCAATGGTCATGCAGGTTTCGGCGCGCGATCGCAATCGCATTGCGATTCAGGGCGACGTGCTTGGCGCGGCCGCAATGGGCGTCTCGAACATCCTGTGCCTGACCGGTGATGGCGTCGAGGTCGGTGATCACCCTGAAGCGAAACCGGTCTTCGACGTCGACTGCATGTCGATGCTCGAGACGATCCGCGGCATGCGCGACGACCACCGCTTCCTGAGCGGCCGGGAGCTGACGAGCCCGCCGCGGGTTCTGCTCGGCGCGGCAGCCAACCCGTTCAGCCCGCCGCTCGACTACCGGCCGCTGCGCCTGGCGAAGAAGATTGCGGCCGGTGCCCAGTTCATCCAGACGCAGTACTGCTTCGACGTCGAGCGGTTCAAGCAGTACATGGCGGCTGTCCGCGACCAGGGTTCCCATGAAAAAGCATTTATTCTCGTCGGCGTGGGTCCGCTCGCATCCGCGCGCTCGGCAGAGTGGATTCGCAGCAACGTGCCCGGCGTCCATATTCCGGATGACGTCATCCGGCGCATGCGGCAAGCCGACAAGCAGGGCCAGGAAGGCATCAGAATCTGCGTCGAGATGATTCAGCAACTGCAGGACATCGAAGGCGTAGCCGGCGTGCACATCATGGCGTTCCGACAGGAGCATCGGGTCGCCGAGATCGTCGAAAGGTCCGGAGTCCTCGGAGGCAGGGAACTCTGGCATCCGGGTATCCCGCGGGATGCCGAACCGCAGATCGATCCGCAGCACGTGCACGGCGGATCGAGCCATCAACTGGAGCAAAACACATGACAGAAACGCTGGTTTCCTCGGCCACGAGAGAGGTTCGCATCGGATTCGATCGCCCTTTCGTCATCATCGGGGAGCGAATTAACCCAACCGGACGCAAAATCCTGGCCGAGGAGATGGCGAACGGCGACTACAGCCGCGTCGAGGCGGACGCGATCGCACAGGTGGAGGCAGGGGCCCACATGCTCGACGTGAATGCCGGTATTCCGCTCGCCGACGAGCCCGCAATTCTGGCAGACGTCGTGAAGCTGGTGCAGTCCATAACCGATGTGCCGCTGTCCATCGATTCGTCGATCGTCGCCGCTCTCGAGTCGGGACTGAGCGTCTACCAGGGCAAGGCACTGGTGAACTCGGTGACCGGTGAAGAGGAAAGACTCGAAACGGTTCTTCCCCTCGTGAAGAAGCACGGCGCGGCCGTCGTTGCGATCTCGAACGATGAGACGGGCATTTCCGAGGATCCCGATGTCCGCTTCGAAGTCGCGAAAAAAATCGTAGAGCGGGCCGCGGATCACGGCATCCCTCATTCGGACGTCGTCGTCGATCCGCTGGTCATGCCGATCGGCGCGATCAATTCGGCCGGCAAGCAGGTCATGCACATCGTGCGACGGCTGCGCGAGGAGCTCGAGGTGAACACAACCTGCGGAGCGTCGAACATCAGCTTCGGCCTGCCGAACAGAAACGGCATCAACAGCGCATTTCTGACGATGGCGATCGGCGCCGGCATGACGTCTGCGATCACGAGCCCGCTGCACGCCGAAGTCATCCAGGCGGTGCTCGGTGCGGACGTCATGATGGGCCACGATCCCGACTGCAGGAAATGGATACGCAAGTACCGCAGCCCGGACGCGGGTGACGGTGCGCGCAGCGGCCGCCGGCGCCGGCGCCGCTCAGCCTGAACGAGACGCGAGCGCTTTGAGCACCGACGCGAAAATCGTCTTCACACCATCCGGCCGGCGCGGCACGTTCCCGCACGGCACGCCGGTGCTGCAGGCAGCCAGGAGTCTGGGTGTCGACGTCGACTCGGTGTGCGGCGGTCGCGGACTTTGCGGGCGCTGCCAGATCGAGTGTGCGGAAGGCGACTTCGCCAAGCATGCGATCACGTCGACAGCGGCGCATCTGTCGCCGGTCGGCGCTGTGGAACAGCGCTACGCTGAGCGCCGTGCCGCCCTGAAGCCGGGCCGGCGCCTGAGCTGCCAGGCATTGATTCAGGGTGACCTGGTCATCGACGTGCCGGCCGAAAGCCAGATGCATCGCCAGGTCGTGCGCAAGAAGGCCGAGCTGCGCGACATTACGCTGGACACCAGTGTCCATCTCTATTTCGTCGAGGTGCAGGAAGCGAACATGCACGAGCCGATGGGTGACCTCCAGCGGCTTATGCACGCGCTGTCCTGGGAGTGGCACCTAGACGAGCTCGACTACGACCCGATCATTTTGCCGGGCATCCAGGCGGCGCTGCGGAAGGGCCAATGGAAAGTCACCGTCGCCGTACGCAGCCGCTCACACGTCATTGCGATCTGGCCCGGCTTCAAGCGCGACGCGTTCGGCGTCGCCATCGACATCGGCTCTACGACAATCGCGGCCCACCTCTGCAATCTTGCCACCGGCGAGGTTGTGGCCACGAACGGGCTCATGAATCCACAGATCCGCTACGGCGAGGACCTGATGAGCCGCGTATCCTACGTCATGATGCACGCGGACGGTGCCGCCGAGCTGACGAATGCCGTGCGGACGGGCGTCAATGATCTCGTCGCAAACGTCGCGGCCGAAGCCGGCATCGATCCGGGCGACATCCTGGACGCAACGATCGCCGGCAATCCGATCATGCATCATCTGTTCCTCGGATTGAGCCCTATCGAACTCGGCGGTGCGCCGTTTGCGCTCGCTACCGCGGAATCGATCGACGTCCCGGCCCGCGAGCTGGAACTCGCGATCAATCCGGGTGCCATCGTGTACGTGCTGCCCTGCATAGCGGGTCACGTCGGCGCGGACACCGCGGCGATGATCCTGTCGGAGGAGCCCCACCTGCTCGAAAAAACGTCTCTGCTCGTCGACGTCGGCACGAACGCCGAGATCGTGCTCGGCAATCGGGACCGGCTGCTCGCGTGCTCGAGCCCTACGGGACCCGCGTTCGAGGGCGCACAGATCAGCTGCGGTCAGCGTGCGGCCCCCGGCGCCATCGAACGGGTGCGCATTGACCCCGAGTCCCTGGAGGCACGCATCCGCGTCATCGGCTCGGATCTCTGGTCCGACGAAGACGGATTCGCGGAATCGATCGCCGCGTTCGGCGTGACCGGCATCTGCGGCTCCGGCATCATCGAGGCGGTGGCCCATATGTATCTCACGGGCCTGATCAGCGCGGACGGCGTCGTGGACGGCTCGCTGGCCGACAGGACGCCGCGCCTGCTGCGCGACGAGCGGACCTGGTCGTACCTGCTGTATGACGGGGAACAGCGTATCGTCGTTACGCAGAACGACGTTCGGCAGATTCAGCTCGCGAAAGCCGCCCTCTACGCCGGCGTGAAATTGCTGCTGGACCGCGCTGGCCTTGACGGCGTCGATCGCATTCGGCTCGCGGGGGCCTTCGGCAGCCACATCGACACGAAATACGCGATGGTCCTGGGACTGATTCCCGATTGCGAACTCGAGAACGTCGATTCGGCGGGCAACGCCGCAGGTACCGGCGCGCGTATTGCGCTGCTGAACGTTGCCGCTCGACGAGAGATCGAGTCGGTCGTCAGAGACGTCGAAAAGATCGAGACGGCGGTCGAGCCGAAGTTCCAGGAGTATTTCGTCGACGCCATGGCGATACCGAACAAGCGCGATCCATTCTCGAAACTGTTCGCACGGATGCCCCGACCGAATCCCAAACCTTCAACCGCAAAGGATGCGAACGGACGCCGGCGACGACGGCGCCGGCAGCTCGCGGAGTCATGAAAATGAAAGTCGCATTCACGGCCATGGCCGACGGCACGCAGGCCGACTACGACCTGCTCGCGGCATACGATGCCGCGCACCCGGACAACATCGCGGACCGGGTCCTCGGCTGGCTCAGGAGCATGGACGCCGATTCGCCCTACCGCATCACGCGATTCGAGCACAGCCTGCAGACGGCGACCCGCGCTCAACGCGACGGCGCGGACGAGGAGACGATCGTCTGCGCGCTGCTGCACGACATCGGCGACGTGCTCGCGCCGGCAAACCACTCACAGATCGCGGCTGCCCTGCTGGCCCCGTACGTGAGTGAGAGGAACCATTGGATCATCAAACATCACGGCGTGTTCCAGGGATACTACTACTTTCACTATGTCGGTCAGGACCGCGACGCGCGCGAGCGCTTCCGCGATCATCGGCATTACCAGGCGTGCGTCGATTTCTGCGCGCGCTGGGATCAGACCTCGTTCGACCCCGATTATCCGACGGAGCCGCTTGAACATTTCGAGCCTCTCGTCCGCGCGCTGTTCGCGAAACCTGCACGGATCCGTTTCTGAGTGATGGCAAGGCACGAGGTAAAGGGAGTACAGACATGAAAGATCGTGCGAAAGTCGTCGTCATCGGCGGTGGAGTCGTCGGCGTCAGCGCGCTTTATCACCTCGCGAGGAAAGGCTGGGGCGAGGACGTCGTCCTGCTGGAGAAAGGCGAGCTCACGTCCGGCTCGACCTGGCACGCGGCGGGCCTCCTGCCGCTGTTCAACATGAGCTACAGCGTCGGCCAGGTGCACAAGTATTCCGTGGAACTGTACCAGGGCCTCGAGGAGGAAACCGGGCAGCCTGTCGGCTTCAGGCAGGTCGGCAACCTGCGGCTCGCCATGAACTCGGACCGCATGGACGAGTATTACCAGTACGCCGCGACGGCAAAGACGATCGGCATCAACGTGAAATTCCTGACGCCCGAGGACGTCGCCAGGCTCTGGCCGCTGTGCAACATCGAGGGCCTCGTCGGCGCGATCTTTCATCCCGATGACGGCTATATTCAGCCAGCCGATCTGACGCAGGCGCTTGCCAAGGGTGCACGCAACCGCGGCGCGACGATTTACCGCAACACGGCCGCGCTCGCGATCGAGCAAACGTCTTCCGGTGCCTGGCGGGTCAGTACGTCGAAGGGTGACATCATCTGCGAGCACGTCGTATCCGCAACCGGCAACTACGCCCGCCAGACCGGCGCGATGGTTGGCATCGACGTGCCGGTTATCCCGGTCGAGCACCAGTACCTCGTCACGGAACCGCATCCGGAGCTCGTCCGGCGCCGCAAAGACGGCGAATCCGAGTTCGCGGTGCTGCGCGAATCCGACGGTTCCTGGTACCTGCGTGAGGAAAACGGCGGCTTCATCCTGGGTCCTTACGAAAGAGGCGCGCCGGCGTGTTACGTCGACGGCCCGGATCCGCGAGCCGAGTACGAGCTGTTCCAGGAGGATATAGATCGCCTGGCGCCGCACATCGAGGCGGCGATGAATCGCGTGCCTGCGTTCGCCGAGGTGGGCATCAAAAAAGTCTACAACGGCGCAATTGCGTACACGCCAGACGGCAACCCGATCATCGGGCCCGCCTGGGATCTCGACAATTTCTGGCTGAGCGAAGGCCACAGCTTCGGCATCACGGCCGCCGGCGGCGCGGGCTGGCAGCTCGCCGAGTGGATCGTCGACGGTGAACCCACGATCGACATGCTCGGTGTCGAGCCGCGCCGGTTCGGCGACTACGCGACCAAGGAATATTTGGTCAAAAAGAACGAGGAAGCCTACTCGCACGTATTCATCATCCACTACCCCGACGAGGAGCGCCCCGCCGCGCGGCCGCTGCGTACGGCGCCCTGTTACGAACGTATGCGTGATCGAGGCGCGGTATTCGGACAGAAGTTCGGCTGGGAGCGTCCGAATTTTTTCGCGGCCGACGGCATGCCGCAGGAGGACGACTGGTCGTTCCGGCGTTCACGCTGGTTCGGGGCGATCGCCAGGGAAGTCGCGAACACCGCCGCGAACGTAGGCCTGCTCGACATGACCGCGTTTGCGAAGTGTCGTATCGCGGGGCCCGGTGCAGAGGCGTTTCTCGACTACTTCGTCGCAAACACACTGCCCAAGAAGATCGGCGGCATCAGCCTTTGTCATGCCCTGAACAAGAACGGTGGCGTGCATTCGGAATTCACGATTCGTCGCGAGAGCGACGATTCCTTTTATTTGGTGTCGGCCGGCGCCCTGCAGCGGCTGGATCATGACTACGTACGGCGCTACATGCCGAAAGACGGCTCGGTGCAGTTCACTCAGCTAACGGGCGCGAAGGGCGTGCTCGTCGTTGCCGGCCCGAAATCCAGAAAACTGCTCGAGCGCGTTACCGACGCCGACCTGTCGAATGACGCGTTTCGCTGGCTGACTGCGCAGGATATTCTCGTCGGCATGGCGCCCGTCAACGCGATGCGGGTCAATTTCGTCGGGGAACTGGGCTGGGAGCTGCACCACCCAATCGAGTATCAGAACCATATCTTCGACACGCTGTTCGAAGCGGGCGAGGACCTGGGGCTTAAGCCGTTCGGTATCCGCGCAATGGACTCGATGCGGCTCGAAAAATCCTACCGCATGGTCGGCACCGAGCTATCGATCGAATACTCGGCATTCGAGTCGGCAATGGATCGCTTCGTCAAGCCCGACAAGGGCGAATTTCTCGGTCGGGATGCACTGCTCGAATGGCGCGAGCGGGGCAACAATTGCCTGCTCGTCACGCTCGAGGTTCACGACGTCGACGATGCCGATGCGCTCGGCAACAACGCGCTCATGAGGGACGGCAAACTCATCGGCCGCGCGACGGGCGGCGGCTTCGGCTTCCGCATCGACAGCTCGCTGGCCCTCGGCATGGTTAGACCCGACCTGGCCGAACCCGGGACATCCGTTGAGATCGAGATTCTCGGCAAGACGCATCCGGCGACCGTGATCGCCGACAGCCCGTTCGATCCGGGGAACGAGCGACTCAGGGACGTCAATGGCGCCAACGACTGAGCGGACCGGCCGCTGCCTCTGCGGTTCGGTCCGGTATGAAATCGACGGGCCGCTGCGCCCGGTCGTCTGCTGCCACTGCGAGCAATGCCGCAGGACCAGCGGCCATTACGTAGCGGCATCAGCCTGTTCGCCAGAGGCGCTGAAAATGCTGGCCGACGACGGGATCGCCTGGTACCGCTCATCGACCAGAGCCGAGCGCGGCTTTTGTTCGAGATGCGGTTCGAGTATGTTCTGGCGGCCCGATCACGGGCGCTACATAAGCGTAATGGCCGGCACCCTCGATCGCCCGACCGGTCTGAAATCGGCGTGTCACATCTACGTGAACATGGCTTCTGACTACTATTCGATAGCTGACGGACTGCCGCGCTACGGGGACGACTATCCTGACGACATCGCGCCGCAACTCGAATGAGCAAGTATTCTGCTTTCAGCCTGATTCGCAACGCGCTCAGCCATAACCGCAACTGGTCGGAGGCGTGGCGCAGCCCGGACCCGCAGCGAGAGTATGACGTACTCATCGTGGGCGGCGGCGGTCACGGGCTGGCGACTGCGTATTACCTTGCGAAGGAGCACGGCATCAGTCGAGTTGCCGTTCTCGAGAAGGGCTGGATCGGCGGTGGCAACACGGGCCGGAACACGACGATCGTGCGCTCGAATTACCTGTGGACGGAGGCGTCGCTGCTTTACGAGAAATCGCTGAAGCTCTGGGAGGGACTGAGCCAGGACCTCAATTACAACGTGATGTTTTCGCAACGCGGCGTATACAACCTCGGCCATACGCTGCAGGACATGCGCGACATCAACCGGCGCGTGAGCGCGAACCGGCTGAACGGAATCGATGCCGAGGTCGTTACTCCGGAGCAGATCAAAAAGGCCATTCCGTGCATCAATATTTCGCCGAACGTGCGCTATCCGATACTCGGCGCGTCGCTGCAGAGGCGCGCCGGCGTGGCGCGCCACGACGCCGTCGCCTGGGGCTTTGCCCGCGCCGCCGACAGGCTCGGCGTGGACATTATCGAGCAGTGCGAGGTAACCGGAATCCGCCGCAACGGCGACCACGTTACCGGGGTCGAGACGAGCCGCGGCTCGATCGACGCTCGCAAGATCGGCGTCGTCGTTGCGGGCAACGCGAGCGTCCTCGCCGACATGGCGGGACTGAGGCTGCCGATCGAGAGTCACCCGCTGCAGGCCTACGTCTCCGAACCCCTGAAGCCGGTGCTCGATACCGTCGTCATGTCGAACGCCGTGCACGGCTACATCAGTCAGTCGGACAAGGGCGAACTGGTGATCGGGGCCGGCATCGATGCCTATAACGGCTATGGCCAGCGCGGCAGCTTTACGACGATCGAGCACGCGATGCAGGCGATCATCGAACTGTTCCCGATTT
Organism: Woeseiaceae bacterium; assembly: GCA_041617855.1. GTDB lineage: Bacteria > Pseudomonadota > Gammaproteobacteria > Steroidobacterales > Woeseiaceae > UBA1847. The sequence goes on along the minus strand of JBFJOC010000008.1, from coordinate 35,955 downwards.
TCAGCCGCGTCCGCATGCTGCGGATGTGGGGCGGCACCGTCGACGTCTGCCCCGACGCCTGCCCGATCCTCAGCAAGACGCCGGTCGCCGGGCTGTACTTGAACTGCGGGTGGGGCACCGGCGGTTTCAAGGCGACGCCCGGCTCCGGCTGGGTCTTCGCGCACACGATCGCTCGCGACGAACCGCACGAGCTGAATGCACCGTTCTCGCTCGAGCGCTTCACGACCGGTGCGCTGATCGACGAGCACGGCGCCGCCGCCGTTGCTCATTGAGGGGGTCGCGCATGCTGCTGATCGAATGTCCCTGGTGCGGCGAGCGTGCGGAATCGGAATTCGTCTACGGCGGCGAGGCGGGCATCGTCCGGCCGGCCGATCCGGCTGCGCTCAGCGACGAGGAGTGGGCCGACTACCTGTTCATGCGCAAGAACCCGCGCGGCGCGCACCGGGAGCTCTGGAACCACGCCGCCGGCTGTCGTCGCTGGTTCGGCGTCGAGCGGGACACGGTCAGCTACGCCATTGCGCGCAGCTTCAGGCTGCAGCACGGCTAGGCCAGGGTTCCGAGACGACATGATGCAGGTAAATCGCCTTGACTCCGGTGGCCTCATTGAACGCTCGCAGCCGCTCAACTTCAGCTTCAACGGCAGGCCCTATGTCGGCTACGCAGGCGATACGCTCGCGTCTGCACTGTTGGCAAACGACGTCCTGCTCGTCGGGCGCAGCTTCAAGCTGCACCGGCCCCGCGGAATCGTCGCCGCCGGGGCCGAGGAACCGAACGCGATTATGCAGGTCGGCCGCGGTGCCGCCACGCTGCCGAACCTGCGGGCAACCCAGGTCGAGCTCTACGAAGGCCTGGAAGCGTGGTCGACGAAGGGCTGGCCGGGCCTGCGCATTGACTTTGCCGCGCTGAACGACACGTTCGGACGCGTATTCAGCGCCGGCTTCTATTACAAGACGTTCCTGCGCCCCCGCCTGCTCTGGCCTGCCTACGAGTGGTTCATCCGCCGCTCGGCGGGGTTCGGCACCGCGCCGACTCAACCGGACCCGGACCGCTACGAGCACGTCAATGCACACTGCGACGTCCTGGTAGTCGGCGGCGGGCCGAGCGGCCTCGCCGCGGCGCTAGCGGCCGGGCGCGCGGGCGCGCGCGTGATCCTCGCCGACGAAAACCCGGCATACGGCGGCAGCCTGCTCGGGTCGCGAGAGCGCATCGACGGGCAGCGCGCGGGTAACTGGATACGCGCCGCCGTCGGCGAGCTGAGCACCCTCGACGACGTAACCCTGCTCAGCCGGGCGACCGTCTTCGGTTACCATGACCACAATTTCCTGACGATCTCGGAGCGCTGCGAGCGAACGCCGGGCATTGCCACGGGAAACGTCCGGGAACGCCTGTGGCGCGTGCGCGCGCGCGAAGTCGTGCTGGCGCAGGGCGCGTTCGAGCGCCCGCTCGCCTTCTGCAACAACGACCGGCCCGGTGTGATGCTCGCTTCGGCCGTATCGACGTACCTCAGGCAATATGCGGTTTCCCCGGGGCACCGCGCCGTCGTGTTCACGAACAACGACTCTGCCTACCAGACCGCCCTGGACCTCAAGCGGGCCGGCTGCGGCGTGACGATCATCGACAGCCGCCGCCGCGGCGCTGCCGACCTGCGCATGCGAACCGACGAGGACGATATTCCCGTGCTGACCCGCCATCTCGTCACCGATGTTACGGGCCGGTTTGGCGTCACTTCGGTCAGCGTTGCGCAGTGGAGCGGAGACGCGTCGCAGACGGTGACCAGCAACATTCACATCGACTGCGATCTTGTGGTCATGTCCGGCGGCTGGAGCCCGGCCGTGCACCTGCACTCCCAGGCCGGCGGCAGAAATACCTGGAACACGGATCTGCAGTGCTTCGTACCCGCAGAGACGGCGCAGGCGAACCGGTCGGCGGGCGCGGCGAACGGCAAGCTGTCGCTCCGCGACTGCCTTGCCGATGGTCACGCGGCCGGCAGTGCGGCCGCGGAACGCTGCGGCTTTGCGCCGGCCGCCGACCAGGCGCCGGCTGCCGAGAACCAGCACGAGAATCCACCCGAACCCCTCTGGCGCGTGCCGGCGGACGAGGATCCCGACCGCTGCCCGAAGCAGTTCGTCGATTTCCAGAACGATACCAGCGTCGCCGACATACGCCTGGCCGCGCGCGAGGGCTATCGCAACGTCGAACACGTAAAGCGCTACACGGCGCTCGGCTTCGGCACCGACCAGGGCAAGCTCGGCAACATCAACGGCATGGCAGTCCTGGCCGAGTGCCTCGAAGTGCCGGTCGAGGAAGTCGGCACTACGACGTTTCGTCCGGCCTATACGCCCGTTACGTTCGGCGTCTGTGCCGGCGACGGGGTTCGCGACCTGTTCGATCCGGTCCGAAAAACCCCTCTGCACGAGTGGCACGAGGCCCAAAACGCCCCGTTCGAGGTCGTCGGCCAGTGGCACCGTCCCTGGTATTTCCCGCAGGACGGCGAGGATCTGCAGGGGGCGGTGGCGCGCGAGTGCCGCGCCACGCGTCGCTCGGTCGGCATCATGGATGCATCGACGCTCGGCAAGATCGACGTCAAGGGCCCGGACGCCGTCGAGTTTCTGGAACGCATGTACACCCACAACATCGCGAAAATGCGGGTCGGCCGATGTGCGTACGGCATCCTGCTGGGCGAAGACGGCATGCTCCTCGATGACGGCGTGATGGCGCGCCTGGGTGAGCAGCATTTTTACCTGACGACCACGACCGGCGGGGCGGCCCGAGTCCTGAGCTGGCACGAGAAATGGCTGCAGACGGAATGGCCCAACCTAGAGGTGTATCTCACGTCCGTAACCGATCATTTCTCGACCATCGCCGTTGCCGGGCCGAACGGCCGTCGCCTGCTCCAGAAGGTTGGCTGCGACATCGATCTCGGGGCGGATGCGTTTCCCTTCATGCACGTGCGCGACGCGGTGCTCGGCGGTCTTCCCGTCCAGCTTTTTCGGGTCAGCTTCAGCGGTGAACTCGCGTTCGAGATCAGCATCGACAGCTGCCTCGCGCTGGGCATCTGGGAAGCGCTCATCGACGCCGGGAAGGAGTTCGACGTAACTCCCTACGGCACGGAAACAATGCACGTATTACGGGCTGAGAAAGGCTTCGTCATCGTCGGCCAGGAGACCGACGGGTCGGTCACGCCTTTCGACCTGCGCATGAACTGGCTACTGGGCAAGGACAAGGACTTTATCGGCAAGCGTTCGCTCGAGCGTCCGGACTGTCGGCGGCCCGACCGTAAGCAGCTCGTCGGGCTGCTGTCCGAGGACAACGAAACCGTCTTGCCCGAGGGCACGCAGCTGATCGAGCATGCGCGCATAACGAAACCCATGCCGATGCTCGGGCACGTGACGTCCAGCTACATGAGCGCCTGCCTCGGACACCCGATTGCGCTCGCGCTGGTCAGCGGCGGACACGAACGTGTGGGCGCGACGATCTTTGCATCGCTCTCGGATCGTGATGCCGTGCCGGTGCGAATCGTCTCGCCGGTGTTCTACGATCCCAACAACGAGCGCCAGCGTGACTAAAACAATGCAGCGACGACACGGCCTGGAGCCATTCCTCGACGAAGCACCGGCCGCGCCCGATGCCGGGCTGAGCGTGCGCATACGATTCGAGGTGGGGCATCTCAATCTGCGCGGTCGGGGCGATGCCGGAGATTTCGCCGCAAGCGTCGAGTCCGCGCTGGGCCAGCCCCTGCCGCTCGACCCGAACACGATGAGTAGAGATCGACACGAGGTCTGCTGGCTCGGCCCCGACGAGTGGCTGATCATCACGGCGCTCGACGCATTACCGGACTGCACCGCTCGCTTGCGTGACAAGCTCGGCAATCACGTGAGTTCGCTCGTCGACGTGACCGGCGGTCAGATCCTGCTCGAGCTGTCGGGACCGGATGTGCGCCAGGTGCTCGCGAAGGGCTGTACGCTCGATTTGCATTCCGCTGCGTTCGGCGTCGGCGACTGTGCACAATGCGGGCTCGCCGACGCCAACGTCTTGCTCGCGCTCGTCGATCCCGCGCCGATCTTTCACGTAATCGTGCGGCGCAGTTTTTCCGATTATCTCCTGCGCTGGCTTACCCATGCGGCCGGTGAGAAAGGGGCGAAATTCAGCGGTGCTTGAGGTTTGACGACATCCGTTCCGACGTTGTGTTCGGGCTGACTGCGGGACATACTCGGCCAATCGGACCGACGAGGTTCCGAGATGGCCGAGACAATGAAAAGCGCTCTTCCGCACCGCTTCGGTTTCCTGCTGGTCCACGACTTCACGCTGATTTCCATGGCGTCCGCGCTGGAGCCGCTGCGCATGGCAAACCGAATTACCGGCAGCGACTTTTTCTCCTGGAAGACGCTCTCGGAGTCCGGTGATGCGGTTCTGGCCAGTGCCGGCCTGTCGGTCAACGTGGACGGCGGCATTGAAGATTCGTCCGCGCTCAAAGACGTTCAGGCCGTCATCGTATGCGGAGGCCGTCGCGTCGAAAGCAATACGAACGAAACCGTGCTGCGCTGGCTGCGAACCGTCAGCCAGCGAGGGATAGGCTTCGGCGCGACCTGCACCGGCAGCTATGTTCTCGCGGCGGCGGGCCTGCTCGATGGCTACCGGTGCAGCGTGCACTGGGAAAACATGGGGGCGCTCGCCAATCAGTTCAAAAATGTCTACGTCAGCAACAGCATTTTCACGATCGATCGGGATCGGTTTACGTCCTCGGGCGGCACAGCACCCGTCGACATGATGCTGCAGATGATTGCGGCACATTGCGGAAGCGGCGTGGCTGCCGGCGTAGCCGACCAGTTCATACACGAGCGCGTGCGCCGTGCCGACGATACGCAGCGCGTGCCGCTGCGCCATCTCGTCGGCAACCAATCCGCGAAGCTGATCATGGCGGTCGAGCTTATGGAGGCAAACATACGCGAGCCGATCGGGCAGGCGGAGCTTGCCGATTACGTAGGACTCTCCCGCCGGCAGCTGCAGCGGCTGTTCAACCGTTACCTCATGTGCACGCCCTCTCGCTATTACCTGCAGGTACGCCTCATGCGTGCCCGCGAGCTGCTGCATCAAACGAACAAGAATCTCGTCGAGATTTCCGCGTTGACCGGATTCGTGTCGAGCTCGCACTTCAGCAAGACGTACAAGGAATTCTACGGACGATCGCCGAGCGCCGAGCGCCGCCAATAGCAGTATTTTTTTAGTACATGCCTGCGACCTAGCGTAGCCCGGCCCTATGCGCGGCGAACATCAGGCCGCCTGGTCAGTTTGGTGCTGGACCTCCTCCTCGTAGACCCTGGACGCCGTGTGCGCAGCGGCCATCGCATGCCCGAAATCGGTGTGGTGCTCGTCGGCCACGCTCTTGCGGCGGGTGACGCGGTAGATGACGAACAGGATGTACGACAGGTGCGTCACAGCGGTGAACAGATAAAGGTTGACGGCCGACGTCATCGTCATGATCGCCGAGGCAATAAACGGCCCTATTATTGCCCCGACGCCGTAGGTCAGCAGCAGCCCGCCCGACATCATGACGTAATCGTTCGGCTCGGCATAGTCGTTTGCGTGCGCGACGGACAGCGAATACAGCGGAAATGCAACCGCACCCCAGGCGGCCCCGAGCACATTGATACCGACGAAGCCGACGCCGTCTGCGAACATAACGATCGCGATACCGGTAACCGCACCGATCAACGTCGCGATGAGAATCGTCTCACGCCTGCCAATGCGATCCGACAGGTAACCCAGGGGCCATTGCAAGATGGCTCCGCCTATCACGGCCGAAGTCATGAACCAGGCAGCAAGCGTCGGGTTGCCCGACACGGCTACCGTGAACACGGGCGCGAGCGCCCAGAAGGCGCCGTTGGAAAGGCCGGTCAGGAGACACCCGAGCGAGCCCGCCGGCGATATCCGGATGAGCTTGCGAAGGTCGACGCGAACGCGCTGCGGCAGCCCCGGCGTTGCCGATGTTGACAGCGCCACCGGGATCGCCGCTATCGAGACCAGCACGGACGCAATCGCAAATAGCTGCATCTGCACAGGATCGTACAGGAGCACCATCATCTGCCCGACGGCGAGAACCGTCAGCGTAATCATGACGTAGGTCGCGAATATCACGCCGCGGTTTTCGTTCGTCGCCTGCTCGTTAAGCCAGCTCTCGATCACGACGTACAGCACTGCGAAGCAAAAACCCGTCAGCAACCGCAGCAGGCTCCAGGTCCAGTCGTTTACGATCAGGCCGTGCAGCAGCGGCGACGCGGACGCGAGCGCGGTCATCGCCGCGAACACCCGGACATGCCCGACGCGACCGACGAGCTCCCCGCCCTTGATACAGCCCAGCGTGAACCCGAAGAAGTAGGCGGCGCCCATCCCGCCGATGGCAATTGTCGAGAAGCCCTCGAGCGAGGCCCGCATGGGAATCAGCGTGCCCTGCAGTCCCTGGCCGGTCAGTAGTATCGAGACGCCGATCAGGAGCGCTGCAACCGGCGCAAGTGCCTGCTTCATGGCTTATTCCCGAGAACGAATTGGCACGCGTAAGGTCAGGGACAGTGACCGGCCCGGCCCCGTCTGTGGATCGAATTCGGCGCGATTCTAGGGAGCACGGCGCGGATTGCAACCCATTGATTCATGGCGGCAGTCCGCGGCTCGGCATCTGTCGCCCGCAGCGCGCGTGCACAGCTATTTTCCCATGCAATATCAGAATGTTAGGCGCCGGGGCGCCACCCGTCACAAATGTTCACATTCCAGATCCCGGTTATTCGCTAGAATTTGGCCGCAACATCGCAATCCGGAAGAGGGGATCACGCGCATGGACCTGAAAAGTCTCGCTACACAAATACTGATGGAAAAGATCGGCGCCGCGAACAATCCCGCCGCCGCGGAGTCGGCGCTCGACAATCTCGCTGACGGTGACAAGAGCTTCGATCTGTCAGACATCGTCGGCAAATTCACCGGCTCCGGTGGAGACCTGGCGGCCAAAGCACAATCCTGGCTCGGTGACGGTGCAAACGAATCGATTTCCGCCTCCGAAGTTCAGGATGCCATAGGCAGCGACAAGATCTCGGCGTTTGCAGAGAAGCTCGGCATCGGCGCCGACGAGGCCAGCAGCAGCCTCTCGGAGATATTGCCGCAGCTTATCGACAAGAGCAGCCAGGGTGGCAGCCTGCTCGAATCGATTGGCGGAACGGGCGGTCTGGCCGGACTCGCGTCGAAGTTTTTCAAGTAACCGGCAAGTAATCCCCGGACAGCGGGGCGTTGGCCCCGCTTTTTCGTTGGCTAGTGGCTGGCTGGCGCCTCACGCATGCTGCAGTCGTCGGCGCAACGTCGAGGACTTCAATACCGGATCAAATATCGAGCATCACGTTGATGAATTCATTGGCTTCGGCGATCGAGCGGTTCATGTCCGCGATGAGCAGGTCGACGTTCGTCTCGATCACCTGCGCCTCGCCCTCGAGGGCTGCGATCGCCGAAAGGTTGAGATTGTGCTTGAGATACAGCACCTGGTCCCGGAACGATGCGAGGACAGGCTGCATGCGGCCCTCGATATCCCGCATCGACGTGATGAGCAGCGTCGCTTGACTGCGCGTCCGGTCGAACTGCTGCTCGGCGAGACGCCGCAGCGCGGGATCGTTGTAGTCATCCAGTTCGTCGCGCCACTCCTCGAGCAGCCGGTTGCTCGCGCTGACAACGCGATCGATACGCTTGGATATGTCACCCGCATGCTTCTTGCTGCGCTCGTACGCCGCATTGAGTCGATCGTACTGTCGCTCAAGGTCGCTCGGCGGGACGTTCACGACGGCCTTGAATTCCGTAAGCGCATCGCGAAACTGTTCGGCCGCCTCCTGCTGGCTGTCGCGCGCGTCGGCGACCCGATCGACGAGCAGCTCGCGCGGTTCTTTCCACATCCAGTCGATGCTGGCCCGCACGTCGCCCGTCAGCAGCCAGCCCACGGCGAAAAGCATGGCCATGGACAGCCAGGCAGTCTTCTTTTTGAGTAACCCGGGAGCGAGCGCTATGATTTTTGACAGCAGAGAATTCATGGTCACTTCCGGCGAGACGGAAAAGATGACACAGGCCTCCGGGTCCCTGCAAATGACGCGCATCCTGATTGCCTGCGGCATCCTCGCAGGTCTGTCCGGCTGCGCGTCCGTCCAGTATTCGGCCCTCGAGAAAGTCGGCATTCACAAGCGCGACATTCTGGTGGACCGCGTCGAGGATGCGCGCGATGCGCAGTCGGAAACACGTGAGCAGCTGGTGTCCGCGTACGAAGAACTGAGCGCGCTGATCGACTTCGACGGCGGGGAGCTCGAAGACAAGTACCGGCGCCTGAGCCGTCAGGTCGACCGATCGCGTGACGCAACCGAGGAACTCGACGATCACCTGTCGGCAATCGACCGCGTCAGCGAGGATCTGTTCGAGGAATGGGAATCCGAGCTCGGCCTGTACAGCAGCGCCCGACTGCGCGCGGACCAGGAAAAGAAACTCGCCGTGGCGCGCAGTCAGTTCGCGACGATGCGCGAGCGAATGCAGCGGGCTCGCGACCGTGTCGACCCCGTTATGGCAGTTCTCAGCGACAACGTGCTGTTCCTGAAGCACAGCCTGAACGCCCAGGCCTTGTCGGCGCTGCGCGGACAGGCGACGGTGCTCGAGGGACAGGTCGACGCCCTGATTCGCGACATGCAGATAGCGATCGAGGAAGCGGACGCATTCATTCAGCGCATGCGCGGCAGCTAGATCCTAGCGCTGCTGCGACTGTCGGAGCAGCTTCAGCGAGCTGTCCAGCTGTCGCCGTCCCCGCCTGATGGTTTCCTCGCCCTTCATCGTCATCGCATTGCCTTTGCCGATCATCGCGTTGCCGTCTCGGACTTTTTGAACGCCGGCCGTCAGCATTTCGGTTGCCCGGGCATCCATCGACATCCCGGAATCGAGCATCACGCGGGCACTGCCGATCATATTGTTGCCGTCGATGACCACGGCTTCGCCCTCGCGAATGAGACGGCGACCCTCGGCAAGCATGATCTCTCCCTGCTCAATCGTCTCCTCGGCCTTGCCGATGCCGAGGCGCGCTTCCTCGCGCAAATCCGGCAGCAGTGCCTCCTGCTCCCGTATCTCACGCTGTACTGATGAGGTCGTGCCGAAACCGCTACAGGCCCCCAACAGCGTCATTAACGCCAAAGTGATCGTCAGCGCTGCAGATTTCACGCAAAGCGCATGCTGTGCGGAAGACTGTGTCATCGTATCCGGCTGTCCGTCGTCGTCTGTCCGTTGCCGATACTAATACGTGCAACGCTCGAAGTCGCTCATCCCACGTTCTGCGGGCGCGATCCGGTGCTAGGATAGTAGCAGCGCTGTCAGCCATCGGAGTGTTCGTATGTCGTTTCGTATCTACCGACACCGTCTGGCATTCCTGCTGGCGGCGTGCGCACTGTCCGGCGTATCCGGCGCCGTCGAGCCGAGGACCGAGCATACGTTCCGGCTCAGCGACGGCGAGGCGCCCCCCACGGCAACCATCGACGATGCCCGCTGGCTGGTCGGTTCCTGGCACGGCATCGCGTTCGGGGAGCGGTTCGAGGAAACCTGGGACCCGCCATCCGGCGGTACGATGATCGGGACGTTCAAGCTGTTCCGAGGCGACGAAGTCGCTATGTACGAGCTGCTTTTGCTCACGGTGGAGAACGGCACGCTGAGCCTCAAGGTCCGGCATTTCAATCCCGATTTCACCGCCTGGGAAGACAAGACCGACGACGTCACTTTTCGTCTCGTGAAGAAAACCGATGACGCGCTGCATTTCTCCGGCATCAGTTTCTACCGTCACGACGACGATCATTTGGATGCATATCTTGTTATGCGCAACAAAGACGGTCTGCGTGAGGAAAGACTGACCTATGAGCGGCGCCGGTCGTCGAACGCTGCGGCTAGTCCGTAGCGCGAAACACCGCCGTCTCCGGATGAAATGCGTACCAGGCGAACCAGTAAACGATCACCGACGCCAGTTCCTGACCGGATGCGTCCCGGATTGCCGCAAATTCATCGTCTTCCTGCCAGTCGATCGTGATCGTTTTGGGTCCGAGCGTATCGACAAAAGAGCCATGACCGTGCTTTGCGAGTTCCGTGAACGGGTAGGCCTTTGCAATACCGTCAATTTCGATGCCAAGCACGAGCTCCTTGTTGCCGTATTCGCGGCTGCGCCTGGCTACCGGGAACATCAACGACCCCGACCGCTGATAGCTGCTATACGGGCTTGATCCGTAATTTCGCCGAAACCCGGTGTCCGTCGACAGTACCAGCGTCGCAGGATATTTTTCGCGCCAGTCGCGCCACGTCGTGTGCGCTGCCGGGATGGCCGGAATCCGACTGCCCTGCAACGGCCCGCTGATTGCCCGGGACAGAAGCTGCGACCAAAGGGATTCGGTCTCACGGTCGTACATGAGCACGTCACTGTTATACAAGAGACCCGAGACGCCGAAGGTCAGCGACGAATCTTGCGCATTTGCAAGAAACGCCATGCCGGAAAAACAGAGTGGGCAGTACGTAACAACAATCGCGTCCTCCGCAAAGCGATCGTTTACGACCTCATGAAAATCGAGAATGCTGATCGGATACGCTTTGGCAATCCCGTTCATGTGAATACCGATAACCCGGCTGTCATCGCTCAAAAAAAGAGCCTCGCCTGCGCCTACAAATTTCGGTGCATCGATCGACGGGATGCCATCGCGTCGCACGCCGCCCCAGTGGATTTCGTCGGCTGGCACCAGCGCGTTTGAAACATCGAAACCGTTTTTTACGTCGCCGGCTTGAGCGGCGGTCACCGCGACCCCCAGGACAACGCTGAGCGTAGGTATTAGATTCACGGAAGGTGCGCACCTTTCATTGCGATAACAGCGGGACCGCTACCCCTGCGCGATTATTACCACGATTAGGCCGGGCAACATTAGCTCTGAGCCCGGTTACTGGCACCAGGTCAGAAGCGGATCACAAAGCCCAGAAACGTCTCGAGCTGCGAAAGGAGCTCCGCCTCCACGCGAATTGCGCAGATGTTTTCGTCCTGTCCCGTGCGGCAAAAAAGATCGGTTTCCGAATCCGTCAGCGTGCCGTACGCGCGCGCCTCGATGCGAATCCCGAGCTGCGCCTCCGAGCGTATCATCAGGCCGACACCGATTGAGCCGGACAGGAACGTATCGCTTTCGCTGCCCCGGGCGCGAACCCTGACGTGCGTGCCGCCGAGCGTCGCCGCGAGATACGGCCGCACGTTTTGGCCGGTCCCGGCATAGGTTCCGCCAAGCTGCAGCAGCTTGAGGTCGATATCCACCAGGGGGTCATTGATCGTTGCCGCGCTGAACAAGGCATCTGCAGACTGCCGTGAGTAGATGAGCTCCCAGTGCGTCTGCTCGTCGTGCGGCATGTTGACGATCAGCCCGACCGATGAACTGTCATCGAGGTCGTAAGACTCGTTTGAGTCCTCGACATGAAACGTGCCACCGAACCGATAACCGACCAGGGGCGTCAGCGACAAGGTTTCGGCAGCAAGCGCGGGCGCAGCGACCAGCATCGCGAAGCCAATCCAGAGCATACGCCGGGCGCGTGGCAGGCAGCGGATCGCAGCGCAGGCTCTCGTTCTCGATTCAGGTGACGTCAACTTGGTATGCTCCCGCATCATGTTCGGTAACATGCCGGCCCACGCATCATGACAGAGCAACCGTACCCCGGCAAAGCGGCACGGCGTCGCCAGGCCTTGCGGTTCCCGGGCCCTCTGCTAGGTTTATAAGCAAATACGGACCGGCCATTCGGCCCGCCCGGAGTGCGCTACCGGCACAATGGTTCCATGCCGTCGGATTGGCCTGTCATTTGGAGGATTGACAATGTGCTCAGTGAGAAAATTTTGTATCCCATTCGCCCTTCTGGCCGCCGCACTGACGGCATGTTCAGCTGACGAACGAACGGCGCAGAAGCCTGCCGCCGATGCCGCAACGAAGCCGGCTGCCGCGACGCAGACCGGCACCGTCCAGGACGCACTGTCCGCGACCTACGCCTCGCACGCCAAAGGCGCGCGCGTCGTTGACTGGAACGGCAAGGTCCTCAAGAAGGGCGACAACGGGTATACCTGCATGCCGACGCCGCCAGCGTTCGCCGCGCGCGATGCGGTCTCGCCGATGTGCCTGGACACCGTCTGGATGCGCTGGGCGGAAGCCTGGCAAAACAGGCAGCCGTTTTCGACCAAACGAATCGGTATCGCATACATGCTCACGGGTGACGGCGGCGCCAGCAACATCGATCCGTTCGCGGAGGGTCCGACCGCCGACAACGAATGGATCGTCGAAGGTCCGCACCTGATGATTTTGTCGCCGGATCCCGCGCTGCTCGCCGACATTCCGACGGATCCCTCTTACGGCGGTCCGTACGTCATGTGGCGCGGTACGGAGTACGAACACGTCATGGTGCCGGTGAAAATCCCCGCTGCGGACACGGTCGACACGCCGCTGGCCGATGCACTGTCGGCCGCCGATTCGAAGATGCAGGCCAGCGTCGCCGCCATGGCCTGGGATGGCTCGATGCTCAAGGAAGGCCCGGGTGGCTTTACCTGTATGCCGACGCCTCCGGACTTCACGACCGGCCGGGCACCGATGTGCTTCGACAAAACATGGATGGCCTGGGGCGACGCCTGGCAGAAGCGTTCACCGTTCTCCGCCGAGCGCATCGGCATTTCCTACATGCTGGCCGGCGACGAGGGCGCGAGCAACGTCGACCCCTACGCCGACGGACCGACCGATGACAACGAGTGGGTCGTCGAAGGCCCGCACATGATGCTGCTTGCACCCGACATCGAAATGCTGGACGCGATCAGCCGGGATCCTGATGACGGCGGTCCTTACGTAATGTGGGACGGCACGGAATATGCGCACGTCATGATTCCGGTGGCCGATCGCAACTGATTATCGCGCCATCCGGTTCGCCGGGCGCGCGCGGCGGGCGCTCCCCGACTCAGCTTACGTCATCCGCGCGTGCGGGCAGCGAGGGCGCAGCCGGGCCCGCGCGCGGAGCGGTGCGGACGCGCTCGAGCGGCGAATCGCCGCCGCTACCCAGCACGAACAGGTTGCCGGTCAGAACCAGCGCAACGCCGATGACGGTAGACAGGTCGATGACCAGCCCTTCGAACAGCGCCGACAGCACGAGTGCAACAACGGGAAACATCACGATCGCGTAGCCGGCCCTGTGTGCGCCGATACGGCCGAGGAGAGTCAGATACGCGCCAAACGCGATGACGGATCCGAATGCAGAAAGGTAAACGAGCGACACGACGTATCCAGGGGACCAGTCGAATGCGAACTCGTGCCCGCCGGCCGCCGCAATAGCGGCATTGAGCAGCGCTCCGTAAAACATACCCCACGCATTCGACTGGATCACCGGCAGGCTACGGCGCTGCGCGGCCTGCGATGCCATGTTGCCGAAGGACGCAAAGAGCGCGCCGAGCATCGCCAGGATGCTGCCGAGGAAGACACCTCCGGTCAGGGAGATTTCTTCGATGCGCGGCGCAAACAGAACGACGATGCCGATAATGCCGAGCGCAGCGCCGGTCAGAACGTAGCCTGAGGCCTTTACGCCGAAGAAGACTCTCGCGTTAATGATGTTCATCCAGACCATCGTCGAGAACGCGATCGCTGAAAGCGCGGACGTAATATAGATTTGCGCTCGATAGGCAAAGATGTAGTTGACGCAAAACATCAGCACGCCGAGCAGCGCAAACCAGCCGTGTGCGCGCCGCCCGAAACGGAGCGTCAGCCCGCGGGCCCGGCACCATGCGAACAGCATCAGCGCCGCGCCCGCATAGCGGTACGCAATCGAGACTTCAGGGGCGACGTCGCCGAGCTGAAACTCGATCGCGAACCAAGTCGATCCCCAGATCAGGACCGTTATCGTATACAGGGCTGCGTTACTCACTGCGCTCAGCTTTTCGAGATGCGTTACCGGCATCATAGAGAACTGCCGCGCGCAGATTGCGGTAATGGTGCATCCGTACCGCAGGCCCGGCTATGACCTTCAGAGCCCGCAACCATTTGTCCCGCGCTCCGTCACCGGTGTTCCGGCGCGCCGAGTTGCAACCATTGAGCTCGTCATAGCAGAGATTCGAGTGCTTGTTCATCCTCTGATCCTCCGGGCAGGTGCAATCTGAGCTTGACTATAGACTCAATTTGTAGATATAACAGATACAATTTTTAAAAAATATGACCTATACAGTTATGCAGACGGTCCAGAAACAGCACGGCGTTTATCTGTATCGACAAGTTATTGATTTGATAAACGAAAACATCAGCTCGGGCACCTTGAAGCCCGGTGACAGGCTGCCGTCGCTCCGGAAGATGAGTCGGGCCGCGGGCGTCAGCGTACCCACCGTTCGCCAGGCCTACGTCGAGCTCGAGCGCCAGCGGCGGGTCGAGTCCCGGCCGCAGTCCGGGTTTTACGTGCGCCACGTGCGCAGCACGCCGCTCGTGAAGCCCACGCCCTCGAGCCGCTGCAACCCCTGTGCCCTCGAATGCCGCAGTCTGATGGAACGGGTCTACGACGGCATCAACCGGCCGGACCTCGTGCCGCTCGGCATCGCGAACCCCTGCATGGCGAAGCCGGCCGCGAAGGCCCTGCACAGATCCATGAAACGGGTGATGGCCCGGTCGCTCGAACGCAGTCTCGGCTACGCGACGACGCAGGGCACGCCGGCCTTGAGGCGTCAGATCGCCTACCACTATCTCGACACGACCGGCGTACACGTCGATCCGGACGACATCTGTATCACGAACGGCGCCCAGGAGGCGCTGCTGCTTGCGCTACGCGCGGTTGCCTCGCCGGGCGACGTCATTGCCGTCGAAACGCCAACCTATCACGGCATGCTCGAGCTCATCGACAGTCTGGGTATGCTTGCGATCGAGGTCGAGACCTGCCCCGAGGAGGGCGTAACGCTGTCCGCGCTCAGGCGTACGCTCGAACAGAATCGGGTGACGGCCTGCATGTTTTCGACCACTCTGTCGAATCCGCTCGGCGTCACGATGCCCGACCCGGAGCGTCGTGAGCTGGTAAAACTACTGGCTGAATTCGATACCGTCCTCATTGACGATGACGTGTATGGAGATCTGCGATTTGACGGTGTCCGTCCCGTGCCCGCGCAGTTCGTGGCGGGCGATGCACGGGTGATGACCTGCGGTTCGTTTTCCAAGACCGCGGCACCCGGTTATCGCATTGGCTGGATCGTAGCCGACGGCAACATGCGGGAACTCCTGCGCTTGAAGCGCGCGTTTTCGTGCTCCTCCGGCCTGCTGCAGCAGCTTACGCTCGGGGATTTTGTCGCTAGCGGCGATTTCCAGCGGCACCTGAAAGCGCTTCGGCCCGCTCTCAACAATAACGCCGAGCGGATGCGCGCCATGGTCGCGGACTGGTTTCCTGCGGGTACGCGTACGTCGAAACCGGTTGGCGGCTCCGTGCTCTGGGTCGAGCTGCCGAAGGACTGCGATTCGACCCGCCTGTTCGACGACGCAATCGCGAACGGCATCAGCATTGCACCGGGGCGGATCTTCTCCCCGCGCGCACGCTACGCGAACTTCGTGCGCCTGGGTTTCGGCCACCCCTGGTCCGAGCGCACCGAGGAGGCTGTCCGCTGGCTCGGCAAACGCGTGTCGGGCACGCAGACCTGACGCACCGTCCGGCACAATCTCCCGGCTGCGGATTCTGTCGATGCATACCCTCGTGACGATTGCCCTGGGCCCGGTGCTGCTCGCGCAGGGTCTCGCGACCCGGCTGCGCACGCCGCGGCTCCCGGAACCGCCGGGCCCCCGCGAAGGCACTGCCGGTGAAGGCCCCGCCCTGCGACTGCTTATTTTGGGCGACTCGGCGGCGGCCGGGGTGGGCGCGCAGCACCAGGATGAGGCCCTGTCCGGACAGCTCGTCACGCGCCTCGCAAAAACGTTTCGCGTCGAGTGGCTGCTGGTCGCCAAAACCGGCGCAACCACGCGAGCCACCCTCGACGCGGTCCGTGACATGCGGGCGCAACCGTTCGACGTGATCGTCACGTCACTCGGCGTAAACGACGCGACGTCCCACGTGCCGTCGGACGCCTGGCGCTCGCAGCAGCGGCAGCTGCGACAGCTGCTTCGCGAAAGATTCTCGGCCGGGCGTATTCTGGTATCGGGCCTGCCGCCGATGCACGGATTTCCAGCGCTGCCGCAGCCGCTGCGCTGGTACATCGGGGCTCGCGCCAGCGAGCTCAATGCGGTCCTAGCGGCCGATGTCGAACGCGAGCCGGACACGACTTTCATCGATGTCCGTTTTACGACCGACACCAGCCTGATGGCGGCGGATGGATTTCATCCGGGACCTCGCGTGTACGCGGAATGGGCGTCACGGATTGTCGACGCCGTGATCGCGCGCCAAGCCGGCTGATGATGAATGACGGGCTCGTAACGTTTACAAAATCTCAGCCAATTCCGACGGACGGTACCTGCGGTTTGACGGGCCGCATTCACACGAATCGGCTGTCTCGTTAACAGGGTATGGGACACGAGCTTCAGGGAGAAACGTTATGTCGACAAGGAAGGCCGTCACCAAGCAAAGCCCCCGCGATACCGCCAGAGCGACGCCCGCGTTGGATGATTTTGCGACCGGGCTGTCGAAATCGTATCCGTAACTGCGGCTGCACTCGCTCGAAACCAATGCCGACGACGACATGGATTGCGACCCATACAACCGTACCGGTCAGCTTTGCGTCGATGCATTGAAGCAGGAATCGGGTCGCCGGCGAACCATCCGGAAGCCCGGGTAACGCGTCGCAAGAACGACGGTATTCCGAACTCGCCAGGCAGCCGGATAGCCCGGTACGCCCGCAGTCAGTCCAACGCCTCCTCGGCTTGCTTTTGCTCCTCGGCGGCCTTGAGCCTGTCGATCAAGCGTAACTTTCGCGCCTCGATCCCAGCAAGTCGACCTTTGTCCGCCGCGATACCCTGCTCTTCGAGCTCCGCCATCTCGCGGTCCGCGGCTTCGATCGCTTTGCGGATCTCTTCGATCGATGCTGCCTCGTCCGCCTTGTCGAACGCGACATCCTCCGCGGTCGTCTCTTGCTGCGGTGCGTCGTCAGCCGATACCCGCGGCACGAAAAGCTGTCCCTCCGGCAGCGCCCGCGTATTCATGAAATTAGGCGAGACGATTTCGATTCCTTCACCGTGAAGCGCATCGAGGACGGCCGTGCGAAGCTGTGACCGTGCCGTAATCAGGCTCTGTACATTTTCGAGCAGGCCCGCAATGCGATAGGTAATCGAAAAATCGCCGAGTTCACGAACGTTTGCAAAACAGTCCTTGAGTCCCGCCGCTTCGCCCGCACGGCATAGGATCTCCCGGACGCGCCCGTGCGGAATGTCGTATCCCAGAGACACCTCGGCGAAAATTATCGTCCCGGATGCACGCACGACCTGCACCGGTTGCGTCACCAGATACAGGTTCGGCACCGTAACGAGATCGCGGAACTCCGTCTGAATCTCGGTGTGCAGCAGGTCCATCTCGGTAATCCGGCCGGTGAGGTCGGCAACCGTAATGAAGTCGCCCGGGCGTGCGCTCTTTACGACCTTGAGCATGATCCCGGCCATGACATTGCCGATGAACGTCGTCGACGACAACGCAATTGCAGCGCTGAGCAAGATGCCGATCAGGCTGAGAAGCTGGCCGCGAAGCGTGTCGTTTATGGGCAGAGCGATGATAACGCCGAGAATTCCCGCGAAAGTCAGCGACAGCATGATCAGCTGAAACCGGAATTGCGCGTCCGGATTCTCGTGCCAGCGGCGTCGCAGATACCAATTGGTCGCATACAGGATTGCAGTGACTGCAGCCAAAGTTGCCAGCACCGGCAAGAACCGTGTCGCAACTTCAATGGTGTCGTTTATGGACTCCACGCTGGATTACCCGTTCGATGCAAATAAGAGTTTTGATAGGATAGCGCCGGCAGGTAGCATGGCGGCTGCGGTCGGCGCAATCAAGTCGACCATCCTGCATCACGGGCATATACTGCGAACCGCCGTGCATCACCGGAGATCCGACTTGATAAATTCTCGATATACGCGGCCGCGCTTCTCGACGGCCATATTCGTGCTCAGCGCCTGCCTGCTTGCGGCCTGCACGGGGCTACGGCCTGGCTATGAGACGCCGACCGTCACCGTAAACTCGTTCCGCACGCTGCCGTCTGAGGGCGTTATTCCGAACTTCGAGATCGGACTGCACGTCATTAACCCGAACCGGGAGGCGCTGAACGTTCGCGGCATGTCCTACACGGTGCGCCTGGCAGGCCACGAGCTTATCAAGGGCGTGGCAAACGACCTGCCGGTCATAGACCCCTACGGGGAAGGTGAATTCAAGGTAACGGCAGCCGCCAACCTGTTTGCCGGAATCCGCGTCGTCACCGATCTGATGCGGGGCGCACAGGACAGTTTCGACTACGACCTCGAGGCCAAGCTGGACGTCGGTACGTTTTTTCGGCCGATTCGCATCACGGACTCCGGGAAGATATCCCTGCGGCCGTCCGCGAACTGACCGCGGCGTGGCACCGCCCGATTACCGGCGCCCTTTCTTCGCCGGGGCCGTCGGCGCATCGTCGTTCAGGACCATGCCGAGTTCCGTGTTCATAAACAGGGTTCGGCTACGGACGCTGCCATCAGTCCAGAGGTAACCCTTCGCCCAGATACCGCCATCATCGGTCCAGAGATAGCCTTTCGCCCAGACGCTGCCGTCCGTCCAGAGGTAGCCCGTCGCGTCGATCTCCCCATCGACGTCGGCGTCGTAGCCGGCAGTCCAGTCGAAGCCGCCGTAAAACAGGGACCCGGCGCTCCAGTGCGCATCACCCCAGAGCTGCGCGGTATCCTCGACGAGGATGCCGCCTGTAATCTCGTCGCGCATCATCAGCGGGGACAGCGCGTCACCCGCAACCAAGCCTGTTTCGTCAAGTGCCGCATCGATATCGAGCGTGCCGGCGCCCGTCATGGTCGGCTCAGCGTCCAGTTTTCGCGCAGAGCGCATCAGGCGCGCCTTCACGGTTGCGGGATTCAGCGTCGGTTCCCGTTCGAGCATCCGGGCCGCCGCAGCCGTCACCATCGGGGCCGCCATGCTGGTGCCGGACAGCTCCAGGTACTCGCTGCTGCACTTTCTCGCCGTGCAGGCGACAACGCGTGAGGGGAATTGCAGTTTCAGCTGCGACTGCGAGGGAATCGCAGCGACGAGCCTGTTTCCGGGTGCCACCAGGTCCGGCTTTAGAACGAAGTCACCGGCGGTGGGGCCGAGCGACGAAAACGTCGAGACGTAGTCGTCGCCAAAGTCCGATCCGGTTCCGTTATCCGTCAGCGAACCTACGGTGATCACTTTCCGCGAGTTACCGGGACTCGTAATCGTGAAATTGCCGTTAGCCCCGCCGTTACCGGCTGCGACGACCACCACGATACCTGCGTCCCAGAGCCGCTCGACAGCGAGCACGAGCGGATCGGTCGTGTTCGATTCGGCGACGCTCATCCCGAGCGAGATATTCGCGACACGTATTTTGAGCGATTCGCCGTACACGAGCAGCCAGTCGAGCGCCGCGATGACGTCGGACAGCTGGCCACCGCCGTTCGAATTCAAAACCTGCAGCGATAAGATCTTTGCGGCCTTGGCCGAACCCTCGAAATCACCATTTGAGTCGCGGCCACTGCCGGCCAGGACACCCGCGACGTGTGTCCCGTGACCGAAACCGTCGCCGCCCATGAATGTCCCCAGGCTGAGCGCACCGTAATCAGCGATAAGGAACGGCTGCGGATTCGCACCATCGAGAAACGAATATTGCTCGATGCTGCCGGCGACGTCCGGATGCGAGCCCACGCCTGAATCGATGAGAGCAACGCGGACACCTTCACCGGTGTACCCGGAATTAACGGTGCGGACCGCGGGCACGTTTGCCGCCTCACGCGACGCAATCGACGTCGCGTGTACCTGTGTGTCCAGAGACAGCCAGTCGACGCCGTCCTCGAGTGCGAGAGACTCGAGCGCTGCCGCGGGAATTCGAATGGCACGCATCTCGAGTGCCGTATAGCTGCGCAATACGTTGCCGCCGAGACTCTCGATGCGCTCGTCGTCGAAAAGCTCGGGGTAGCGGTCGTAACGCACCACGATATCAACCGGGGCGGGTCCACCCAGCTCCGCAAGCGCCGCAACCGGACCGCTCATCTTGTCACGTGGGGAGATAGCGCGCGTGTCATTTTCGACAGCATCGGGCATAGAAACAATGTCCGCGCTCGCTGCGTTTACCGTGTACGTTGTCGGCAAATCAGTGAAATGCGCTGGCGCTCCCCCGGCAGGCGTGACACCGTTGCGCAGACTTCGCTTGCTGCGCGCCCGCTGGTTTATTCCGGCTCCCGCAGCGCCCGTCTCGGTGCCTGCGACGCCGCGATCAAACACGATGCTGTCTGCGACATCGCTGGACTGTGAGAGGATCGCTATTCCACCGACCGCGATGAGCGAAACCAGTACCTGGCGCTTTTTATTCATGGCCTTACTTGTATGCACCGACCCTTTTGTCTGGGTCATTCGCCGCTGCCATTCTCAGCCGACAACCTTGACGAGATGCGAAGCCTTGTTGCCGTCCGCCGCCGGGTGCCGGGTCAGGTTGCCTGCGCGACGTGCGCGGAACAGGATCGACGACGGTTCGATCGATCCATGATCGACTTCCGAGCTCGTCGCCGCATTGCTCGGTCCGGACATGCCCACCCATGCGTTGCGCTTCTTTTTCGCTTCGTACATGAGGTTATCTGCCAAATTGATGATCTGGTCCAGATCGGCGTTGTCCGCCTGCGCGCGGAACAGCGGATAGGCAGCGAAGCCGATTGAGCACGTCGTGCGTACGATCTGGCCGTCGCCGAGCACGAATTTGTGGTTCGCCACCGTGGAGCGGATACGTTCGGCAAGTGCTTCCGACTCCTCCGGACTCGTCTGCTTGGCGATGATGACGAACTCGTCTCCGCCCCAGCGAATGACGAAGTCGGAGCGACGGCAGATGCCGAGAAGCAGGTCACGAAACTCGAGCAGCATCTGGTCACCCGCCGCGTGCCCGTAGGTATCGTTGATCGGCTTGAAGCTGTCCATGTCGATCATCATGAAGACCAGCTCGGATGCGTCCGACATGTCCACGCCGTCGCGCTCGTTTGCCATCTTGCGCCGGATCAGATCAAGATCGCGTGAAACCTCCTCGAAGACGAAGCGTCGGTTGCGTAGTCCAGTCAGCGGATCGCTGAGGCTGCTCTCCTGGAGTGCCTGATTGAGTTCCTTGAGCTGCTTGTTCTTGTCGATGAGCTTCGCCGTGCGCAGGTTGACCTCGCGCTCGAGACGCCGGCTGTAGTGCTCTTCCCGGCGCAGCTTGTTGCGATGGCTGGTATAAATCAGATAGGCAATCTGCGCGCAAAGAAGTGCGTAGCCGAGATACGCCCACCAGGTATTCCACGGAGCGGCATTCACGTGAACGGGCACCGCAACGCCGGTCTCGTTCCAGACGCCGTCGCTGTTCGCAGCCTTGACGCGCAGCAGGTAGCTGCCGGCATCGAGATCCGTGTAGGTAACGCGGCGTCGATTGCCGAGGTCAATCCAGGATTTGTCGAAGCCCTCGAGCTTGTACATGTAGCGATTCATCTCCGGCGCCGTAAAGTCCAACGCTGCAGATTCGAACGCTATCGTGTCGTCGCGCCAGTCGATCTCGTAGCCGTTTTCCTCGTCAAAAGGCAGGTCGGACTTGATTGGATTGTTCGAGTTGAAGAACCCGGTCAACGCGATGAGGGGGCTCGTATTGTTTGCGCGCAGCTCTGCCGGATCGAAGGCGTTGTAGCCGTTGTGGCCGCCGAAGAACAGCTCGCCTGTCGCGCTACGATAGTGGGCGCCGAAGTTGAACTCCTCCGACTGCAGGCCGTCTTTCCGATGCAGGTTGCGGATTTCGCCCGTCTCGGGGTGGTAGCGGCTGATTCCGTAGTTCGTAGACATCCAAATCCAGCCGTTGTCGTCAAACTGAACGCCGTAGATGACGTCGTTCGTCAGCCCGTTCGCCTGGGAGACGTTCTCGAATGAAATCGACTCGGGCTTGCCGGCATCGCCGATTAACCTGTCCAGACCGCCGCGTGTACCCACCCAAACCGAGCCTCTGGCATCGACGTTAAGTGAGTAGATCGTATCGGCCGCTACGCTGCGCGGGTCTGTCGGGTCGTGGCGAAACTGCACGAAGCTTTCCGTCTCCGGGTCAAACAGATTCAGCCCGCCCGCGTCGGTTCCGATCCACATTTTTCCGCTCCGGTCCTGCGCGAAGCTGGTAACTCGATTACTGCTCAATGCTGCCGAATTCGCGGGGTTGGCAGCGAATCGCGTGAATTCGCCGGTAGCCGGCTCGTAACGGCTGATGCCGCCCCCGAAGGTTCCGACCCAGATTCGGCCCGCGCTGTCTTCATAAATCGTCATGATGCCGTTGGCGCTTAGGCTCGACGGATTGCGGGGATCGTGTCGAAATGCACGAGTCTGTCCGGTCTTCGGGTCGAGGCGCGTGATGCCGTTCGTCATCGTTCCAATCCAGATGCGGCCGTCACGATCACGGAGCAGACTCATGATGCGATCGTCTCCGATCCTGAGCTTGCCCTGGGCGCCGCTGCGATACTTGACAATCTTGCCGGTTTGACGATCGAGCGCGTTCAGGCCGTCGCCGAAGGTCCCGATCCACAGAGTGCCCTTCGCGTCGACGACGAACGAGGTGACGTTCGGCTTGCTCTCGCCACTCGCCGTAAGCTTCTTCGCCGGCTCGAGGCCGTATGCCCAGGTGCGCGGATTCCACTTGTTCAGGCCGCGCATCTTCGTACCGACCCACAGCAGGCCAGTACGGTCTTCGAAAATCGCCGTCACATTATTGTCGCCGAGGCTCGACGGATCCTTGCTGTCGTGCGCGTAGCGAATGAAGGATCCGGACGTCCGGTCGAACAGATTGAGGCCGTCCGTCGTGCCAACCCAGAGCCGGGCATCGCTGTCTTCGAAAATCGTCGTAACGTCGTTGCCCGAGAGCGAGCGCGTGTTACCTGGCCGGTGCACGAAGCGCTGGAACGACCTTCCATCCACGCTAAGGCGGCTGAGGCCACCACCGTAGGTACCGACCCAGAGCCGGCCATCGCTGTCTTCGGTGATCGCACGCACGCTGCCGTCGCTGAGCGACCGGCGATCCGACGGGTCGTGCGTAAACGTCACAATCTCACCCGTCTTAACGTTGACGCGCGTCAGACCGTGGTCGCCGCCCGCCCAAATATGCCCTTTCGAATCGCGATGCAGCGCATACACGTTCATGGCTTCATTTGCGGCGCTCTTTTTCAGGCGCACATGAATGAACTCGCCGGTTTGCGGATTCATCCTATCCAGGCCGGCACCGCGCATCGCCACCCAGATCGTGCCGTCCTCGTCAATCAGGAGGCGCCTCACGATATTGCCGGCTATAGTACTTTGGTCGTCCGGATCGTGCCGGTAAGTACGGAACTTGCCGGTGCGGCGATCGAACGTTACGAGGCCGCCACCGTTCGTCGCCAGCCAGAGCTTGCCCTGCCCATCTTCGGCAATGTCGAAAATGAAGTCATTCGGCAATCCGTCGGGGTTGCCGCGTTCGCGCTTGAAGTAGGTGAACTCGTAGCCGTCGTAGCGATTGAGTCCATTCTCCGTGCCGATCCACAGCCAGCCCTTCGAGTCCTGCAGCACGCTCAGGACGTTGCTCTGCGACAGGCCGTCATCGAGCGTAATGTGCTCGAACCGCATGGGATGGTAGTCGCTGATTGCCGCGAGAGCGGAGCCGCTCCACGCGAGTAATGTGGCCACGATCATCGAAGCGACGATCGCGCCAGAATTCTTGAAGCTGTCAGTCATTGCGCTCAACATCATGAATGTGACGGTGCCGCGCGTTTGGCGCGGCCCTCGGTCCCGTAATTCGTGGGCTTATTAGAAAATATCGGGAGCGATATCGCGTTGACTGCGGTCGTCACGCATTCCGCCAAAACGTGACGCGAATCACATAAGGGGGCGGTTAAATACCGTGCCCTACCTCGGCGTACGTACGGCTTTGAGCAGCTTGACGAAGTCGTCCGGAGGCAGCGGCTTCGAGGCCAGGTAGCCCTGCATAGCGTTGCAGCCCAGCCTGTGCAACAGCGCGAGCTGCTCTACTTCTTCGACGCCCTCGGCGATCACCAGCAGATCGAGGCGCTGCCCTAGGGCGATCATCGCGGATGCAATCGCCTCGTCCTTTGGATTCCGTATCATTCCGGAGATGTAGGACTGATCGATCTTCAGGACGTCGACCGGCAGGTCTTTCAGGTAGGCGATTGCCGAATTGCCCGTGCCAAAATCGTCGATCGACAGTCGGACGCCGAGCGCCTTGAGGTCATGCAGCTGAGTCACGACGTCGTAATCGCCCGAAAGCACGCCGCGCTCGCTGATCTCGAGCTCGAGTATTCCCGGACGGAGACAGTGTTCGTCGATTATCTGGCGAACCGACGTCGCAAAGCGGCTACTCATGAGCTGAACCTTCGCCACGTTCACACACATGTGCGGAAGCGGAAACCCGCCCTGGTGCCACGCCCTGTACTGTCGGCACGCCTCGTTAAGCACGAATTCGCCGATGCGAATGACGAGCCCAGACTCCTCGGCAATGGGCATGAATTCGCCGGGTGATATGTACGTCCCGTCGGCCTGACGCCAGCGCAGCAGCGCCTCGGCTGCCGTGACCTTTCGGCTCGCAATCTCGATGATCGGCTGATAGACGAGCGACAGCTCGTTACGATCGAGCGCTTCGTGCAGCATGTGCTCGATCCTGAGCTTGCGCCCCGCGGCGGCGTCCGTTTTCGTGCAGTAATACTTGAATCCGCCGCCTCGACTTTGCGCATCGCGCATCGCGTTGTCGGCGCGCTGCAGCAGGCTGTCTGAGTCGTCGGCATC
Source organism: Woeseiaceae bacterium (assembly GCA_041617855.1). Lineage (GTDB taxonomy): Bacteria > Pseudomonadota > Gammaproteobacteria > Steroidobacterales > Woeseiaceae > UBA1847. Next base: position 10,956 of record JBFJOC010000008.1, on the reverse strand, counting down.
CTGAGGATACAGAGCAATGCCGAGGCACGCCGAGAGATACAGGGTCTGGCCGGCCACCTGGATCGGCTGCGATACCGTATCGAGCACGCGCTGCTGAAAATCCGTCAGATCGTCGCCGTCATCGGCGAACGTCGCCATCATACCGAAGCGAAACTGGTCGAGACTGGCCGTGGCTCCGGTGCGCAGCGTTAGCTCACCCGACTGCTCGCTGCCATGCAGGCACTCCGCGAGAATATTTCCGATGTGCGTGAGCAGAAGGTCGGCCTTCTGCTGACCCATGGCTTCGATAACCAGGCGGAACCGGGTGAAGCCGACGACGAACACCGCGAGCACGCCGCCGTTCTTCGCGATCCCCTGCATGCCGCGGCGGAGCAACTCCATGAATTTCGACTTGTTCGGCAGCCCCGTGACGGGCTCGAAATTCTCCCGGCTGCGCAGGCGCTTGCGGGCCGCGTCGGCCAGCGTAAGCGCCTCCGTCAGCGACTCCTGGCTGACCCTGAGCTTCGTTCTGACCGTCTTCAGCCGGTGCGCGTGCCGCGCCCTACGGCTGATGACCTGCCACTCGAACGGTTTGCGAACGATATCGAAACAGCCGGCGTCCACCGCGGCAACGGCTTCCTTGTTGTTGGAACACAGCACGAGAATCGGCATCTCGAGATCGGCCGCATCCAGCAAAACTTTGTACAGGAGCTCGCCGGTACCGTCGGTCAGGCTGGCATCGACAATGATCAGGTCCGGCTGGTTGCTTCGAGCGACTTCGAGGGCGTTCGTCGGATCGGGCGGGATAGCCGCCTGCAGCCCGACCTGGTTGAGCCAGCGCGGCCCCCACTTCTGCGACGTGGTGTCGCAACAGACCAGCAGCACCGTTCCCTCGTCTTCGATCGGATCATTGTCCGCAACTACCGGCAGCGACAGCTTGCGGATCGTATGCGTCAGATCGATTTCGTCGTCCGCGTTGGCACCCACGGAAATTTTGTCGGCGTCGCTCACGAGTCTTCTTCAGTAGCGGGCTGCGCATCCCGTGATCGGTTCAAAAAATCGGCAACCTGGTCTTCCGCAAGCGGTTCCGAGAACAGGAACCCCTGCAGGTAATGACAGCCGGCAGCACGCAAAAACTGCGCCTGGGCCCGAGTCTCGACGCCCTCCGCGATCACGTCGAGATTGAGGCCCTCCGCGAATCGGATCGCGGCCGAACATGCGGCCTGGTCCCTATCGTTGGTTTCCAGGTTTTTGATGAAGGCGTTGTCGATCTTGATCGCATCAATCGGGCTTTCGGACATGTGTACCAGTGAGCAGGCGCCGGTACCGTAGTCGTCGAGGATCAGACCGGCTCCGAGTGCCTTGAGGCTCTGACAGGCTGCAAATTGCTTCAGCGCATCGCGAAACAGCATGTGCTCCCGAATTTCGAAATCGAGATCCGTGCCGCCGATGCCCGTCTCCTCGAGGATCTGGGCCACCCGTATCGCGAGGTCCGCCCGGGACAGCTCCTGCGCGGTGAGATTTACCGCGATACGCAACTCGCTGTGTCCTTCTTCGCGCCAGCGCGCGAGCTGCTCGCAGGCGTGCCGCAGCACCCACTCGCCGATCGGCACGATGATGCCGGTTCGCTCGGCCATCGTTACGATCTTGCTGGTGGATTGCTTGCCGAGCATGCCCGCCGGCCAGCGCAGCAGGGCCTCGACAGAATGGACGACGTGCGAGGAAGCATCGACGACGGGCAGGTAGGTCAGCGTGAATTCTTCGCGCTCAAGCGCCGTTTCGAGCTGGTGCGCCAGATCTTGCCTTTGCAGAGTCCGCAGCCTGACGGTACCGGAGTGAAACTTGAAGGGCGCGGTCTGAAAGCCCCTTGCATCCTCGGCGGCTGAGACGGCGTTCTCGAACAGCGTCGCCGGATCCGTCCCGTCCTGGGGAAACAGGCTGACGCCCCCGTAAGGCCGGATCGCCACGCTGCGGTTTTCGAGCGTAACCGGTTCGCGCAGCGAGATGAGCAGGCGGTCAGCCACAGCCTCGGCGTTCTCGCCGCTTTCGATGCTCGGCAAAACGATGCAGAACTGCCGAAAATCGGTGCGAGCGACGATCGAGAACCGCTCGTAGTCGTCTTCGTTGGCGTCGTTGATCCGGCGTAGCTGCGTACGCAGGCGCGAGGCGAGCTCCCTGAGCACGGCATCCTGCTGGCTCGCGACGAGCTCATGGCTATGGTCGTCGAATTGCCCCAATTGGATGCAGATCAGCGCCGCGCGTCCCTCCTTCAGGCGCTGCATATCCGTAATTTTCTGAAGCTCACCGAACAGGAATTCTCTGTTCGGCAGCTCTGTCACCTCGTCGGTATAGGCAAGCTGACGGATGCGGCTCTGGTTGGTTTTTACCTCGGAGACGTCGCGGACGACGAGAAGCACGCGATCTCGCCCCTGCATTACGTAAATGAACTCGAACGAGCGCCCATCTTCCCTGCTGCCTGCCTCGTCCGTCTGGACTTTGCGCGACCGAAGCGTGCGCTTTATGTAAGCTTTGATTCGCTCGACGAGATCGACGGGCCAGATATCGTGCAGCGTCAGGCCGGCGTCGCGTGCACGAAGTGATTCGGGCGCCTCGAGTACGGTCCGAATCGACCCATCTCCTGCGACGAGCAGCACCATGTTCCCGGCTCGAGTCGAATCTAGCGTTGCATCGGTTGCGGCACTTTCGGCCATTCACAAGGCTCGTGCGTAGTCGAACCGCGGCATTATCCAACGCCCTGCCAATGCCGGTCATATCGGGCTGTCAGGAATGTGACTTACGTCAAATTTTTGCCGCATCGACGTGCGCTTGCTCGCGTACTGCGACGCGGCAAAACCGTAATTCAGAGGAACTGCACCGAGGCTACGGATCTGCGGCTGCCTCACGCTTTCTTGGATTCGCCCCCGAATCGGATTCGTTTCACAAACACTTTCGAGATTCAGTCGAACGACACGCGTCCTGGGACATGCTAAGGTTTCAGTACCTTCACGGAGGCGAGTAAATGGAATTTTTCAAACTGCTGGCGAGGAAGCCGGCCGCTCCGCCAAAAACACCGCCCACCGGGTCGCATTCGCCGGAGCCTTGCTTCCGCGGTGTACAGATCAATCCGAAAGTCAACTCGTGCTGCGAAGCCGCGCGTGAGCTGGCGAAATCCCGGTTTCTCTCCACCGATGCGCCGTTTCTGCCGCTGGCCGACTGCGATGCCGAACACTGCGCGTGTGTTTACGAGCACTTCGATGATCGCCGCACAGTAATCCGGCGGGCGTCGGACACCGGCTACGACTACGCCGCGCAATACTGCACGGACGAGAAGCGCAAGAGCCTGCTCGGCGGCCGTCGCGCCGACGATTAGTCGACTCGATACAGCGCCCGTTCATCTCGCATCGCTGTAACGGGCTGCATGCGAGGCGCATCCGCGCCGCGCCCCTTGCCCGCGAGTAACGCCGACGTCGCGGCCGGCCAACCTGGACTTGATTGGACCATCCAATATACTGGCGCCCAACATCGGTGCGGCCCGTGCCATTCGGGTCGACTTATCGGGAGACAAGATGGGCTCCAAGATCAAGGTCGGCAAGCCTCTGGTCGTCCTGCACGGCGACGAAATGGCGCAGATCGCGTTCGAAAAGATCCTCGAAAAATTCGTGACGAAAAAGCTCGACGTCGATCTGGTCGAGATCGATCTGACCGCGGAGAATCGCTTGCTGACCAACGGGCAGGCCGTCGTCGACGCAATCGAAGCTCTCAAGAAATACGGTGTCGGTATCAAGAATGCCGGCATGACGCTCAATCGTGATCAGCTCGACGACATGCTTGCGAAGCATCCGCAGATCAGGGAAGCGGATCTGCATCGTCTGGCCACGAAGTCTCCGAACGGTGCGATACGAAAAGGCATTCACGGCAATATTACGCGCGAGGACATCCTGTTTCGTAACCTGAAGGTCCGCAGACCTGGCTGGATGGATCGGGACATCGATGTCCTTACCATGGAATCCGGCGGCATCAAGGACAGTTTCAACAAACTGTCGAACGCCACCGGCGTCGCCAAGCTGGTCTTCGTCGGCGCGAGCGGAGATCCCGTTGAACTGCATCGACGCTTCATCAACAAAGGGGATCCCTGGCTGCTCGGCACGAACGACCTTCAAGCCGTCAAGGACTGGGCGCATACATTTTTCCGGCGCACCATCGATGAGAAGCGGGACGCGTATCTGGGCCTCAAGGACACCGTTATTCCGGGCTATGACGGTGTCATGCGCAAGACGATCGAGGATATATTCGAAAGCGAATACGAGGCCGAATTCGCAAGGCAGGGCATCTCCTACCATTACGAACTGATTGACGCGCAGGCGGCGCGCATTGTCGCGAATCCTCCCGATCGCGCACTGTGGGGCGTCCCTGACAACACGACCGGGCGAAAACTCTACAAGCTCGTGGAGGAGCTCAAGAAATACGGTATTCCGGATCGCGAGGCGCACGTGTCGATCGCACGCATGAGCGCCGGCGGCGGGGATCAGTATGGAAGCTATAACGCGCCTGCCGTCGAGGACGGTATCCTGAAGGTCATCGTCGACGGCGACGAGAAGCATGCCCGGCGCGTGAAGAAGGGCGACCCTATACTGTTCATGTCGAACGATCGCGAAGCTATCAAAGACTGGGTAAGTCAGGTCTTTCGCGACGCGTCGGTAAAAAACAAGGAAGTCTATTTCGGCCTGAAGCGCGAATATATGGAATACGACGAGGTATTCAGTACCGTAATTGCGGAAGTGCGGCGCGACCTGGCGCAGCACGACACGCCGCCGCCATCGTTCATGATCATGCGGCCTTCGAGTCAGCTAAAAAAGATGATCACCGATCCGCCGCGCAATGCGCTGTATCCGGCGCAGAACCTCGACGGTGACATATTCTCGGACATTTCCGCCGCGCTCGGCGGCAGCCTGGCAACGGCGAGCTCGATTATCGAAAGCAAGGACGGGACGATGCTCTACGAGGCCCCGCACGGCACCGCGCACGACCTCTATCTCAAATACGTCGAAAGTGACGGTAAAGTCGCGCTGTTCAACTCATCGGCGCTGATCTATGCGCTCGCAAACGCGCTCGAAACGCTCGGCTCACGCGACGCCAACCCGGCACTCGTAGATTACTCGAACGATCTCAAACACGCGCTTATCGAAACCGTGGCGGAGGGCACGATAACGGCCGATCTCCGTGGCAAGACCACGGAGCCCGACCGGGAAAACGTCGTCGACATGCACGGATTTCTCGACGCCGTCGACGCAAAGCTCGGTGGTGGCTGAAGCAGCCCGGTCACCGGCCGCCCGGCGCGGCCGACATAGCCGTTATCGCGAGCGAGCCGACGTAATCGCTTCATCGCCGGTAAGGGCTTCCGAGGCAGGCTGTCGGCGCTACGAGGACAGCTTGCCGGATGCTTTCGCGGCGTGCGTCGCGATCAGGTCCATCAGAAACGGCGACAGGCAGTCGTATGGCTCGAGTCCGAGTTCCTTAAGCCGGGCGCGAACTTCGTCCATGCCGTCGGGCGGAAAACCGGCCTCGATGATCGACGAGACGAATGCGGCAAATTCGGGCGCGGACCAGCCGTCGTCGTCCGACAGCTCGGTATGAATGAAGTCGAGGCCGTAAAATGGATGATTCCTGTTCTCTATCCGTCCGAACATATGCACGCCGCAATTCTTGCAGGCATAGCGCTGTATCGCCGCGGATTTATCGACAATCTCGAGCTTGTCACCGTTCGCCGCAACCTCTAGCAGCTCCCTCGGCACGACCGCCACCAGGGAAAACAGCGCGCCTTTCGGCTTCCAGCACTTCGTGCAGCCGCAGGCATGATTGTGGGCGGACTGCGCACTTACCGTTACCTCGACCGGCCATTCTCGGCAATGGCAGCGTAAGGTCCCGCCGGAAAAACCGGCTCTCCCTGCTTTCACGCCTTCATCGATCGCCGGATGTAGCGAGAACGTAGTCATCGTCGTGATCCCTTATATACTTGGTTATCGTGCATGCAGCCAGCCCGGCAGAAAGGTATACGGGTCGGTTTCGACTTCGCGGTTCCAGGCCACGTTGTTTTGCTCGAGCAGCTTTGCGAGGCTGCCGTCTTTGATGGCATCGAACGTCTCGGTTGCGCCGCCGAGATGTACGCCGCCGACGTAAATCTGGGGAATCGTTTGCAGACCCGTGCGTTGTTCAATCGCTTTGCGGATCTTTCCGCCCCTGTTTCCATCCTGATAGGCAACCGAGTCGAGATCGATCGACCGGTACGGAATACCGTAGACTGCGAACATCTTGCGGACGGACCAGCAAAACTCGCACCACTCCAGCGCGAACATGACGACCGGGTTCTCTGCGTCCTGCGTGACCTCGTCCAGGAAGGCCAGCGCGTCGGCTGCCGCCTGAACAGGCGTTTTTGCGGCTTCGTCGGGCACGGCAGCCGGCGACGAATCGAAACGGTAGTTCGGCGTAGAGCGCGCAATAGCGTGCTCCTCCTCCGTCATGTCCTCGGATATACCCTCGAACAGCGGTGTGCTCAGGTAGCGCTCTCCCGTATCGGGCAGCATGCACAGTATGTTCGCGCCGGGCGAACTTTCCGAACACTTCTCGGCGACGGCAAGCGCGCCGGCAAGCGTCGCGCCGGCGGATATGCCGACAAAAATACCCTCTTCTCGCGCCAGGGCTTTCGATAGCCGCAGCGCATCATCGCCATTAATCGGCAAAATCTCGTCGATGAGGCCGGCGTCGACGACGTCTTCGGTCAGTTTGGGTATGAAATCCGGGCCCCAGCCCTGCATGAGGTGCGGTCGAAACATCGGATGGCTTTCCGACGGCGAACCGTCATCGGCGCGCGGCTGGCGGATACCGCTACCGAGCACCGGCGAGTTGTCGGGCTCGCAGACGATGACCCTGGTTTTCGGGCTCCTGTCTTTCAGCACCCTCGACACCCCCTTGAGCGTGCCACCGGTCCCGAAGCCGGTCACCCAGTAGTCGAGACGCCTGTCCGCAAATGCCTCGAGAATTTCGGGTGCCGTCGTGCGCGAGTGCGCATTCGCATTCGCTTCGTTTTCAAACTGCCGCACCAGAAACCAGCCGTGCTTTTCTGCCAGCTCCACGGCCTTCGCGAGCATGCCGCTGCCTTTCAGCGCCGCCGGGGTGAGCACGACTTTCGCACCGAGGAAACGCATCATCTTGCGCCGCTCGATGCTGAAGTTCTCGGACATGGTAACGACGAGCGGATAGCCCTTCCGGGCACAGACCATCGCCAGGCCGATGCCGGTGTTGCCGCTGGTCGCTTCAATCACGGTCTGCCCCGGCTCGAGCGCGCCGGATTTTTCGGCGTCCTCAATCACGCCAAGCGCCAGCCGGTCCTTGACCGAACCCATGGGATTGAACGCCTCGATCTTGACGAACACGTTGACGTTATCCGGGCCGATCTTATTCAGCCGCACAATCGGCGTGTTGCCGACTGTCTGAAGAATGTCCTCGAAAATCGTGCCCAAATCCAAAGGTCCTCCCCACCCGTAACTCGCGCGGCGCCGTTGGGCCTCGCGGCACGGCAGCCCGTGCGGTGTGCATTTCGCCGTGCAACGATTTCGCAATTCTCGAAGTCAGCTTAGGTCACGAAGTAGCACTTCGCCACGTGCTGATCGGCCATGACGCGACCGCTCCCTACGGGTGATAATGGCTTTTACCCTTAGTGGAGACTCCGTTGCGACGATTCGGCGACGCCTGGCTGCTGCTGATCCTGCTGGTTGCGGCCGCGGCCATCCTGGCCTGGTGGCTTCGGCTCGAACCCCGCCCGGCTACGCCTGAACCCGCAGAGACACAGCAGGAAACGCCTCGTGTCTTGCCCGACATGGTCGAGCCCCGTCATCCGGTGCCGCCGTTCCCAGCTGCAGACGACCGCGGACGCGCACTGACGCCGCTGCCACCTCTCGAGGACAGCGACGCCTATTTCGCCCTTGCGCTCACGGACCTGTTCGGGCGCGAACTCGGCCAATGGCTCGTAACCGAGACCCTGATCGAGAAACTCGTGGTGACGATCGACAATCTGCCCCGGCAGCAGGTCGCCGAGCGCATGCGGCCGCTCAGTGTCATTGGCACGGGCTTCGCCGCAGAACACATGCCTGACAGCGAGATGTACCTGCTCGGCGCTGACAATTTTGCGCGCTATGACGTGGTTGTCACCATGCTCATGAATATTGACCTCGATGAGCTCGTAAATATATACCGACGTTTTTACCCGCTGTTTCAGCAGTCCTACGTGACGCTCGGCTACCCGGACGGCTATTTCAACGATCGTGCCGTCGAGGTTATCGATCATCTGCTGGCCGCTCCATCCGTTGACGAACCGATTTACCTGATTCGCCCGCACGTGCTCTTCCAATATGCGGATCCGGAGCTCGAAGCGTTATCGGCAGGCCAGAAATTTCTCATCAGGATCGGTCCGGAACATGCAACCAGACTGAAAGGCGTTCTCAAGCATATACGTGGGAAAATAGCGACGGCAAAGGACGAAGAATCGCAAAGTTGGAGCAAATCCCGTCCGGATTTGCCGGGCAATCTGCTTGTCGTCGAACCGCTGCCAGCTTCCCAGGCAGACAGCTGAGGGCTGCGTGGCACAATTTTTCGCACCTGTCAGGCGATGATTAAGAAACTATACGAGCGCATCATCGATACTCTCACTGCGCCAGATTCGCCCGACAGTACCGGCGACGAGCGCGCCTTGGCCATACGCAGAGCCACTACCGTACTGATGCTCGACGTTGCGCTCGCCGACGGCGATTTCGATGCAAGGGAACGCGAGCGAATAATGCAGCTTGCCGCGGCACATTTCGGTCTCGACAGGGCTGAAACTGCTGCACTCGTTGAAGCAGCCCATGCGGATGCCGAGGAACTCGTCTCCGTTTATGAATTCACTGAGCTATTACACAGGCAGCTCGACGACGATGAAAAGGCCTCGATTGTGGAGCTGCTGTGGCGCATCGCTTATGCGGACGGGCAGCTCGACAAATTCGAAAATTCGCTCGTCCTGAAGATCAGTGACCTCCTCTACGTGAGCCGCGGCAAGGTCATGCGCCTGAAGCACGATGCGGCACAGGCGGCGGATGCCAGGTAGTGGCTCGCTGCTCCGCGGCGGAGGCGCCGCGACAATTAATAAACGGTGAAACTGTAATTTCCGCGATTATCGGCTAACGTCGGCGGCCAGCATTTTTTGCGGAACTCCGAATGGCTTGCTGCGTACAGCCGAGAATCGTCAGCGCGCTTTTCGCGCTGGTTCCATTTGGCTTCGCCCATCTGCACGCGGCATTCGCTGCGGCCACAGACAAGACATTTGCCATCGTATTCACGCCGACCGCTCCGGTTATCGACGGCATTATCGACGATCCCGAGTGGAGCAATGCCGCGCTGATCGAGGACTTCCACGAAGTCGAGCCGATCGAATACTCGGAACCAAAAGAAACGCTACGTGTGCGAGTCCTTTACGATCAGGAAAACCTATTTATCGCCGCAGAGATCCGCATGCGGGACGTCGACGACATCACCGCGTTCATGCTGGCACAGGGCAGCGACATACAGGACGAGGACCGCTTCAAAGTCGTTATCGATCCCTATAACGATCAGCGACGTGGCTATGACTTTCGGATCAATCCGAACGGCGTTCGCGAGGAGGGCCTGTTCGGACTGATCGGGCGTCCGAATACGAACTGGAATGGCATTTGGGACGGCCACGCGACGATTACCGATACGGGATGGACTGCGGAGCTGGCAATTCCGTTCAAAACCCTGAACTTCGATCCCGGCAATGCGGAATGGGGAATCTCGTTTTCGTTCAATATCTCGTCACGGAACGAACAGATTGCCTGGACGTCCCGCAACAAAGTTACGCGCCCGGGAACGCTCGGCATGGTGACGGGCATCGAGGACGCTCGCCAGGGCCACGGCATTGATCTCGTTCCTTCGGTAACGCTCCGACAGTCGCGTGACTTCGCCACGGACATGGACACCTTCGATACGGTGCCCTCGCTAGACGTGTTTTACAAATTGACTCCGCAGCTCACGGCTGCGCTTACAATCAACACCGACTTCTCGGCTGCGGAAGTCGACGACCGGGTGGTCAATCTCGAGCGCTTCCCGGTATTCTTTCCCGAGAAGCGGGCTTTTTTTCTTCAGGACGCTGATTTATTTTCTTTCGCGGACCTCGAAGACAATGGAATCCCCTTCTTCTCGCGTCGTATCGGCATTGACGAAAATCGCCAGCCTGTTGATCTTATCGGTGGGGCAAAGCTGACGGGGCGAGTCGGCCCGGTCAGTCTCGGCATTATTGACGTCTTGCAGGATGCGGACAACGAGGACGTCAACCTCTTTGTTGGTCGCGGCATCGTGAACGTACTACGCACGTCTACGCTCGGCCTGATCGTCACGGACGGATCACCGGATCCTACCGAGTCAAACTCGGTAGCGGGCGCGGATTTTAACTACATCAACCGATCCTTCCTGCAGAATAAAGGCGCGCAGGCCAATATATGGTACCTGCGCAGCGCAACCCAGGGCATCGAATCGAGCGAGGAAGCATACGGCTTCGCCGTAAAGACGTTTCGTGCCCGCGGACTGTTCGGTGACCTGCGGTCCCACCGGATTGGTTCGAACTATGCTCCGGCTCTCGGCTTCGTGAATCGTGCAGGCATTCGCGAACATGCACTCGAATTCGGTTATCTCGGTATCCCGGACAGCGTGTGGTTGCAGACCTATCAGATCCTCGCCAGCGCAGCAGAAGTCACCGATCTCGAGGGTAATACGGAGTCGCGGGAATTGATTCTCGAGCCAGTTAATCTGCTCGGCAAGAAAGGCGACGGCCTGACGACACGGTTCGTTCGCCAAACCGAAGTGCTCACTGCTCCATTCGAAATCTCGGAAAACGTAGTCATCGCGCCGGGACGCTACGCCTGGAACAAGGCC